>NZ_JAXRUT010000059.1:0-6773 GCF_035156405.1 Algoriphagus aurantiacus | reverse complement strand
CATCATCACCAAAAAAGGAATGGACAGAGCAAGTTCAGACGTAGGCCTGATCTTCACTGCCTACAATCTGCGTAGAATCTTTAACTTGGTAGGGCCGGAAGTACTCAAAGCATATCTGAAAGCACTTTGGCGCTGTTTTTTGGCTGTGATGGACCTTTTAGATGCCCCAAAGACACCGGAATATAAAACACGGATTTTAGCCTTTAACTCTGGGTATTTACCGAAAGCGGCTTGAAATCAAAGAAAATGAAAAGCTGGAAGGCTGCAATTTTACCAACCGGAAGGTTTTTAGACGAACTGACGTTGGCAACCATTAAAATGAAACTACTACAAATCATAATATTACTTTTTCTGAGCTTTCAAGCTTTTGGACAAAAGGTAACATATAACCACATTGTTGATACAGCAGATGTTGAAACTAAAAAGGTAATGATGCTTTTTGAAAACTACTTGGCTTCAAATCCCCAAAATAAAGAAAAAAATGCATTTTGGAATATTGAAGAGCAACAGAAACATAAGAACTACGACTTCTTGGAAAGCGAATTTCAGCCTTCACTTTATATGGGGTTTCCAGTTCACGTTTTGAGTGTAAAATTCAGAAATGAAATCTGTCAAATTAAAGCCCAATTTTCCTATTGCAAAGAAGATGGTAGCCCATACGTTTTAGCAATAGCAAACTATATCGCAAAAATGAAAAACGGAGAGTTCAAATTATTCAATGCTTTGACTGTAAATAAACAAGATTGGAATTGCACAACCGTTGGTGTTGTGGACTTCTATTATCCGACATACCATAAGTTTGACTACCAAAAAGCTCAAAAACTTAATGATTTTATACAAGAGATTTGTAAAAATTTTGGTGTCAAGCCAAAACCACTTGAATATTATCTCGCTGACGACTATGATGAAATTCAAGCACTAAAAGGACTCGATTATTACATTGGTATGGGCGGACAGTCAAAACCTAGTGGTAAAGCAACTGACGACAAAGTCTATTGTGGCGGTTTGGGAGAATATTATCCTCACGAAGTTTTCCACGTTCAAATAGACGAACACTTTCCAAACAAGCATTTTTGGGTTTCCGAAGGAGTAGCGACTTTATTGGGTGGAAGCCGTGGAAAAAGCTTGGATTGGCATATAAAACGGACAAATATCTATTTACAGAAACATCCTGAAATAGACCTAGATGATATGCTCAAGCTAACAAATTTGGATGGCGAAACTTCTTATCATTATGTTTTGGGTGGACTAATAGCCAAGAAAATATTGGACAAAGGTGGTTGGAGTCTGCTCAAAGAGTTTATGTCGAGTGGAAAAACTGATGAAGACTATTACAGTGCGATTGAAAAACACCTTGGGACAAATAAATCCGAACTTAACGACTATGTTCGAGAGCAATTACAAATTGAATCAAATAAATAACGGTTGTCAACATTATATAAGCTTAATGCGGGCGAAAATGCTAAATTTAAACGAATTGAATATTAACGAACATAAGGTTAAACCGAAAGTGAAGTGCTTCTAATCCCGCACTACGCTTATACTTTGCCGTTGTGCTCAATTAATGTGCATAGCCTGCCTCATAGTCCGGAACTATTACTCCTGTTTCCTTTACATAAATTTCCCATTGAGTAATAAGATCGGTCAATCTTTCAGGTTCTTGTGCTGCCAAATCAATTTGTTCTCCTGGATCAGATGAAAGATTATATAACCGCCACTGGTCAACAATCACATTTGGATCATTCGGCTTCCAGGGAATACCTGAAGGTTCAAATACGATCTTCCAATCACCCTGACGGATTGCCTTACGGCCAAATAACTCCCAGCCCATTGAATAATCTTCACCATGTAGGGACTCACTATCACCTTTCAACAATGACAACATCGACGAACCTCGGAGCGGTAATATTTCCTTTCCCTTATATGTATTGGGGTGTTTTATTTCCGCAAGTTCTAAGATAGTAGGCAAAACATCCATAACCGTGACCATTGAACCTTCAATCGATCCACCAGGTATGACTTTAGGATAATGTACAATTGCCGGAGCTCGGATGCCTCCTTCAGTGGTAAAGCCCTTGAACATGCGAAAAGGAGGCACCCCCCCTCTAGACCAATTAGGACCATGCCATAGATATGAGTTTGCCGCCCCCATGTTTTCCAAACTGTTGTCACAGCATTGATCGACCCATTCACCAAGAGCATCCCACCCTATATCCAAATGTGCACCTTCAGGCCCATTGTCAGACATGAAGACGATAAGTGTATTTTCAAAGTCGCCACTTCGTTTGAGGGACTCTAGAACCGCACCAAGATAGCGATCCAAATCGTCAACCATAGCAGCATAAATTTCCATTCTTCGAGCTTCAATTCTTTTATCTTCCTCATTCAAAGAATTCCAAGCTGTTTCGGTAGGAATTCGTTCTACTAGTTTCATGCCAGGAGCAGTTAATCCGAGTTTCTTCATCTTTTCAAATCGAGATATTTGTAAAATATCATAACCAGAATCATACTTACCAAGATACTTTGCTATAGACTCTTCGGGGGCTTGTAGGGGCCAATGTGGTGCTGTATAAGTCAGATAAGCAAAAAAAGGCTTTCCATCATCAGGACGATTCTCCAAGTAATCAATCATTCTTTCGCTATACATACGTGTGGAATAAAAGTCCTCAGTTAAATTAACACGTTCCCCATCTTCTTCATATACAGCTAGACCAGGTCCTACACAAGGCATCTGATTCAGATGACCCGCGCAACCCTGAAGTAAACTAAAGTAGTGTTCAAACCCTCTGGCTCCAGGGCTGGTTTCTGTCGTCATACCCAAATGCCATTTACCAGCCATATAAGTGTGGTATCCGGCATCTTGAAGTAATTCAGGGAGTGCCGCTACTCTATAATTCAAGAATCCTTCGTACCCCGGATTTGCTTGCTGATTCTCCCGAAGTTCTTCAGCCATATTTCCAAGACCAGCAAGATGATTATCGGTTCCAGACAGCAACATAGAACGAGTTGGAGAACAAGTCGGAGCGACATAAAACTGAGTGAGTCTTACTCCTGATGCTGCCAGTGCATCTAAATTAGGTGTTTCGATTTCGCCACCAAACGAACCTAAATCTGTAAATGCCAAATCATCGGCAACAACCAACAAAATATTGGGCCGTTTGTCCTTTGATGGACTACAAGCGAGTAGAGTTATAACAAAAGTAATGCACGGTAATAATCTGTTCATATGCATAGTCCTTGGACTGAAAATATCAAAATAGTTTAATCAACCGAATATAAACAAATTACATGTTAATAGAAACTGAGCACAATCGAATAGACGGCCTCGCCAGATTTCTCCGACGAGGTGCGCATCTCACACCACCTATCCCGAAAGCTTTCGGCATTAACTATTTAAAAATTACCTCGACTTGTGCTGAGCGAAGTCGATTAAGCGGTTGCATTATCGAGAAACTGGCAGGGAATAAATCCTTGCCAGTTTTTTGTTTTAAGGGTTAGAATAAAGTTTTATAAAACCAACGAGACGGAAGGTGGCGACAAATCAACAACGTGTAAACTCAATGCCGGTCGGGAAAAAGTTGATTTGGAACGCTTACGGGTTCCACCCATAATTCAAATAACCAGTCCAACCAGGTCAGATTTCACTAACATAGCCAGCTTAAATCTTACCCTAATTAGCTATCTTAAGGATGTTATTTGAATTCTTTCACCCTCATGGCGTTTACACGCCGATCCGTTGAACAGATTTACAAAAAGAATTTGAAAAGTTGATTCCCGGAGAAAGGACAGGATTTTGGGAATGTTGCTAAAGAGTTTCAGGCTGGTTATGTTTTTGGGAAGACTGATAGGGTTCGGAAATGGATACAGATCGCCATGGGAGAACGATCGGAATGGTGAAATAAATGGTGTCATTGTTAATGAAAAGCACCAGCTACTCCTCAAATGGATTCGCTAATGCTAGCGAAAGCCAACCGTTTTTAGTAACTTAATAATTCACCAAACAACAAACCACCATGACAAAAGTATTAATCACCGGCCAAGTTGAAGATTCTGCTAAATGGGAGGCAGGTTTTCGATCTCATGTAGACTTATTTCAGGCAATGAGCATCACTAAGTTGGAATTTACCACAACGGCAACCAATGAAGTTGCTATTTGCGGTGAGACGTCAGACCTGAACAAATACATGGAAATATTTAATTCCCCTGCTACCGCGGAAGCTATGGCATTTGATGGCGTCAAGCGCGAAACCGTTAAAGTTTTTGTCCTGGACAAAGAATTGAAAGTCTAACTTTCACGAGCCAGCACATTTCCTTTTATTAATTTAAGATTAGGGAGGCCGACTTCAAACAGGTATTAATGGAAGTACAGAAATTGTAATACAAGGAGAATCTCTGGTGTTTACTTTTCAGTGACAGAAAGAATCACCTACCTCAAAAGGGTAGGTTTTTTATTAAGTGTTTTCATTATATACAATGATCTTAGACCTCAGGATTGAAGATAGCATAGCAATTGGCCTTCCTGGCCGTGTGTTAAATTCTACAATACTCCTTGATGATTTGGAAGTTCTTACCACAATGCCCAGATTGGTTTTTCAATAAATCACTAAAACCCAATAATTATGAAAAAAATTATTCAATCAGCATTTTAATGGTGTTGTTTCTTTGTTCATCGACACTTGTTTCCGCACAAACACAACCAAAAAAGTATGATAATCCCCAGTGGAAGAGAATTACTTATACTGATTACAAACCCGGTAAATCCGACAGGGCACTTGAAATAATCAATAATTACCATCTCAAGGCTTCGCTAAAAACAGGAGGTGGACCAGAAATGGTATTGGAAATTAGCTCCGGGGAATGGGATGTTATGTCCGTATGGGGCATGAAAGGTGGAATTTCAGATATGGATTGGCAAACGAGTCCTGGTAATATAGCATGGAGAAACGCTATGAATGAACTAGCAGGAGCAGCAGATAAGGCCCAGGCCATTATAGATGAACTTAATAGCCTAGTGGATAGGTTAACCACCCTTATAGGCCGTGTTCGATAGTTTATTCAAAAAGCAAAAGCTTGTTTCAACACTCTATAAAATGCAGTGAAACGCACTTTATACCAACCGTTAGTCAGAATTAAAAAACAGACAGCATTTCAATAATTTTGTATTAACTAAAATAAATTACCATGAATTACAAGTTTGCATATTCAATTGGCTTTCACCCCTGGGAGGATGCTGAACGCCACAATCCATTTGTCGAGAAAATCACAAAGATCTTCGAGCGAGAAGAAAGTGGCAAAACTGCTCCTTATGGCAAAGCGCTCGATATTGGTTGCGGTAGTGGTATATGGGCAATCAGTTTGGCACAACGAGGGTGGGATGTTACGGGTGTTGACATAGTTGATAAAGCACTGCAACGAGCTGAAGAGCGTATAAAAAATGAAAGTGTGAATGTCAAACTTGTTAAGGATGATGTAACCGAACTTCACAAAATTGGAAACGGCTATAAATTACTTTTAGACACCGGAACTTTCCATGGATTGAATAGTTTACAACGAATTGCAATGGGAAAGGCAATAAATAATATTGCTGCTCAAGACGCGACAATACTTTTACTTGTATGGGACCCCAAATGGCGAGCCTTTTTGCCAAGCGGAGCAAGTCGTAAAGAAATTGAAATGTGCTTTCCCAATTGGGCGATAACTCATGTGGAACCTGCTGCGGATGAACCAGAGGCAATCTATAAAATTTTGAAAGCAAATGAACAATGGTATCGACTTTGTCGCAAATGAATTTGAACTACATAATTAATTTGACATAATGAGTAGACGGCCTCGCTAACTATTAAGTTAGCGAGGCCGTCTACGCCACGGCGCACAGGTCTCACTCCACCGTATCCCGATTCTCGGGACAGGCAGTACGGGTCTTCCCGATGAATCGGGACAGGCTGTATACGGCGGTTCATCAAGCATAGAATAGTCGCTCTTTACACCAGCTATTCCTTTCCATTACTTTTAAGATAAGGCTACACACAGGCTCCTTATCGAACCTGCCAGCCTGCAGGCTGGTTTTCATTTCACAAGATGTTCAGTCTCCCGAATCAAGTTCGGGACAGGCTTTCACTTATGCTGTGAGGCCTCCATAGTTCTTATGGCTCGTTCCTGATAGCTACTATGACTTCGGCTGACTTCTCTTGGACGTTAACGATATCCAATCATTCCCTGCATCCTGGCCCCTCGCTAAAATCTTCCGCTGGAAGATTTCTTATCGCTTAGTCCTCTCGGTAAGACGAATATCCTTGTGCCTATCGCTGCCACACCTGCCTGAAAGGCATTGGGTCTGATTTTCCCTAATAATTCTCCTTTGCAAACCTAAAGGCCGGCAGGCAGGTCTACTATTTTGGTACTTCCTCCCTTTGGGGAAGTTGGGACTTCGGCAGCATGTGTTACCTCATCCGACCTCATAGCCTGTGGTTCATGTTTCCCGCCTTGCGGGACAGGCTGTCAGTACAGACACCGCAGTCTGGCTTACTTCACTGCATGCCTCACGGCAAACCAGCTTGCCACTTGCTTGGCTTCGGGGCGTTACCCCCGTGCTTAAGGGATGCCGTCATTCGTCGGCACAGGCATTTCACCCGTGGGAACGACCATCTTTTTGGTCTATATTCGTATGCATCCGACAAAACCATATTGATAGTTGAGTCCTGAATGTATAATGTTGCAGGATGAAAAAGACAAGCAACGAAGCGTACTATTCCCTGTTCTGTAAGTGGCAGGAA
>NZ_JAXRUT010000058.1:0-8195 GCF_035156405.1 Algoriphagus aurantiacus | reverse complement strand
TCCTGCCACTTACAGAACAGGGAATAGTACGCTTCGTTGCTTGTCTTTTTCATCCTGCAACATTATACATTCAGGACTCAACTATCAATATGGTTTTGTCGGATGCATACTAACATCTGCAACATCCGCGCACATTACAATCATCCCCGGATGTTTATCGATCATTCCATTATACACTTTTCTGGAATTGTTATAGTCAGGATCAGAAGGCATTATTACTTTCCCCCTTAGTTTTGAAACAAATATTTCTATTTCAGGCTCCAAAATATCTTTGATTAAGCTCGTCATATTTTTATTATTAAATTTTTCTGATTAAAAGAATTAACTAACTAATTCTAGTTATAAGTTAGGTACGACAACAAGTAAACTTAGAAACAAGTAAAACCACATGCCATTTGTACTAGTGGCTTTTATAGTACAATTAGCGTATGCTAAGACAATTTAATCTTTAGGAAATGCATCCAATGGTTCTTCAAAGGCAATAAAAAGTACACAAGGTCCTGCATCACCACAAGTAGCCGTATGAGGTTTCTTCGCTGGGCCATAGGCATAAGATCCCGCCTTTAGAATTTGAGGGTTTTCCCCTGTGTATGTCACCTCAAGTTCACCAGTAATAAGTATCATGCGTTCTGTAGAGTTATGCCAATGGCTGGGGATCTCTGAATTTGCATCCACTTTAAAAAAAACATCTAAATTATTTTTACTCGGATCACCGTGTAAAATGGCTATTTCGCATCCGCTAGGCATAAACGGAGGACAGGGGCCCCAGTTTAAATCGGAATCTTGTGCTGTTTTAACCAACGATAATTCCGCTTCGTTAGCCCCTGTAGTTTGTGCCGACATTGCAATTGTAAGAAGTAGACAAGGGACAAGGAGGCAGATCTTTTTAATTGAATTTTTCATATTGAACAATTTAAGTTTTGCTTTTGTGTAGTGATTTGGAATTCCAACCAGAAATTCCTTATGCTAAGGAAAACTATTTTCACTATACACTACAGCACTTTTGACCCAAAGAATAAGACAATTGATTCAACCAGTTCACTCTAATTCAATTTGCTTTTGATCCTTTCATGAAACTTGTTGGTAATAAACCAAATTGCTTTTTAAATGCCCTTGTAAAATATGCAGGACTGTTAAAACCCGTTTCATAAGCGATTTCAGAAATATTGAGCATTTGATTATTCAATAATTGCAAAGCTCTATTTAACCGATATTCTTTTAAAAAAGTGTTGGGTGATTTCCCTGTTAGTGGAATCATGCTTCGGTACAATTTGGATTTACTATATCCTAAATCTTTAATAAACCGGTCAATATTTAAAGTTGTACATCTCCATTCCCTATCAACATAATCCATAAATACGTTTAAAAATTTCTCCTCCGTTAAACTTAATGCATACACAATTTCCTCGTCGATGGAAATATTCAAATTTTCGCTTTCATACAAATCCTTAACCTCGGGAGTTATAACTATCTGTCCTTTAACAAAGGAGCATAATCGTTCTGCTGTTTTAATAGTATCTTCAAAAATATTTTCCTTTTCAGTTACGGGCACACCTGCGCTTAAGCCCATATTTACAGTAACATCAGAAAAAAACGTGTTCTCGACAGTCATATTTAGCATGGTTTGAATGTTGATAGCACACAGAACTGCATTTGTAACCGAATCAAAAGACGCTAAAAAGTAATCTGACTTTTGCTTAACTATACTTCCATTAAACGTATTTATTTTTTTAACTATGGCATTACCATGACTCTGAAAAACTGAAGGTAATTCTTTAGTTGCTGAACCTTTTAATGATAACAGTTTTATTCCGATCACCATTAGTGTTCTAAAAGCAGGATCATTGATAATGTTCAATTCCGTCTTTTGAGATTTTTCAGGATCTTCAATGCGCCCTAGAAATGATTCTACTACTGCGTCATCCACTTCAATTATCCGGTGAGGAATTTCACCATGGGCTTTATCATGCATCATTTTAATTGCCTCTTTATTCGGAGCGTCAATTAAACAAAATGCAGTTTTCCTTTTGCCGTCAAACCAATAGGTTAAACCTTTACAATTATACAGATGTTGTATTTTTAAATCTTGTTGATGTAACTGTGCTACATTCTCAGCAGTAACTGTTTCGGAAACATCGTGGCGGTCCATGTAAATTGGCATCTGATTAGTGTTTAGTTTTTATACCCTTACTGCATTTAAATATTGTTCTGTTTATTGTATTGTATTGCTGATCAGCTTTAGTCGAGTGAAGGCATCGTGCCTTGTCCATAATTTGTTTTCTGTCCTTTCAAAATGGAACTTGGAGGCAACAGAAGCATTTAAAATTAGTGGTAGTGAAAAGAGTAAATTAATTTCGTCCACAGGTTAAGATACTAAAAGTCGATGAATTATGCGATTACAGTGACCCATCCATTTTTTCTATAATGTGTTGCCAACGTTGTTTTCATGGCTTTCACTTTTGTGATTCATTTTCTTCGTTCTGAAATTCTTTTGCAAATTTGTAGGCAGACGATAGTATTCTATCAGAAGTAATACGATAAATAGAAGAAACGAATCTGTACAAAGATTACAATTACCCGAAGGGCAACCCTTCGAACATTCACTACTAAGATCTAGTTGTTATTTACAGTACTTTCCCGCGTTCTTGATTGTTTTCGGCAGTTATTTATTCCGCTATACTTTAGTGTTGTGTCCCTATCCGTCATCCAACTTCCCATGGAAAAACCGCTGCCTGAGAAGCTCATTAAAAAGATTGTGGGTTTCAGGAAAAAGGAGGCAAAAAGTAAAAACAAAAAACAAATTATTCACTAAACAGTAAAACCATGAAAAACAACTCAGTTTCATTACATAGGATAATTAAAGCAAGCCCGGAAAAGGTATTTCGGGCATTTGCAGACCCTATACCAATTCCTTTTGGTTTCCTCCTTATGGCTATCTTTGTACCGTACAGGAAATGAATTTTAAAGTAGGGGGATCGTTTAAAATGACCTTTATTAATTTCAGTACCGAAAATGGCCATTCCTTTGGGGGCGAATACCTGGAAATAAAGTCCAATGAACTTATTAAATACACCGATAGGTTTGACGACCCCAGCTTACCCGGGAAATGACAACCACGATACAGCTCCAAAAAGTCTCATGTGGCACTGAGCTCAACGTGTTTCAGGAAGGGATTCCCGATGTTATTCCAGCTGAAATGTGCTATCTGGGCTGGCAGGAATCCCTAGAGAAATTGATAAAGCTGGTTGAACCTGAAATTCCAGATGCCTGATTTAATCCAATATGATAGCACATAATAATTATAAAGCAATGAGTGCCGTTTTTATAACATTCTCCGGAAATTGTAAAAAGGCACTCACCTTTTACCAATCTTGCTTTGGGGGCGTATTACGGGTGAAATCTTTTGAAAAGGAATTACATGCCAATAAGGAAATTGTAGTGAGTGGATCGCTGCTTGCCGAGGGAATAACCATTCACGGTTCGGACCTGGTGCACAACGAAGGAAGAAAACTGGGGAACTATATTTCTATTTTTTTAGACTGCAAAAACACGAAAGAAAGAAGGGGGCTTATTGAAAAACTGACCGGTGATAAAAAGAATCTTGTTGACGGGAATTAGGATGACCAAAAACTGATTGAGCTAACGGATGCTTTTGATGTTCGGTGGGTATTGGGGATTTCTAGATAGTATCAATTGTATATCATACACACTTGGTACAAAAAGGGCCTCCCACTTCAGAAAGTAGCGGCCTTTTGCCTATCACCCAACTATAAAATAACTTCCCGCCTATACCAAGCCCGTCCTCGATCTTGGAAATCCGGGCACTCTCAGGGCAAATTCCAAAATCTCATCCTATATATCGGTCCAAAGCTAAAATGATATGTGAATTATTTCCCGACGCCTTGCACTACCCTACTATCCTTTGCAAATTGAAATTGATTTCTTGTTTTGGTTTATGGATTCTTGACAGGAAGAATGATAAATATTACCCAGCTCCCAAAATTCTACGGGACAACGCGGTCTAAAAAATGAGCCTATTTGCTAAAAGAAGAGCTAACAATTGGTGGCAATCAGGAGATTGTGGTTAGTAAATCAATCTACACCGTTCGTGACGACACGAACGGAGACGAAAGTTATTTTGTTCTAGCTAAGATCCTCTTGCAAATCATGTAGACTAGTTTTTTTCCAAATCGACTAGTCCTAAATCATTAATTTATTGTTGGGCATTTTTGATATAATTGGGAGATTCGCACTCTTGCCAATACTCGACGATTTTCATCATCATCCTTTTAAGATTTTCAAAACCGTTTGGTTTGACAAAAAATCCTTGGATTGACCTTGAATAAGCGTCAATAACATGCTTTTGTTCTGCACTTGTGGAAAAAAAAAGGTAAGGAATGGACTTTAATCTCAAATCCTCATTGTTATGAACTTTTTCACGTAGTTCCAGTCCATTCAGTTTAGGCATATTTATATCAGAAAGAACCAAGAATGGTTCAACATCTGTCTCAATTAAATATTCCAAGGCTTCTTCACCATCTTCAAAAAAAATAAGTTTGTTGCTGTAATTCAGTTGCTTAAAAACCTCGACCAAAATCAGCTGATCGTCCATGTCGTCTTCAATTATGATAATTGGGCCCCTTTTGTTCATTTTTTATAGTTATGTGTATGGGTTAATTGTCAATTTTTTTTTAAGCTATGGACTAAAATGGAATGAGGCACATAGTGTATGTGTATAAGCTGGAGTGTGATCATTCACGAAACGGCTAATATAAAAACCCGCGCATGGAAATCAAATTCTCTCACTGGGTGAAGAAACATTTCTGTTAGGACTGGAGTAATTTGATCAGACCACATCCGGGTCCAAGGCTAAAACAGACTGCCTTATTGGATTAGCCTCGCCCTACTCTCTATCCTTTCCTATCACGTAAAGCTTTCGGGTGCAATTGGTTCTTCTGCCTCACCCTTCCCCAATCACTTGCTCCCAAATTGCAAGCGCTCGGGATTAAAATCTTGGGACAGGCTCTGAAGGAGAGGGTGATTGGTTATGCTAATCGAAGTTGAATCCTCGATGACTCTCTTAAAAAAGCATATGCTATGATGCGATGAACTACCTCTGACGCTATAAACATAAAACCTTTATTGTTTGATATGTCTACCGCCAATTTGCTGTTATGAATTAAGTGAATAAGGTAAATGAAATATAATCGTCTTGTGCTGGGATAAAAGTATCCGACCTTGGTATGCTGATTTTAAGTACTAGCTCAAACCTAAAATTATACGTATTGGAGACTGCTGCACAAAAAAGATTACAATAGAATTGCTAAATGCCCGGACTAAAAAGCATACCGCATCGACAATAAATTTCCAGTCTGCTTTGCGTTTTTTTAAGTTCTCTATAGCGACGGTCGTACTTCCAGCAGATCACTTTCAATGTAATCCAGGAGTCTTGGTCGGCAAAACCAGCGAAAGAAACAAAGAGGGAGGTGGGCTGGTTTGGTTTTCATATAAACTACTCTGATTTCAAACTATCCACAGGGTTGGTCATAGCTGCAATTAGTGAATGTGAGACTACTATAACTAGCGTCATCAGGAAGACAGCCCCAAAAGGAAGAGCAAACATCCACCATGATAAAGTGATTTGAAAGGCAAAATTCTCTAACCATAGAGCGGCAAACCAATAGGCCAATGGTGTTCCCAAACCTACTGCGATCACACACATTAATATATATTCCCGGGAAATCAAGCCAAGAATACTGAATACTGATGCGCCTAGGACTTTTCTGATGCCAATTTCCTTTTTTCGCTTGGATACGTTAAGCGAGATCATACCAAACACTCCTGTAAGTACAAGTATCAGCATAAGTACAGTAGCCATGGAAGAGCCTTTTTTCAGTTGAAGCTCTGTGGTATATAACATTTCCAAACGATCATCAGCAAAAGCATAAGAAAAGGGATCATCCGGGAACACCTGCTTCCATACCTTTTCAATTTCCTGAACAGATTCCAATAGATTTCCACTTTTCAATTTGAATGAATAGTACCTGAATGCATTAAAGTCACGGTTATGCATAAAAGCAACCGGTTTTACAGTGTTGTGCAACGATTCAAAATTAAAATCATCCATAATACCGATAATGGTATATTCAACATCTCCAAAATTTTGGATACCCACTTTATCACCTACCTGCAGTTGCATGTCTTCTTGTGCTGCCTTGTTAATAACTATAGTATTTGGGATCCGGCCTTCACTGGTCGACAGGAATTTCCCATCTATCATATCAATTTCAAATACATTCAGATAGTCCTCGTCCACTGAGCTGATAGCGGTTCTTATTCCTTCATCAGGCGACTTGCCAATCAGGTAGATTTTGGCATCCACAGGACTAAGCCCAAAGCCTGGAGCACCCCAGGATAACGATGCCGACTGAATGCTGGGTGACCGCAGAAATTCCTGCTTGGCGGATTCCATTTTTTGAAAGCCTCTTTCAGAGAAAATCCGGGGTACGGAATCCACAACTAGAACTTGGGATTTGTTATATCCCAGATCCTTCTCAAGAAAAAAGGAAACCTGTTGTGATAACACAATGGCCATTATAAAAATAAAGATGGTAACGGAAAACTGAATCACAACAAGGCTTCTCGAAAACCGGGTAGTTCCTTCTATGGATTCAAGCTTTCCTTTCAAAGATTCAATTGGCTTGGTAAGCGACAAGTAAATTGATGGATATATACCTGCCAAAACACCAATGAGCAAAACCCCTATTGACACCATCATCCATAGGAGAAGAGGGAATTCTGTCACAGACAGCAAAGGAGAACCCAGTATGTCTCCAAAATAACCATGCGACAATTGATAAAACAACAATGCCCCGATGCCTGAAATCAAGCTTAATACAGTCGATTCACATAAAAGTTGAACCACCACCTGATGCTTCATGCCACCCATGACTTTGCGTACACCAACTTCCCTTAGGCGGGAAATCGAACCTGCAATAGAGATGTTGATGAAATTCACAATAGCCAGCAACAAAATGAAAAATGCTATAGCGCCAAGGGAAACAACCAACTTCTGCACCGAACCATTATTTACCTTCAGATAAAAGTTCTGGAGAGGGTTGAGCACAATACTTCTTCGCTCAGCTACCTGAGGGGCATGATCTTTCAGCAGTGTATCGATAATTGAATTTGCTTCCTGAGGGGAAGCATTTTTTGTAAGTTTCATATAAGATATGATGTCAGTTGACCAATCATCGATATCCGTCTGGCTAAAAAAATCCCTGGTGTTTTTAAACGAAATAAAAACCTGGGCATCCATCTTCATGAAATCAGAGACAGAGTTTTTCTTTTGCATATCAGCGATGACTGCCGTGATCTGAAACTCCTTTAATCCACTTTGCTCGGTTGAAACAAGTAATGTCTCGCCCTGAACTTCTGTTTTGTTAAAATATAGACGGGCAATTTTTTCTGTAATGACTATTGAGTTCGGTGTTGTCAAAGCAGTTCTGGCATCCCCGTGAAGGGTTGTAAAGCCAAAAAGTGATAAAAAAGAGGAATCTCCCATCATGCTTTGGATGCGAAAGTGTTTGTCCTCTTTAGAAATTGTAATGTTGCGATCGAAGAAACGATAGTATCCATCAAATACCGTAGGATACTGCTCAACTGCCTGCTCCGCCAAAGGTGCTGGTGAAAACCATTCAAAATTCTCGTGCCCGGCACGGTACCTACTTTCCAGAAGATACAGTTGGTCTATATCTTTTAGGTTCTGGTTGACCTCTAATTCTCCATATATAAAAACCGTGATTAGTAAGGCAAAAGCTATCCCTATAGTCAAGCCAAATACATGGATTGCCGAATACATCTTGTTTCGGATGATCACTCGAGATGCGATTTTAAAATAACTTTTGAACATACCCGAAGTGTTTAAATTTTGAATAGGTTTAATTGGTCTGATAATTCCTGGACGAAACAAAAGCAGAACATCAATAATAAATTTCCAATCAGCTTTTCGCTTCCCGGATTCCTTAAGTCGTCTTTGATATACTTCCATCAAATCTCCCTCGATATAGTCGAGCATTCTGGTATGACAAAACCACCGGAAAAATCCAAGGAACAGTTTGGGAGGAGAAGCTTCTACTTTTTTCATGTGATTATAATTGTTTTTTAAAGGTCATAACCTGTCCCGTGACGAAGGA
>NZ_JAXRUT010000057.1:0-9932 GCF_035156405.1 Algoriphagus aurantiacus | reverse complement strand
ACTGGTCTAATACTTTCTTCTTGAATGTCGATTCTTGTTCTTTCATACTGCTCTATCTTATAAACTTTAACTTAAATTCAAAGTCTTAGACAGAGTTTAGATTACAGTCTCAATTGTCAATACATTTTTAATGATGTTCTTCAGTTTCCCTTTTTCTATGAATACACCGACACTTGCCAGCCCAAGTATGACCATATTGATTGGCCATAGAATTTCTGTGTAAAAAGGCATATCACTCACTACAATGCCTATATAGAGATGCTGTATGAGCGCAATTAATAAAAGCTCGTATTTTCTCTTTTGTAAAAAACTCTTAACGTTCATTTTATTTTCCCTGTCCAATATCCAATCTAGTGATTTTCCCTTCTTAGTTAAAGGTCATGGCCTTTGGGAAATAATCCTCTAACACTCCTCTTTTTCCTTTTTTGTGATTTTTGCTTTTCCTACAATGAAATCACACTACAGGCAGGCTTAGAATAATCATATTTAATTTCCCTACTTCAATTCCAACTGCTGGATTTGCCTATTATTCTCACCTCTTATAGCTTCAAAATCCCGTATCATTTCACCCAGTTTTTCAGGATCTGATTTGGCCAGATTTGTTTGCTGTGATGGATCCTCCTTGAGGTTATACAATTGGTATTCTCCTAAGTTACCTAGTTCGATTTGTACATTTTGCTCTATTGCAGGTCCTCTGTAAGGTGGTATCATCATCCAATCCCCTTTTCTGTAAGCCGTTCGAGTAGTTGCTTCCAAAATAAAATCTTCTCTCCCCAGAGTGCTTTTACCCATCAGTACCTTCAATAGATTTTCACTATCCTCTGTTTCTTCATCAATTCCTACCAAAGCAGCCAAAGATTCAAATAAGTCAATTTGGGTAATCATGGCATCAGATACTCCAGGCTGGATTTTACCTTCCCAATACGCAATAAAAGGAAGCCTGGTACCCGCTTCAAAAAGACTATATTTTCCTCCACGATACCGTCCAGAAGGAGTATGATCTCCCAATTTTTCAACCGCGTCATCGTAATAGCCGTCATTCAAAACTG
This sequence comes from Algoriphagus aurantiacus, assembly GCF_035156405.1. NCBI lineage: Bacteria > Pseudomonadati > Bacteroidota > Cytophagia > Cytophagales > Cyclobacteriaceae > Algoriphagus > Algoriphagus aurantiacus. The sequence goes on along the minus strand of NZ_JAXRUT010000057.1, from coordinate 8,883 downwards.
GCCCATTGTCACTCGAAAATATAATCAGCGTATTTTCTAAAATCCCCAGATCCTCCAATTCTTTCAAAAACTCACCGACAATCCAATCTGCCTCTACAATCGCATCACCTCTTGGCCCCATCCCCGATGCTCCTTCAAACCTTGGATGGGGAGTTCTTGGCACATGAGGTTGCTGCATCGCATAGTACAAAAAGAACGGAGTATCCTTTTGTGCTGATTCATTTACATATGATTTTGCTTTTTCCAGAAAATGGTCAGCCATATCTATATCCGACCATTTGGCTGCCTCCCCACCTTTCATAAAACCAATTCTGGGTACCCCATTGACAATACTATTGTTATGGCCATGATGCCATTTCATTGTTAGCATCTCAGGATTATTGAGTGCCGTGGGTTCTCCCTCAAAATTTTGATCGTAATTGACTTGGATCGGATCAGAAGGATCCAGTCCTACTACATGGCCATTTTTGATATAGACCGTTGGAACGCGATCCTGGGTGGCTGCCATGATATAAGAATAATCAAATCCTACCTGGTTTGGACCGGGAGAAATCTCCCTATTCCAATCTGTATTCCCATTGCCTAATCCCAAATGCCATTTACCCACCACTCCCGTATGGTATCCAGCCTGCTTTAGCATTTTTGGAATTGTCATTTGAGCGGTATCAATCAAAAGAGGAGCTGTTCCTGGAAGTATCTTGGCATTTTTATTTCTCCAGGGATAAGTTCCGGTCAGGATAGCATACCGACTTGGGGTACATGTAGCTGAGGATGCATAAGCATTGGTAAATCGTATACCGCCACTGGCTAGTTTATCAAAGTTTGGCGTTTGTAAAGTCCCTGATTCATAAGCACTCACATCTCCATAACCTAAATCATCCATATATATAATGATGATATTGGGATTTTTAGACTGATCTTCCTTTGTCATCGAATCAGAGGACCTACAGCTACTTAAGCAAGCAGTCACTAGAACCAGCATTGCTAAAGAGATTACAGGTTTTATGTTTTTCTTCATTCAACTTTTGATTTTCCAGTTAGAGGATAAATTAAAAAACCTGTCAGAAATGATCTCTGACAGGTCTTCAAAATACGCTAATAAACAGCTCTTGATTTTCCGTTCTCTATACATGATCCGGAACCTCAAAACCCGGTCTATAATCACGAGTCAACATAGCATCAGCTTCAGGATCGTTGACGAAGGTTTCGGATTTAGGATCAAAGTCTAAAACCCGTCCTAGCCTGTAAGCGATATTTCCCAAATGTGCCAAGCCTGATGAGAGGTGTGCAGTTTCTACCGGTCCGTTTAGGATAGATTTATCATGCTTACGAACTGCTTCGATGAAGTTGGCAAAGTGACCGTCAGTTCCACCAGCTCCCCTATCCATACCTGAAGCAGCTACGCCACCGTCATCTCCTGATTTTCCCGGAGTACGGTCATTTCCCAAGAACGTCTTATACTTATCATAGCCATCTACCACTAGATAGCCCTTATCCCCGTAAAAAATATTTCCCACAGTAGCTCCATCTTCCGCATTGGTGTACCATGGTCTTACTTCAAACTGGATAATCTTATTCTCCTCTGGATAATTATAGATAGAAGTCAATACCTCGGGCACTTCCTTACTGTCATTCCATAGATATTTACCGCCCATTGAGGTGATCTTAGTAGGCAAACCAACATCTAGCCCCCACATGCACAGATCCGTTTCATGGATCCCCTGATTGCCTACATCGCCATTGCCATAATCCCAGTGCCAATGCCAATTGTAATGAACCAAATTATGGGTAAATGGTACTTTTGGAGCTGGGCCAGTCCACAGGTCATAATCCAATCCCTCTGGAACCGGAGAATTTCCCTTGTCCCCAATATCCCCCCGCATTCTAAAAACCAGACCCCGAGCCATATATACTCTACCTATATACCCATCTCTCATTAATTGTATTGCCTCCTGCACTGCTGGAGAACTTCGTAATTGAACACCATGCTGGACAATCCTATCGTACTTAGTTGCTGCCTCAATCATCTTGCGTCCTTCGGAAATATTATGGGAGCCTGGTTTCTCCACATACACATCCTTGCCTGCCTGACATGCCCAAATAGTCGCCAATGCATGCCAATGATTTGGGGTAGCCAAACCTACAACGTCGATGTCCTTGTCATCCATTACCTTTCGAAGGTCTTGCTCCAAGGCTACATCTAATTTGTATTTTTCTTTAAAGCTTCTTTGACCTTCCCTCAAAAGGTTCATATCTGGATCACAAAGGGTTGTGACTTGAACGTCCTTCTGCGCCATAAAGCCTTGGATATGGCTTTTACCTCTGCCATTAATTCCCAATACGGCAGCATTAATTCTGTCATTTGCTCCAAAAGCTGAAGCTGGGATAAATGTAGGCAGCACCATGGCTGCCGAACTGGCAATGGCAGTCTTTTTAATAAAGGTTCTTCTTGATGATTCCTTCTTCATTTTACTATTTTATTTTGGGTTGTATTTTGATTCAATTTATTGAAAAAATAGTGTAACTGCTTATAAACTTACATGTTCGGGTAATCTTAAACAATAATCAATGCATTAATTTAAGAATCACCAAAATATCGTTTGTAAAGGCTACAAACACTTTTGTTGTCACAATTTTGGTGGACTCTTCCTGTGCTGGTGTTAGAAGTTGTCATCCAAAAACCTACTACTTAATAACAGAGGGAATTACAGTTGGCTTACGATGAAAGACCAGTACAGTGTAGAACACTTCAATTTCGAAGAAAAAATTATACAGTAGGTTTCCACAAACGGGATTGAAAATGCAACTTATATGCTGCTTCTATAGGAAGTAAGGTTTTGCCTAGGGGGAAATTTCTACATTAGACTCAAGTATCGCCCCCATTTTGGATAATATACAATCAGAAAAAATCTCTTATTCCATTAACACATGAGCTTCATCACTACTATTCGCTTTTTTACTTGGTCAGCTTCAGCTACTGTACTTACTATCGCATTAATGACCTTGGTTACCACAGGCAGCCTTTTTTCTCAGCAGCTCACCCAATACACTTCTTTCAAACCGGGAGGGCAATGGCTTGCAGATGATGGAATGCACATTGATAGTCATGGAGGAAATATTATTTATGTAGAATCAGAGGAAACCTACTATTGGTATGGAGAGCACAGAGGCACTCCCAGAGGAGCCTCCTGCTATTCTTCCCAGGATCTTTATAATTGGAAAAACGAAGGTGTAGTCTTAGAAAAAGGCGAGATAGAGGTCTTTGAAAGGCCTAAAGTGGTGTATGACGAAGTGAATAAAAAGTATGTCATGTGGTTTCACTTTGACAACTCAGCTTATCGTACTGCCGAACTGGGGGTGGCTACAAGTGACAGTCCAACTGGCCCATTTGAAGTACAAGATCACTATCGACCAAATGGACATGAGTCCCGAGATATAGGAATGTATTTCGAGCCAGACACTAAGAAAGCGTATATTGGCTATGCAGCAGATCATATCAACAAGACCATCAGAATGGTGGAGTTGTCTGAGGACTATCTCTCTACCACTACCAATGATGTGGACATAGAGGCACATTGCGAAGGTCCTGGAATCTTGAAGAAAAACGGTAAATTTTATCTGCTTACCAGTGGCTGTTCTGGTTGGACTCCCAACCCAGCTACCTACTATACTTCGGAAAATATAATGGGGCCATACACGAAGCATGGCAACCCTTTTGTCGGCGATGCAGGTAACAACTCATTCAATTCTCAGCCTTGTTTTATTTTCAAAATACCTGGATACAAAGATGCCTATCTGTATATGGGAGACCGCTGGAATGGAAGAGGAAAGCCTGAATCCGAGTATGTATTTCTACCAATTACCATCACAGAAGAAGGTGAAATGGAAATTCACTGGTATAATGAGTGGGATCTCAGCATGTTTACTCCCGAGAAAAAGTAAACAAAGCTGGCTAGAAAAGTATTTAAACTAATATGTGTATCCGTTTAACTGCAAGTATGTACTTGGAATCAATGCTTGAAGTTCAATTTCGCAATTCCCCCTTTCTAAAAGGGGGTTAGGGGGATTTTTTTCACAGGCTAGCATCAGACATAATTCTAGTACGTACATTCATGCGGGTACACATTTAAACTTAAAAAATAGAATGGAATAAACAGAATTTTAATCCATTCAAATTCCTCATTTTTACGTAGGGAGTACAGAGCATTAATTTGTTTAGCTAAGCAATTAGATTTCAAAAGCATCAACAACCACCATTCTTATTCAGCATGAAGACCTACCTCAATATCCTTCTACTTCTACTATTTTCATATAGTACGGCTTGTTCACAGGAAAATTCTACCAGTACTCCTAATCCAAATGAGGACTTAACTATACAAGAAGCCTTTCCTCAGTTGTCATTTACCAGACCGGTAGATTTTCAGCATGCGGGCGACAACTCAAATAGGGTATTCGTAGTGGAACAACGGGGAGTTATATCAGTTCTTCAAAATGACCCCGAAACATCCGATAAGGGTGAATTTCTGGATATTGAAACCCGAGTGGATGATTCCGGAAACGAGGAAGGTTTATTGGGACTGGCATTTCACCCAGACTATGAAAACAACGGCTATTTCTATGTAAACTATACTGCTTCCAATCCCAATAGAACTGTAATCTCACGTTTTAGCGTTTCCACATCAAATCCTAATCAGGCAGATCCAGCTAGTGAGCAAGTACTTTTAGAATTTGACCAACCGTTTTCCAATCACAATGGAGGACAAGTTTCATTTGGTCCAGACGGCTATCTCTATATAGCAGTTGGCGACGGAGGGAGTGGTGGAGATCCTCAGGGAAATGGGCAAAACAGGAATACTTTATTAGGTACTATCTTAAGAATAGACGTAGACCAACAAGATGGATCTACCAACTATTCAATCCCTGAGGACAATCCTTTTGTCGATAATTCTGAAGACTTCCGGGAGGAGATTTATGCCTACGGATTGCGAAACCCTTGGAGATTTAGCTTTGACTCCTCCAATGGTCAACTATGGACTGGTGATGTAGGCCAAAACAAATATGAAGAAATTGACATTATCACAAAAGGCGGAAATTACGGTTGGAATACCATGGAAGGATTTCATTGCTACAACTCCTCAGATTGTAATCAAGAAGGGCTGGAAATGCCAATTTGGGAATATGACCGATCACAGGGAGACGTATCCATCACGGGAGGTTTTGTTTATCATGGAACTGCCATTCCTGAATTAGAGGGATTATATATCTATGCTGATTTTGCATCTGGAAGAATCTGGAGTCTGGATGGCAGTGATCCGGCGAATCCTGTCAACACTGAATTGTTAAAAGCCCCCTTCCCTATTTCTTCCTTTGGTATCGACCAAAACCAGGAATTATATATTTGCGCATTTGACGATAAGATCTATAAGCTTGGGTATGAATAATACTTGATTTTTCGACATATGATTGTCTGCAATAGAACCCTTTGGGTTCATGAAAATAATCGGCGATTTTAATAGGTTATTTTTAAAACAGGTGAAATTCTTATAGAATATCCACCTTAAACTCACCTGTAACATTGGGTATTGCTAGCTACCTAATTAAGGAATTAAAAAAATTAACACATGTACTTACACACAAGCTGTAACATAAAATTTGAGATTGTAGCACCCACCCCATTTATACTTATGTTGAGGCCGCGAAGTGGTAGTCAGCAGTGGGTAGAGAGAGAAGAATTCAAAATCACGCCTAGTATCCCTGTGTTTGAATTTGCGGATGGCTATGGTAACCTGTGTCAACGTTTGATTGCCCAACCTGGAATGTTCGCAATAGCTACTTCTTCGGATGTTATTACTTCTGATTACATTGACCAAGGATTTGACGCACCATTTGTTGAAATCCAGAATTTACCAGACTCTGTTTTAAGTTACTTATTACCAAGTCGATACTGCGAGTCAGATTTTTTTAATGAGATGAGCATGAGTATTACGCAAGGCCAAATTCTAGGATATAATCAAGTTGTAGCAATTACAAACTGGCTTCGGCAAAACGTCAGCTATGTTCCTGGCAGCAACCATCAGCCTTTATCTGCCATACAGGTTAATAATAGAAAGTTTGGTGTTTGTACCGATCTTGCCCATTTGGGAATTGCTTTGTGCCGAAGCTTAAGTATTCCAGCCCGTATTGTAGTGGGATATTTGCACAATTTGAAGCCAATGGATATGCATGCGTGGTTTGAGGCGTACATTGGTAATCGATGGTATACTTTTGATGCTACCCAGGAAGGTTCTAGTGGCGGTTATGTAGTTCTTGGTTTCGGCCGTGATGCTGCCGATGTAGCCATTTTCAATCAATTTGGCCTGCCTGTTCATCCGATAGAGCAAGTGGTGAACGTTGAGTTAATTGAATCGCATTTTTAATTAGAGACTGCTTAGAAAATAAATAAGTAGGCATATAATTAAATCAAGTGATTAATTTCAGAAATTAAGGGGAGCCAATTGCAAGGGACCATGCAAAAGACAGATACGGAATGAACCGGATCAGAGAAGACCCAAGAACACCAGCCAATCCTAGATTGTCTTCATCATCCTAGCAACCCCTAATTTAGATGCGCGCCAGATTCCCCTAACTCAGTTCTGGAAAGTCTTTGTGGCAACCAAAAGACTACCTGTAAACAGATGAAACAGGTCCCTGTTTCGTTGGGTTTTGAAATTAAAGCTTACCCGATTTCTAAATATTATTCTAACTCAGATAATAAAGGTAAGTCTGTCTACCCAAATCAGTTGTTACTTTTTCTGAGGTATTAGATCTGGCCAATTTTTCTTTCGCGTATTATGATTTCGTTGTTGATTCTTCTATAGATCAATGGGGTACAACTGAACTAAGAATCCTAAAAAATCATAAAATATTTTTTTCCCCCGAATACAATTCTTAAAATGATTAAGTTTTTATTTTAAAAGACAGATCGGTAGTAGACCAAAGTCACGGGGTCATCATAATCCTCTTCTTGTAAACTAGCATATTCAAGCATATTCATCTCACTAGTTTCAATGGCACTTCTTATTGATTCGTCTTTGGTGTTGGTATAAAGAAGTGCAAGCCTGTAAGCTAATCGTGCGAGAAGGCGGTCAGCACCATTTTTTTTTACAGTTTCAAAAGTAGAACTGTCACGTTTCAGTTTGGTGTGGTCTTTGTAAATCAGTACCGTACTACTATCAGCCATGGTCATTAGGTGTTCTATAGACATGTATTCAGCCATTTGGTCGGCCGTTTTCAGATCTTTGAGAGAACCGGCAATGCTTCCCAAATATTTCTCGAGCAAAAGACCAGAGTCTCCCTTCCAAATAAAAAATACATTTCCATGATTAATGTTGATGGTATCCTTATAGCGCTCCTTTGTTTGCAACAAGACTTCAAAGTCCATGTNTCCCTTCCAAATAAAAAATACATTTCCATGATTAATGTTGATGGTATCCTTATAGCGCTCCTTTGTTTGCAACAAGACTTCAAAGTCCATGTTTAGGCTGTCGCCCGGCTCAATATGTAATATATAATGCCCCAAGGTCAAATAAGTCGGCTTTTCGATAGTGGTTTTTATTACGGTTTTAAGATTCGTTGAAGTATCAATAGTATTTGGAGGGGGTGGGAGATAAAGCGGATTAAAAGCTAACGGATTACGCAGCCCAAGAGACAATTGTTCCCTGTCAGCATTCTTTTTGAGGTTTATTACAATTGTTGTGTTATAGATTTCCGGCTTTTCATCAGACAGCGCTTCGGCATTCTGAGAATAACATGAAATACACCAGATAAACAGGTATGAAAGAATGGGAAGCGTCTTAAAAAAATCAGGAAGCATATTTTTTAGGTTAAAGTGATTACAAGTGTGGTTAATGAAAAATTTACTTTTTCAAGGAAATGGGTCTCGACGCGCAATCTATTCTTGAAAGGTTCAATGGCAGTAATGATACGGTTAAGCAGTATGTACAGCTCAATCTTTTTAATGACGGAATGTTAAGTGAAGAACAAAAATTAGCGCTTATTGAAAAACTAACCTATCCTGCTTTTAAGGAATATGCACTTCAGCTGGATCAGGATCCCAATCGCGGAATTGAAAAATCGGGTTATATAAACAATGAAATTAGAGGCGCCCGATTGTTTGATGTAAATGATAAAGAGCTTGTTTTTGAAGATCTGTTTGAGAGAACTGAGCAGCCTTATCTATTACTTGATTTTTCAGGATCATGGTGCAAGCCCTGTCTGGAAGAGATGTCTGTCTATGCAAAAACAGCACATTTGGACAACTCGAAAAAAGTACGACCTATTTGGCTGTTTTTCGAAAATGATAAAACAAAGTGGCTCAATGTTGTAGAGAAATACAATTTAAAAAAGGAAAACTGCTTTCTGGTGGTGGGTGAGTCAGGCCCCATATTAAAGAAGCAGTTCGCTTTGTTGTTTGACTGGGAAGGGGAATTCCCCCACTATTTCCTTTTTGCCAAAGAGGGGGGAATAATAGATAAGAGAGCAAGACCCCTATCCATGTTTGAGGAAAATGATGTGTCTAATTTGCCGCCGCGGGAAAATAATAAAAATTCCGGACCTCCATTACCGCCACCAATTAAATAACACCAGTAAAAAGGGCTAATGAAAAAATAATGAGTTGTAGGATAGAAAATACAAATGAATCTATCTACCCAAATCAGTTTTTACTTTTTCTGAAGTATTAGATCTGGCCAATTTTTCTTTCCGAAATATGATTTTGTTGTTGATGCTTCTATTAGTAAAAAACACACCTTCTTAGAAGGTGGCTTTGAATAGCCCCTGTAAGGAGCGTTTGGCATTGAACTAGAAATCAAAACCCTGTTGTTGGTCTTCTTCCTTTCGTTCTTC
>NZ_JAXRUT010000056.1:0-10772 GCF_035156405.1 Algoriphagus aurantiacus | reverse complement strand
GTGATCCGCTTGTATATGTTTGAATTTCAGATACTTAAATATACTCAAGTGTACTGGTTCTATCTATATTCACATCCCAATAATTCTACACTTTATTAATCGAACTCAGGTAAATAGCATTCAGGGAAATACGATCCAAGGTATTTGGCGAGTGCACGGTTTTGAAATAACCTATAGCCAATATCGCAAAACCACGAGCAAGAAATTCCTCCCGCTTATCTTTTAAGTAGTTTCGCTCCCAATCATTCCCTCCCGAACCACCGCCAAATGCAACGATCAAGGGTTGATTTTCACTATCACCTAAGTATAACCGTGTATCCAGCTGGCCATAATTCTCTGGGAGGGATGGAGTTCGACTCCCCAAATAGAAAAGAAACAGGACTAGAATAGCCAGTACAATTCCGGAGACTTTGAATGTTTTATGCATAAAGAAGTGGTTTGGTGTAGTTTAGGAAGTATAAGGGTTGAAATTGAAAGTCATTTCTGGTGGATCTTTTCCGGATCAGCTACTGAAAAGCAGAATCGTCAGTTTTTTAAATTCAAAGAAAATTGGCTCTACCATTCTGGGACAAGAGTAGGTATTTTCTGAGTTTAGATAATGCGGATTTATGTCCTTTTGCCCGACATTCACCCGACTTTTGATTTTAGGCTATGTCACCTTTATTTGACCGAATGAATTTGGGGAATCACTTTGATGCTCTAACAGTGGATCTGCAGGGATTTATTCGCTTTTCCCGGAGAAGGAATTAGCAGTTTACTTAAACTTTGGAAGCAAGCCTTGATGAGGAATTCTGGAATATTTAAACCTGTAGGTCGGAAAAAAATACCTCTGTATTCTAGGATATAAGCTTCTTGGTGCTTTTTCACTATGGATAGTTCTCCAGGTTATTCTTTCGCTTCATTCGGCCGTGGAAATGCTGCTTTTGTTTCAACCAGCCAATTGAAAAGTTTGGTTTTGAGGGTTTCTGATTTCCCAGGATTTTCTGCGATCAAATTATTCCGCTCTCCGATATCCTCCTTAAGATTATAAAGCTCCATTTTCTGTGTCTCGTAGAAATAGATCAGCTTCCAGTCTCCCTCTCGAATGACCGAACCCGGATTTCCCCCCTGATTGCCATAGTGAGGATAATGCCAAAAGAGCGCTTCCCGATCGGTAGCCATTTCAGGTTTCATGATCCAGTTTTTTAGGCTTATCCCATCCAAGTTTTCGACAGATTCCAAGGTTTCTTGATTGCCGCTTAGATCCAAAAAGGTTGGAAAAAAGTCGTTGGAGATTACCGGGGCATGGATTTCTTTTCCCGAAGGGATGTGTCCCTTCCAAGACATAATCATCGGAACCCGAATACCACCTTCGTAAAGCCATCCCTTTCCCGCCCGGAGCGGCAGATTGGTTGTTGGACTGCCTTCAGCGGTGGATAGGCCACCATTGTCAGAGAAAAATACGATGATGGTATTTTCGGTCAATCCTTGCTTTTCAATTTCATCTACTACTTTTCCCACTGCTTGATCCATCGCTTCGACCATTCCTGCATAGATCGTATGTGCCTGTGTGATTCGGTTTTGGTTGGCATGCTCGGGTTCAAACTTGTCCTCTAGCCCCAAAGCAGCACGCTTAGCGAGGTATTTTTCTTCCAATGCTATGGTAGTCATTAGCGGAGTATGAACCGAATAGAAAGAAAGCATCGCGAAAAATGGCTTTGACTTATTTTCACGAATAAACTTAGAGGTCTCTTCTGCTAATCTTTCGGGAAGGTATTCTCCATCTGTACCATTTTCGAGCCTTGGGTTTTCGTAGGGGGAAAAATACTTTTTCCCAGTCGATGGAGCTCCTTTATCGTTTCCTCCTTTGTTAATATCAAATCCTTGGTTTTCTGGCCAATGACTTTCTTCTTCGCCCAAGTGCCATTTTCCCGCAAAAAATGTAGCATATCCTGCTGATTTGAAGGCTTCAGCCATCGTGATTTCTTCTAAAGCCAAATTAGGCTCATAGTGGGCAGGTTTGAGGGGCTTGTTTTTTGTCCAGTGGGATTGAATCTGATCAGGTTGTGGAGCGCCAAACCAGTCGGTGTTGTACATTTTCGAAGGGTATTTTCCAGTCATGATGCTCGCCCGTGTAGGGGAGCAAACCGGAGATGCGGTGTAGGCTTGGGTGAATTTGATTCCAGACTGGACCAATAGATCCAAATTTGGAGTTTCGTAAAACTCACTTCCAAAACTTCCCAAATCTGTCCATCCTAAATCGTCAACGAGAAAAAAAACCACATTTGGAGGTGTAGTGGATTGGGCTCGAATTTGACTGGGGAATGTTAAAAAAGATAAACTTATTACAAGGATTAGGATCGATTTCATTTTAGGTCAGTGTCTTTTGTCCCTGAATACTAGCGCAGCTTTTTCTAAAAGCCTAATCTTTTACTGCGGTAAGCAGGTGGGGATATATCCCATCCCAGTGATTTTATACCTTAAAGACTGGAGAATCGAAAAATGGACTAGTCGGTAGCGTTATGAAAAAGTTAAAAATCAGTGGTAATTTGACAACATATAGTTCAATCTGTTGGGTGAAATGAAACGTGTGAAAAATATCACCTTAATAGGTGTATGGAGTGAAGCTTTGAATTTAAATATGGACTGCTCCACCTTCATTCTTTTCTGACCTAGATTTTAGCGTTGAGATAGATTTAGAGTTGAGATAGATTGATTTCATAGCTGGGTGGTAGTACAGTTGAAAACTCAATATAATTTTGTGCCTATTGTTCATTCTCTAGCTGGGACTGCTGGAGTAGTTATAACGCTTTTATATGGAACGCTCTAGTTTACCCATATATAACTTTAATCTTATATAACCTAAATTTATCTTTTTATTGAGATAGAATTAGTGTTGCTAAGTTCTAATGTAGGTCTTTAACTATATTATTATTTATTTTTATGAATCCAACTACCCATTACGCCAAAAGTGGAAGAATCAACATTGCCTATCAGGTTTTTGGAAGCGGTGTCACCGACCTCGTCTATATCACAGGCTGGGTTTCAAATATTGATTTAATGTGGGCATGTCCACAGTTAGTGACATTTTTGGAAGAACTTGGAAAGGTTTCCAGGGTTATTCTTTTTGATAAAAGAGGTGCCGGACTGTCAGACAGGATAGTAGAATTGTCCACTTTGGAAGAGCGTATGGATGATATCCGGGCAGTCATGGATGCTGTCGGCTCTCAAAAATCTATATTATTTGGCCATTCTGAAGGAGGCTCTGTCTCTGCATTGTTTGCAGCCACTTATCCTCACAGAACCATCGGCCTGGTTACATTTGGCATTTTTGCCAAACGAATATATTCGTCTGATTACCCCTGGGCACCCACCAATTCTGAAAGGCAAACAGTATATGACATGATCGAGAATAGCTGGGGATATGGGATTGGAATCACTGGCACCTTCCATGGCCAATGATCCTGAATTTATGAATTGGCTTGCCAATTACTTCAGGTCCGGTGCCAGTCCCAGTGCGGCGATGGTTTTAACCAAGATGAACACTCAGGTGGATATCGTGGATATTTTAGGATCAATTAAGGTACCGACACTTTTAATGCAGCGTACACAAGATATAGATGTAAAAATTGAGGAAGGTAAGTTCATAGCCAATCGAATTAAAGGTGCGAAGTTTGTCGAATTTGAGGGGGAGGATCATCTTTTCTGGGTAGGGAACACTCAGGAGATATTGGATACAAAGAGGTCATTCATACTTCATATCAAGCCGGTTGTCACTTTCCAGAATTTTAGTAATTTGCGCATGCCTATTTTACTCTTTTGAACATGACGCAAGAAAATTTCACTTTTCAGGATATATGTATGAAAAATGATCACCATTGGGATAATGCCTATGCCGTATTAACCTATCACCTGGAGCATGGTAATCTGGAAAAAGTAGTACGTGGCCCTGAAGATATTATTTACAGGAACATACATGGAATGGAGGATAATCACCTCGAGTACGATAGACTCTTTTTAACTCCTTCAGCGCCATCAACTTCATCAAATCCTGCACGGCCTAAGCGGAGAAGAATAGGTGCAGAGAAGGTGGAGATTCCAAGAGGTGAGTAGTGAGGCGGTGGATAATTAATATCTTTTTCACTATTCGCGATGCACAATGGGGGATTTAAGCTGTTGAATTTGGCCCAAACTTCAGTTATATCCAGCCTGGTAAATTACAAGCCTAAAATAAACCGAAAGGAATGAGGGTATTAACAATACAATCAACGAAGGTGAATCTCTTTCATTTAACTTATTGCGACAATAAAGCTTGTAATTAATTGGACCAAAGCTACGGGAGCCCACATGCGTTCAATTTTACTCGGGGTAATACTATTTAAAACTGTCCCAATTCCAAAAAAGACTACTATAAACCATACTCCGATTACAGAGGCCGACTTTAGTTGGGGGAATAGCATATCTGCTTTTGCTAATATAAGTGCTGCAGTAAAACTCAATAGTAGCATATTCATGACTGCAACAACTCTCATTTTAAGGGGATAAGTGCCAGGGTATTTTCCTCCCATAGAAGCTTCACCGTATGGCATACCTAAAGCTAAACATCCCTGAAAAAGGATTACTATTACTGTTAAGTTTGCAAAAATTATTGCAGCTACTGATTCTAGCATTTATAGTACAACTAGTCAAATCACTAATAAATTCTGACCTGCCTAAACCCTTAATTTTCAGCTATAGTCATTATCCTTGGGAGCCTAATAAATTTTTCTCAGTTTTCCCGACTTCATAATTCTGTGGAGTTGATGTCTGTAGCAGTACACTCCAGTTTATTAACCAACTCTCCCAAAACGCTTAAACTGAAGCTATTTGAGACCAAAACCGTTTTCCTTGAATTCAAATTTATTAATAGTCTGGGACGGTCTTTCTAAAATCGATCTGGACTTTAAATTCCAGAAAATATAGAGTTTTTAGTTAAGTAAATCAGAAATATTTGTACAAATTCGTAGAGAATGTTACAAAATAAATATTTACCTAATGCTGACTTTTCTAATTCGGAATTCATTGAAATAGATGCTCCATTTGACAAAGTATTTCCAGTAGTAGAAGAATTGAATTTTAAAGAATCCAGAGTCATTTATTGGCTTTTTAAGCTAAGAGGTATACCTGTGCCGGAGAGCCTAACATTAAAAGGGCTAGAGAAAATAAATTTTGTAAAGCTGGAGACAATACCTGATAAGGAGTTAATAATTGGCCTTATTGGACAATTCTGGACTCCAACTGGTCGACTCAAAAGTTTTAAGTCAGAGGATTTCATAAGTTTTGAAAATTTAGAATTTGCAAAGGCTATATGGAGTTTTGAATTGTCAGAAGGTAATAATCTTAAAACAAGATTAAATACTGAGACACGGATATTATGTCCAACAGATGCTTCAAAAGCAAAGTTTAAGATCTACTGGACAATTATTCAACCATTTAGTTCTTGGATAAGAAGAGAGATATTGAAAGCACTAAGAAAACAAGTGGAAATTAATTAGCGGCTATAAGTGCCCCCTTATTACAAAGAAGCATTTCTATCCTCCGTCTTCACAAAGACCTTAACGTAATTCAAAGTTGTTTACAAAGAACTAATATGAACAAATTAGCAACATTAGTAGTTGGAGCAAGCGGAGCGACAGGAAAGCTTTTAGTAGAACGGCTATTAGAATCAGGACAAAAGATTAAAGTTATAGTTCGATCTACAAGTAATATTCCGGATCATTGGAATACAATTGAGAATCTAACAATAATCAAAAGAAAGATTGCAGAAATCACCCCGGAAGAAATGTCCGAATACATCGCAGATTGTCAGGCTGTAGCATCTTGCCTTGGGCATACTATGACGTGGAATGGTATTTATGGAAAGCCAGAAAAACTTGTTACGGATACAGTAAGATTGCTGTGTGAAGCAATTATTAAAAATGCCTCTGAAAGACCAATCAAATTTGTTTTGATGAATACAGCAGGAAACAGCAATAGAGATATTTACGAACCTGTTTCAGTAGGAGAGAAAATGGTAATAGGAATGATTAGACTCTTACTTCCACCTCACCCAGACAATGAAAAAGCAGCAGACTATTTAAGACTAAAGGTCGGACAGAATAATCCGAACATTGAATGGGTTGTAGTTCGTCCGGACACATTGATAAACGAAGAAAATTTTTCAGAATATTCTTTACATAAATCACCCACTAGAAGTGCGATTTTTAATCCGGGTAAAACTAGCAGGATCAATGTAGGCCATTTTATGGCAAGGCTTATATTAGACGACGATTTGTGGAGTACTTGGAAAGGACAAATGCCGGTAATCTATAATGTCACAAAATTAACCGAATAGATCTACTGTCTTGATTTACTATAATTGCCGTTTGGCTGCAAGTGTATTCCGGACAGCATTTTGTGTCCCGTTTTGGCATATTTTAAAAAAGCTATGGAGCTAAATCCAGGGAATGATAGAGCAAAAAAAGAATTGGAGAATTTGTAATTCAATAAAAGCGGTGAGGTATTGTTTTATACCGTGTTGTCGGGTCATTGGGACAGGGAGGGGATTGAATGGATATGGGGGGAGGGATTGCGCGAATTGTATGATGGAACAGAAAAAGAATTCCTACACTGGCCTATATTCGGCGTAGATTCAAGTATGACTAAAAAGTAAATAGAATGGAAGATCATTTTAAAGCAATTCTAGGAAGCATTACCTCATTTTCCGAGACTGAATGGAATGAAATCAGAAGTTGCTTTAGTGTAAAAAATATTTCATCAAAGAATCTGGTTACTAAGATTGGTGATGTAGAGAAGAACATTTATTTCATCATAAATGGGGTGTTGCGACTCTTTTGTCTGAATCCCAAGAATGAAGAAGTGACCATCTTCCTGTTCAAAGAAAATCATTTTGCAAGTTGTTTCCAGAGTTTTTTGACTCAAAGTGAAAGTGACCAGGCTCTGGAGTCCATTACAGATTGTACCCTCTTGGTAATTGATAAAAAAAAGCTGGAAGGACTCTATGAATCCATTCCTCAAATGAATCTAGTAACTCGGGTAATTTCGGAGCAACGCTTTGTCAATGCACAGCGGATTTTCACTTCGCAGATTATGTACACCCCCGAGCAGCGTTACCTGCGTTTCGAAAAAGAACATGGGGATTTATTATTGAGGGTTCCCCATCATATAATTTCTTCTTTTTTAGGCATTACTCCGGTTTCTATGAGCAGAATAAGGCGAAGAATTATTCAGAAATAGGTTTTCTTATCTTTTGTTAAGAGTACCGGCTGATCTTTTCGGGAAATTTGCTGGCTATTAAGACATTTGGAAAATCCCATGAAAATTAGCCGGTTATTTATTTTACTCCTTTTATTGGCAACTTTGAATTTGCCGAAATTTTCAGTCGCCCAGAAAAAAACACAGGCAATCGGGCTGGAAATAGAATCAGACCCGATTGCTTTTATTTTTAATGGGTATTCGCTCCATACTGCGTATACCTTTTCAAGTTTTAGGGCAAGTTTGGGAGTTTTTGGCATACAAACCCCAGAGTTTTTCCTTGCGGATGATAGATTTTCAGTTTTTTCTTCCGGATATGATATGAAATTCGATTATCTATTCAATAGAACCGGAGGATTTTTCGTAGGTACACAGTTTGTCTACGGAAGAGATAAAATTGAACTTAAGGATTCGCATGAAAGGGAAAGCGTTTGGGGTTATTCAGTGGGATTAAGAACAGGATATAGATTTATGTTTGGTAGGGAGGAGTCGGGTTCCCGAGGCTTTTATATTGTTCCTTGGTTTGCGCTGATGTATTCACCTGATGCCAAGCCCCAACACATCGGAGCCGAAACCTATGCTCAGCCTAAATGGACTCCTTTTCCAACCATCCATTTGGGTTGGAGATTCTGATTAGTGCATCAATGTTCCAGGAGCAACAGAATCTGAGCTTTCTAACTCTATATCGGATCCGGCACTTAAGAAACTGGCTGATGAGCAGTTTAGGTCTGACACCATCCCGGCTGATGCAATTGCCAGAGCTGTAGTCTTTGCCATAGTGCAGCCTGAGGATGTTGATGTAAATGAACTTGTTGTTCGTCCCACAGCCCAGAAGGCCTTTTAATCATTAGTCAAACAGATGTAATAAAAAAACTTATGAAGCAATTATCAATTTTAATCTCAGGATAAGGTTGAGGAGTGGGATTGTTAACTGCAAAAACACTTATCGAAGCTGGACATCACGACCGTTGTGCGTCAGCATGAGCGATACGTCTGTAAAAAAATATTCGTACTGAAAATTCACAGTTTCCATTTTGACTTGTCTAATGTATTGTAGCCAAACTTAATTGGTTACTTAAAATTAAACCGTATGTACAAGACAAGTATCTATTTATTAACAGCATTGACTTTTGGAATAGTTTCACTGAGCAATGCACAAACAATAAAAACAATGGACAGCAAGTTTAATGAAGAACAAAAAAAGGTTTACAGCACTATAGAGAAAATGGTGACATCATTTCAAAGCAAAGACATTGATGGAGTATTATCCACATACGAAAGCAATGCCATAGTTATGTTTGAGCCTCAAATTCCTGTACAGGGAAAAGACAATTTGCGATTAGCCTTTACTGAGTTTGTAGGTTTTAACCCTCAATACTCATTTAGCGGACATGAAGTGTATATATCAGGTGATATTGCAACACATATAGCTCCTTGGAAAATGGTTGGGCAATTGCCCGATGGTACAAAAATTGAACAAAGTGGCTTATCAATAGCTGTACTCAGAAAACAAGCTGATGGCAATTGGCTAATGATACAAGACAACCCACACGGTCAATTTTTATTAGATAAGTAAAATAAATAGTTAACAGAAGTGATTGCACAAATGGACATTCCCTTCTATTAAATTTAAAATATGGAAGAACAGGAATTAATAAGAAAGTGTTTGCAAGGCGACAAGAGAAGCTTAGAACAACTTATTCAGTCGGTTCAAGGATTCATATTTAATCTTTCACTTAGATTCTTATGGAATAGAATGGATGCTGAAGATGCAACTCAGGAAATACTTATTAAAATAATCACACATTTAAGCAAATTCAAAGGTCAAAGTAAATTCCAAACTTGGGCATACCGTATTGCAACTAATTACTTGATTAATTTAAAAAGATCAGAAATTGAAAATGTGCTTACTTCATTTGACATATATGCACAGGACTTAAAAATTTATAAGGCTCCGATTGATTATGACTTACCTGACAAAGAATTGTTGGAGAAAGAAATGAAAATAAGTTGTACACTAGCGATGCTTCAATGTCTGAATCGAGAAATGAGATTGACATTCATTTTAGGTAGTATTTTAAAAATTAAAAGCAATATAGGTTCTGAAATCACAAACACTACACCTGAGAATTTCAGGAAGCGACTTGAGCAATCCAGAAAAATATTAAGCGGCTTTCTAACCAACAACTGTGGAGTTTATAACCCTACAAACAACTGCAGATGCAGCCATCGGATTAACACAGCTTTAGTATGTGGACGCATAGAAAAGAATAATTTGAATTATGCAGACAAAATTGATTTTTACAATGAAGAAATGGAAGAGTTAAGTTCTTTAACGGGAATCTACCAGAATCACGGTTCATTCAAAACCAAAGCAGACTTTGTCAATCAACTTAATCAACTCATTTCAACAAAAAGTATAGTCACCGACAATTAACGATATTCAAAATGCCGAACGACACTACAGTAACATTAATATAAGACTATACAAATAGGATTTTCAAAAATAAGGGTACAAAAAAATGGACTAAAAAATCATACAGCCCCACACAACTGTCTGACAAAATCAGACAGTTGTGGTTTTTGGAGTTCAGTGAGACCGTTTATTCAACACGCATTTGCCATCATTGCTGTGAAATTCCGCTGTTCGGCTTTTGCCATGTCGAACAACATTTCGTAGGATTTGTAATCCGGCAACTGAGACCATGCTGATCGGTATATGACTATGCTCGTCCATCTTAGTCACTTGTACCAGCCACCCTGGCCACTAATGTTTTTCAGTTATCGGTTTGCTTTGCATGTAATCAGCGACCATAACGTAGGACAGGAACAAAGACAAACCCAATCAACCGCAAACTGCATTCCTGCCACCGACCGTCCTCAAACCCAGGTAATTCCCTTCCTATTCAGCCTATAATGTGGATAACTTTCTGATTTTCATGCAAAAAATACCCAGCACAAGGTATATAATAGTTCCATTTTTTTCATTTTCTTACATATGTCTTTTAGTTGTTGAAATCGAAGATCCCGAGTTAAGCTATTCTGGAACTATCATTTACTGCTGATTAGCGCCTGCTCCTAAAGAGCCTGTCCCGAGAGCGAAGCGATTCGGGAAGGAGGAGGACAATCCGTCGAAAACCAATTCAGTGAATTGGTTTAGGATTGGGCCAGCCTGTAGGGGAGGCTGATGAGGATGTGGTATACTAAACAGTCATTGGTTCTACTCAAAAAAAATGATCCCGAAGGGATCAAACCTCTGAATAGCCATGGGTTCAACCCATGGATAGCAATAGAATTGAACCATCCCCGACCCCGAAGGGCGTCGAAGCCAACTTTTATAACATCCCTCCGGCCATAAATCCGGAAACCTTCGAACAGCTTTTGATTATAATTGTATGCATCCGACAAAACCATATTGATAGTTGAGTCCTGAATGTATAATGTTGCAGGATGAAAAAGACAAGCAACGAAGCGTACTATTCCCTGTTCTGTAAGTGGCA
>NZ_JAXRUT010000055.1:0-10857 GCF_035156405.1 Algoriphagus aurantiacus | reverse complement strand
GAAAACTACATGGCTTGATTTCCTATATTTGGTCATAGCCCAAATATAAGCATAGCTACTAGCACATGACCACCTGCAAAGCAGGTGGATTTCTAAGTTGAATTAAAATTCTGCTCGTACCGACCGGATATTCGCTGTCAGTCGATTTCAACAGCTATGAAACAGCACAACCAACTTTGTTTTTTGTCAATACCAATCAGTACTTATCCATCACCAATGCGACCAGTTCGGAGGCGGAATTGATCTTTTACAACAGGGATTTTTATTGTATCCAGATCCATGATGATGAAGTGGCTTGTGACGGCTTGTTGTTCAACAATATTTTTGAGATCCCAAAAGTTGACCTTGATGATAATGAAGCCCAAATCGTCAAACAGCTGTTTGGTCAGATCAGAGAGGAGTTGTTTACTAAGGACTCGTCGGCTGAAGAAATGATCCGGATTCACTTGAAACAAATCATTATTCGGGCCACCAGGGAATGGAAAAAGCAGAACTTCAATAAGGAATCTCTCCAGATCCCATATACTGAACATGATTTATTCAGAAACTTCAGCCGATTGGTCGAAATCCATTTTCGGGAAAAACACAGTGTAGCTGATTATGCAGACCTGTTGAACCTAGCCCCCAAGACCCTATCCAATAAATTCAAAAAATTGAATCTAGAGAACCCCAACGAAATCATCAAAAACAGAATCCTCTTGGAAGCCAAGAGACTTCTGATGTATTCAGGAAAAAGCATCAAAGAAATCTCCTATGATTTGGGATATGAAGACCCTGCTTACTTCAATAGGATGTTCAGCCAAAAAACAGGATACACTCCGGCAACTTTTAGAAAAGAGATAGAAACTTAGTATAATTTCCCTTAAAGGGAAAAAAGTGCAATTTCTACTGACTTTTTGATCTTTATTCCGCTTGTTATTGGGAAGATCTTTGTCTCATTATTTATCAACAAAAAATAAAGACTATGAGACGATTTGCAACAGCCGCCTGGAACGGTACAATCAAAGAAGGTAGCGGACACCTGACCACACAGAGTTCTATCCTGAGCAAAACCCAGTATTCATTCAACAGCCGATTTGCGGAAGGAGTTGGCACCAATCCCGAGGAACTATTGGCAGCAGCTCATGCCGGTTGCTTCACAATGAAACTGAGTTCGGATCTGACCCAAGCCGGTTTTACTCCAGGGGCACTGGAAACCCGATCAGTAATCACCTTGGACAATGGAAAAATCACCAAATCGGAATTGATCCTGGAAGCTGAGGTTGATGGAATCACCTGGGAAGAATTCCAGAAAATAGCCCATGGAGCCGAGCAGACCTGTCCGGTAAGCGGAGCCTTCAATTTTGAGATCAGTTTGACCATCAACCTAAAATCTTCAATCAAATGAAAGCTTCAAATTCATTCCCACTATCCATCTTTTTATTCCTTACGTTAAACACAACTACTATGGCACAAGAAACATATCAACCAGCTGCTCACGATCTAAACATCTCCAAAGAGATCAGAGCTTTTCTCCAAGAACTCAACAGTGGTGGCGGAAAACCCTTAGAGACGCTCTCTCCCGAAGAGGCCAGACAAGTTCTCGTTGGAGCTCAGGCATCAGTGGAATACGATTATTCAGATATCGAAGAATCAGAAAGAACTATCACGGAAAATGGCATCACAGTAAAAATTCACATCGTAAAGCCCAAAGGAGCAAATGATGGACTACCAGTATTTATGTTTTTCCATGGCGGCGGCTGGATACTGGGAGATTACCCTACTCACAAAAGACTAGTACGAGACCTGGTTGTGAGAAGTGGTGCAGTAGCAGTGTTTCCTGACTACACCCCTTCTCCGGAAGCCAGATTTCCTGTGGCAATCAATGAAGCTTATGCGGCAACCCAATGGGTGGCAGCCAACGGCAAGGAAATCGGAGTGAACGGGGCCAAACTCGCAGTGGTAGGCAATAGTGTCGGAGGAAATATGGCTGCAGTTGTTTCCCTGATGGCCAAAGACAAAAAAGGCCCCAAGATTTCCAAACAGATTCTGCTTTGGCCGGTGACCGATGCGGATTTTAGCAGACCGTCTTATTACTCTTTTGCCCAAGAGCGATTCTTGACTACCCCGCTAATGAAATGGATGTGGGACAACTACCTACCCGATCCGAAAGCCAGAAAAGATAAGTATGCCTCACCTCTCAGGGCATCCCTTGAAGAACTGAAAGGTCTGCCATCAGCACTGGTTCAGCTTGCCGAAAATGACATCCTGCATGATGAAGGCTTGGCTTATGCCCGAAAATTGGATGAGGCAGGGGTTAATACTACCATTATCGAATACAAAGGATTTATCCATGACTACGGTATGCTGAATCCTCTGGCCAATATCCCAGCAGTACAGGAATCCGTAGCCGATGCAGGTGCAGCGCTGAAGAGAGCACTGTTTGAGAAATAAACAGAACTTATCAGTAAGTATTGCCACCATTGTGCAGATGACAAACCTCTGCATGGTGGTGGTTCTATAATTTATCAGTAAGTCAAGCCCATCTGGATTGGGCCAAATTAGGGAATTTGATATCTTCCTACCGGGGAACTGCCACGATTTTTACAGAAACTTCAGCCGGATGGTCGAAATCCATTTTCTGGAAAAACCCAGTGTATCTGAAACATAATTTTTCAAAGTTGTCACTATTCAGTAAGTGATGTCAGGTCAATCATAGACCCACCAATCAGGTCTTTCCATAACGAACTTTCTCCCCAAGGCTCTATCTTCACATGTCAAACATTCTGCTGGGTAATCTAATCTAGGCTTTCCCAAAACAAAAAAACAAGGTGGGGGCAAATAAACAGGGGATATTTCAGAAGTCACATAAAATCGGGTGACCTGTGATTTGGCAACTTCGAAAAATCCCAAGACCTTCTCATTGGGATCATTTGTATTTTTAATATTTCCAATGATGGGAGCAGGCGGGATATCAAACAAGGAGCCCTGATTTTCGATCACGGTTTTAATTTTTTCCCAATATTCATAAGCATCCCGATTTATGCTCAATTGTTTGACGCTGATAAACATTGGGAACAAGAATGAATTGTCAATTTTTCTTGTAGCCAATAGCTGATCAAAGGTTTGTGTTTTGCTGGATGATCCGTCAAAAAGGTTGATTTTTGCAGGTTCCATGATATCAAAAATAAAACATGGAGGGGGTAATGGAGGGGGAATTCCAGGAGCATATATCCATACTAATTCCCAATATGCTGTTTCTTCTACAATCCACCTTAAATAAACAGGTTCATCATTCTCGGGAAGTCTGGTTTTACTGTACACCTTGAAAACATGTTCTTGGAATGTAGTCCGAAACGGTTCATAGGCGACATCATAACTTAAGCTATCAACTCCATTTGAACTTGGAATCTCTTGAAACGTGGATCTATATACTTTTTCACCGACCATAACTTCAAGTGAATAGCTTTGTCCTTCAACTGGATTAAAATTATGTAGTTCATAATTTCCATCGCCGATAGAAGTATATCTATAAGTACCTCCTTCTTGAACCAATAAATTTACTTCGGCATTGGGTATGGAACTCTGTGTAAAGCCAGAACTCCTGCTCAACCCTACATTTACGGTATGAATGTTTTCCCCTGCTGACAGCAATCCATAGATGATTATTTGACCTTCTTTGGTATCACCAATAAAATCCAGTCTGTCAATACATGAGGATATCAAAATAATCCATGCGAGATTTAGCAAGTAACTGAAATGGAATATATTTAAAATTTTCTTCATTTATTAGATGTTACGCTGTAGGTAATCGAATGAAAAACCGGTCCCAAAATAGATACTTGATAGGGGCTTAACTTGGATTTTATTGAATACCAGGTTCGTTCTGATAAGAGAACGACTAAAGATATAAACTAACCGACCTGTAATACCTCCCCTAAATAGATTTTCAAAGTTGTCATTATACAGTAAGTGATGTCAGGTCAATCATACACCCACCAATCCGGTGTTTCAATAACGAATTTTCTCCCCAATGCCCGATCTGCACATGACAAACATTCAGAAGGGTAATCTAATGAAGACCTTCCCTGTACATAAAAGCAGGGAGGGTGCAAATAAATAGGTGATATTTCAGAAGTCACATAAAACCGCGTGACCTGTGATTTGGCAACTTCGAAAAATCCCAAAACCTTCTCATTGGGATCATTGGTGTTTTTAATATTTCCATTGATGGGAGCAGGTGGGATATCAAATAAGGAACCCTGATTGTCAAGAATGGTTTTGATTTTTTCCCAATACTGGTAAGCATCCCTGTTGATGCTCAGTTGTTTGACACTTATAAACATGGGGAACAAGAAAGAATTGTCAATTTTTCTTGTAACCAATAAATTATCAAAGTTTTGGGTTTTGCTGGCTGAACCATCAAAAAGGTTGATTTTTGCAGGTTCCATGATGTCAAAGATAAAGCACGGTGGCGGTGGTGGAACTCCTGGAGGAATCCATAACAGCTGCCAATATGCTGTTTCTTCTACAATCCACCGTAAATAAACAGGTTCATCATTCTCGGGAAGTCTGGTTTTACTGTACACCTTGAATACATGTTCTCGGAATGTAGTCCGAAACGGTTCATAGGCGACTTGGTAACTTAAGCTATCAATACCAATTGAATTTGGGACTTCTTGAAATGTGGATTTATATACTTTTTCACCGACCATAACTTCAAGTGAATAGCTTTGTCCTTCAATTGGATTAAAATTATGTAGTTCATAATTTCCATTGCCGAGTGAAGTATAGCGAAAAGTGCCTCCTTCTTGAACCAACAAATTAACTTCGGCATTGGGTATGGAACTCTGTGTAAAGCCAGAACTCCTGCTCAACCCTACATTTACAGTATGAATGTTTTCCCCTGCTGACAGCAATCCATAGATGATTATTTGTCCTTCCTTGGTCTCACCTAAAAAATCCAGCCGGTCAATACATGAGAATACCAAAAAAAAACATGCGAATTTTAGCAAGGAAGGGAACTTAAATAAATGGAAAATCTTCTTCATTTATTAAATGTTACGCTGTAGGTAATCGAAGGAAAAGCTGAACCCAGAATAGAAACTTGGTAAGGCCTTAACCGGGGAAAATTCTCCTCTCTTTTAAAAAACACTGAGTAGGCATTCCTTCTTCCCAGCAAGTTGTACACACTGAAATTGATTTTGTCATTCCAATTCTTTACAAAACCTTTAGCAAGATATGAAAGGTCCATTCTAAAATAATTCGGGATTCTGAATTGGTTCCTGTCGCTGTAATCAGGAATCAAAAACCCGTTTACCAGGTAGTTTGTTGAAGGTGCTGTGACAGGTCTTCCGGACGAAAAATTGAAATTCAAATTGAAATTCCTTCCTTTTCCCAAATGGAAGTTTGTCACCAGCGAAACAATGTGGGGCCTATCAAAATTCGTTGGATACCAATTGCCCCGGTTCACCTGGATTTCACTGAATTCAGAGGTTGTTCTGATTAGAGAACGGCTGTAAGTATAAGCTAACCAACCTGTAATTCCTCCACTGTTTCTTTGAATAAGAAATTCGGCACCATAGGCAAGGCCCTTGCCTTGGATGACTTCCGTTTCCAAGTGTGGGTTTAGAAACAAATCGGCAAAATCCCTGTATTCTAGCTGGTTTTCGGTAGTTCTATAAAAACCCTCCAATGAAGTTGACCATTCATTTTCATTGAAATTTCTGAAATAACCTAAAGATAAATTATGGGATCTCTGTGGTTGAATGTATGTGGTACTCAATTGCCATAGATCAATAGGTGTTGGGCCTGTGGCATTGGAAATGGTCTGTAGATATTGGAACATGCTGGAATAGCCTGCTTTGATAGAATTCACCTCATTGAATGTCCATCTCAATGAAGCACGGGGCTCGAATCCACCATACTGGACTATGGTGCCTTCCTCATATGCATCAATTCCTGAAATGGTAAGTCTTGTCCGGCGTAAACCTTCCTGATATCTATGAACCGAATCAGGTCCCAACTGAAGATACTGAGAGTACCTCAACCCACCTGAAATCGAAAAGCTTTCTGTGGGATTCCAATCAATCGAAACAAATGGCGCAAATTCCAATCCGCTTTGTTTTTCTACTTTTTCCTGAAAAATCCCTGACTCAGCTGTAAACGGCATAAGCGTTTCGGGACTCATCTGATATTTGATAGCTTCTCCCCCAAAAGTGATACTAGTATTTTCAAGCGTGAGCAACCCGGTGATTTTTCCCTGATAATAATCTAGTCCGTTTTTGATAATAGAGGGGTCTGCGTTAGAAAGCTCAAAAAAGCCATTGTTAAATGAACCATACGCAGCCATTCCGATCAGTGAAAAGTTTTCCGACAATAGGTTGTTACTGGTAAGTGAAGTGACAAAATTGTTCCATTCAAATCCAAATTGATTGGAAAATCTAAAATAGTCCCCGGTATTGAGCAAGGAAAAATCAAGGGAATGTTTTTGGGAAAATTTGTGGTTCAGTCCTAAGTAAATATCATGGAATTTGATGTTGCTGTTTCTGACATCCGGTTCATTGACTTTTTGCAACAACCAATTTGCATTTGATCTCCTCAATGCTGCAATCATGCTTGTTTTTTCTGGCAGGATAGGGCCTTCAATCAAAAACTTACTCACAGCGGTCCCGAGGGATCCTGAAAAATTCCATTTTTCGAAATCACCTTTTCGCATTCCTATATTCAGCGCAGAGGCACTCCTGCCGCCAAAATTACTGGGTACAGTACCTTTATATAAGGTAAAGTTACTGACCACATCACCATTAAAGGAGGAGAGAAAACCCAATGCATGACTGTTGCTTAGGACAACCGCCTCATTCATCAGGATGAGATTTTGATCGGCATGACCACCTCTTACATTCAATCCCGATGAACCCTCTCCTACAGAAGTGACCCCGGGTGTAGCCTGAAGGACATTGAAAACATCAGGCTCACCCATCAATGTAGGTATCAATTTAATGTCCTCTATATTCATTTTAATAATACCTGTGATCGGGTTTTTTATATTCCTGTCTTTTTCCTCTTCCCGGACAATGAACGTCTCCAATTCAAAACTGATGTCATCCAATTCTGTATCCAAAATCCCATCTCCATACAGTTCTACGATAAAAAACTGCGCCTTTTTGCCAAACTGCCTGAAAACAATCCGGTGCCTGCCTGAATCCAAATGTGCCATGTAAATACCGTTTCTGTCGGTATTGATCCCGGTAAAAAGTCCATCCACATGGACAGCTGCACCTGAGAGAAACTCACCGGTTTCTTTGTCTGTGACTTTTCCGGTCAGGACGTATCGGGCTTTTTTTTCCCCAGGATCATTCTGGAATTTTATTGTTGTAATTTCGGTTTGTGCCTGGGCATTCAAATGGCCAAAAGTCAATACTATGCCAAACGCCATCCAAAAATAAATCCGGATCTTATGCGTATGTTGAAATTCAAAAAGCATTTCGGCAAACTTTATCCATCTGACTTTTAAAATAATTAGTTAACAATTAAACGATTTATTTCTTGCTAAAAAAGCACTTAGTGATGATTGAATTTCTAATAACGACTATCCGCAATCACGTACCAGTAAAAGTGTGGGTTTCCAGCACACTCATTCCAGGACAAGCCAATTTATCAAATTCAGAAAAAAATCTTTGTTTCTGAACAGAGAACTATTAAGCCCTAACTTTCGAAGTTCGAATTTGTAAATTGATTTTTATAAGATGTCGGCGGCATCCCTGTTTCTTTTTTAAATAAGCGGGAGAAGTAAGACATATTTTCAAACCCTAGTTCAAATGCTATTTGAGAGACGGTTTTATCTTTTTTTCTCAACCTGTTTTTAGCTTCATTGATAAGAGCTATATGAATAAGCTCGATTGCAGTTTTGCCGGTTTCCACTTTCAACAAGTCAGTAAGGTAACATGTAGAAACGTTCAACCTGTTTGCCAAATCCCCAACAGAGGGCAAACTGTTGTCAAAAAGGAATCCTTCATTAATTTCCTGTTGCAAGATCTTATTGAACTCAGTCACCGTTTTCCCAGACACTTGCTCTCTATTGATGAATTGTCTTTTATAAAATCGTTCGGCATATTTCAGCATTGAGTTGATTGCAACAAGGAAGCAACAGTTTTCATAGAAAAAAGGGCTTGTTGATTAAATCGGATGACTGAAGAAGCTGATTACTCCGTCTTTAAGCTAAAGGCGGGATTCATTGCTGCTGCACGGATGACTTGATATCCTACTGTCAGGGCAGCGATCAACAAGGAGCAAGTCACCGCAATTGCAAATGTCCAAACGTCCAAATTGATTTTGAATTCAAAATCCTTGAGCCAGTTGCTCATAAACCACCATCCTATCGGCGCAGCAATCAGGAATGCGATCAAAATCAATCGCACAAATTCCTTCCCAAATATCCAGATGATGTGGCCTACCCCTCCCCCCATTACTTTTCTGATGCCTACTTCCTTGGTTTTCTGAGCGACCATAAATGAGACTAGCCCATACAAACCAAGACATCCGATGAATATTGCGATAAAAGAAAAAATCTGGATTCCCTGTAGAATCGTTTCCTCGGATTCGTAAAACTGGGCAATACTCTCATCCAAAAATGCATATTCAAAAAGCTGATCCGGATAATGTTCTTCCCATAGTTTTTCAATTTCCCCAAGCGTAGTAACCGTATTATTTCCGTTGATCTTAATTGCAAAATTGGAATACATTGAACTTGCAGTGGTAATTAATGCAGCAGAAATTTCCTCATGGAAAGATCTATCATGAAAGTTCTGAACCACTCCCACGATAGGCCCTTTCATGGCGCCTCCATTAGCATAGACCATTTTACCAATTGCATCATCGTATGATTCTATTCCAAGCTTCCTCAGCATAGCTTCATTAACCACCACCTCACGGACAGTATCTGATGGTTGAAGGTTCCTTCCTGCAAGCAGTTCCAAATCAAAAGTAGAAATATAATCCGTGTCAGCTAATTTCATATTGGTTAAGAAATTCACTTCCTCGATCTCACTTTCAAATCGAATAGAATTATTCCAACTACTGGAAGATGCAGGTGCTTCATAACAAATTGAAACTTTTTCCACTCCCGGTAACCTTAAAAATTCATTTTTCAGCGAATTCATAGTATTCAGTGAATCCCTTCCGAGCTTTACCATCACTATAGATTCTCTGTCGAAACCAAGTTCCGCCTGTCTAGAGTATCGCATTTGATTCATAATTACGAGCAGACCAATGATCAATACCTGCGAAATTGCAAACTGAGTTACAATCAATGAACGTCTCGTGTTGAGGCCACCCAACTGATGCTGAGAGAGTTTCCCCTTTAGTGCTGCTACTGGCTTGAACCCTGTAAGAATAATGGCCGGATAACACCCTGCCAAAAGAGTAATAAGGATGCTTAGTCCGCAAACAAATCCTAGAAATGTCAGATTTACTCCAAAATTCAAAGGAATCTCGGTTTTGAAAAATGAATTGACAGAAGGCACTAAAAAGTAGGACATCACTAAAGCTATGATTATACTGACTGAGGAAATAATGGCTGTCTCAAAAATGAATTGCCAGAAAAGCTGTGCCCGGACGCTACCGAGAACTTTTCGAACCCCTACCTCTTTCGACCTCTTTAAAGCCTGTGCTGTAGCAAGATTTATGAAGTTTACACAAGCTGTTATCAGCAAGAATATCCCTATGGCTGAAAGAATCCACAGATCCGACTTCTCAATCGCCCCGCCATATTTCCCATTAAAATGAATATCCGAAAGTGGTTGCAACTTATAATGATGTACATTTTTACTTTCAGGCCGATGCTGCTTTACATATGGCGCCAACGCTTCTTCTACCTGAGAAGGTGACACATCAGGCCGAAGAAATGTATAGCAATACATGCCCCCAGTAATTCCGCCCCAAGCATTCTCACTTGCCAACCAGGAATTAAAATCCTTTAGCGTGATGTAGGAAACAAATATCTCTGGTTTGATATCCGTATTTGGTGGAAAATCGGCTAGAATACCGGTGATTGTAAAGGGAATGGTATTGTCAAAAGAAATGACCTGACCAATAGGATTCTCCTCCCCAAAATACTTTTGAGCCATTCTTTCAGTAAGAATTGCTGTATTTGGCTCACTAAGCGCCGAACCCATATTTCCTTTGGAAAGCGGAAAATTAAAAATCTCGAAAAAAGCTGATTCCGTGAAAGCAAATCCTTCTGGCTCCTTAATCTTTATCAGTTCACCTCCCCGATCAAACGTAATCACAGCATCCGATTCATGAAACATGCGCGCTACCTTTTCGCCAAACGTGTGGTTGTCCCGAAAAACTTCACCCAATGGGGAGGGAACACTGTTAACATAAGAAACTGTTTCACGATGCTGCTCGGTTACGATACGGTAAATTCTATCTTCATTTGAGTGAAAATTGTCAAAAGCTGTATGATGCTTTACCAGTGCGAAAATTAACATGCAACAGGTAATGCTGAGCGCCAGTCCGGCGATATTGATCAGCGCATATTGCTTGTTCCGAATGATAGTTCTCCAACCGATTTTAAAATAACTTTTGAACATACCCGAAGTGTTTAAATTTTGAATAGGTTTAATTGGCCTGATAATTCCTGGACGAAACAAAAGCAGAACATCAATAATAAATTTCCAATCAGCTTTTCGCTTCCCGGATTCCTTAAGTCGTCTTTGATATACTTCTATCAAATCTCCCTCGATATAGTCGAGCATCCTGGTGTGACAAAACCACCGGAAAAATCCAAGGAACAGTTTGGGAGGAGAAGCTTCTACTTTTTTCATGTGATTATAATTGTTTTTTAAAGGTCATAACCTGTCCCGTGACGAAGGA
>NZ_JAXRUT010000054.1:0-12019 GCF_035156405.1 Algoriphagus aurantiacus | reverse complement strand
GAAGAACGAAAGGAAGAAGACCAACAACAGGGTTTTGATTTCTAGTTCAATGCCAAACGCCCCTTACAGGGGCTATTCAAAGCCACCTTCTAAGAAGGTGTGTTTTTTACTTTTAAATGCTTAACACTAATCTTTGACCTTTATCCCCTCAAAGACGGAATTAATAACAGACCACCAGTAAAAATACCCACCGCTAACAAGCGTATCGGGACCTCTAAAAGTAAAGCGAACAAGAAATTTTACTCTGAACCAGTTCCTTCTTTAAGTCTGTGAAAATTTCTCAAAAGGGTTAACTTTTTTTTATAAAATCTTCTTTTAGGTAAAACTTTTTATAGCGAGTAGACTGTTGTGAAGGCAAATTTTGCTGAAATATTATGGAATTAGGAATAAGTACTTTTGCTGAAATTACCCCGAACCCACAGACTGGAAATACTTTGTCTTCTTACGAAAGGATGAAAAATCTTATGGAAGAAATCCAACTTGCAGACCAGGTTGGTTTGGATGTGTATGCCATTGGCGAGCATCATCGTCCTGATTTTGTTGTTTCTTCACCTGCCACAGTTCTGGCTGCTGCTGCTGTTACTACTAAAAATATCAAGCTTTCTAGTGCGGTCACAGTCCTAGGCTCGGAAGATCCCGTTCGGGTATTTCAGCAATTTGCTCACGTGGATTTGTTATCCGCTGGCCGTGCAGAAATCATGGCTGGTAGGGGTTCGTTTATAGAGTCCTTTCCGCTTTTTGGTCAGGATTTGAATGATTACGATGCCATTTTTGCTGAAAAACTTGATCTGCTACTCCAGCTGAATAAGACGGAGAAGGTAAGTTGGAGAGGGAAATTCAGATCTGCGATAGCGAACAGAGGAGTATATCCTAGGCCTTTTCAAAAGGAAATTCCTGTTTGGCTGGCTGTTGGTGGCACCCCACAGTCAGTGGTAAGAGCTGCAGAAAAAGGTTTGCCATTAGCCTTGGCCATTATAGGAGGAAATCCTGATCGGTTTACCTACTTCACCGACTTGTACCGAGAAACTTGGCAGAAGGCCGGTAGAAATGCTGAAGAAATCCAGATTGCTGTTCACTCTCATGGGTTTGTGGGAGAGGATTCACAGCAGGCAGCAAATGACTTCTATGGTCCATATGCATTGGTGATGACTCAATTGGGCAAAGAAAGAGGCTGGCCCGCAATGAACAGAGGACAATTTGATGCTATGCGTTCCAAAGAAGGCTCTCTTGTGTTGGGAAGCCCACAGGAAGTTATTGATAAGATTCTGATGCAACAGGAAATGATGGGGCTGACCCGATATCTTCTTCATTTGAGTGTGGGGACTATGCCACATGACAAACTAATGAAGGCAATTGAGCTTTACGGAGAAGTAGTCGCACCAGCTGTGCGAAAGGCGCTCGGTTATTAGAAAATAATTATCAAAAAAGGAGAGTCAAGCTATGCTGACATCATGATTAAAAAATATTTTTATAAAAGCCCTTTATCAGGGCTTTATGGATCTAAGGCCTTGTGATTTGCGAGAGAGTCACTTCAGGACTGAACACTTCGTTACTTCTATTGAGCGCCCTATCTTGAATCTCCACAGCAATTTGTATAGTATCATTCCTAAAAATAGACTCCCAGCCTGAGGATAGCATCCCGTAGCTGATATTTCCTTCTACGGCCTGACCGATGTCAGTGGTCAAGATTCTGGGAAAACGACCATTAAAGGTGGTATAGTAAGGAGGATCCTGCCATCTGAATTCTGTGAATTGTCCATTTCTCTTGATAAAGAACTTCACGAAAATATTGAACTGATTTGGATTCTGCTTTACCCAAATGGTGTCTTTAACAACCTGGTTGTTCACAATTGGATCTACTAACCAGTCTATAGGATTGTAAGAAGGTGCTTCTGCAGGTCTTGTACTGTATGTGATCAAGTCACCACTGGAATTCCGCTGATATTCCACATCCTGAAAAGGAGGATCATCATCCGTTGCAGATAATCCCAGATCTCCTTCAGCATCCTGAAAGTCAATTCCTATAATCAGGGAATCTGCACCCGAAGTAGGAGCGTAAACGATTGATTCAAAGGTGATTTGGGGTACTGAAGGGAAATTATCCGGTGGATTGATACAGGCTGCCGCGAGGATCAACAAAAAGAATATTCCTAAATAGCTTTTTAAACGCATAGGGCGAAAGTAAATTTACCATCAAATTACACCAATACTTTGATTGGATGATGCAAAATATAAAACGATGCAGGATTTTAAAAGTTTTTCAAGTAGACTAAGTAATTTGAAATCGGAAGAATTTGAAACTCTTGCACTTCAACTTTTTCAATTCCAATCGCAGGCAAATCCGATCTACAAGAAATACCTGAAGGCTCGTAACATACATACGGATTCGGTGAAATCCT
The DNA here is from genome assembly GCF_035156405.1 of Algoriphagus aurantiacus. Taxonomy (NCBI): domain Bacteria; kingdom Pseudomonadati; phylum Bacteroidota; class Cytophagia; order Cytophagales; family Cyclobacteriaceae; genus Algoriphagus; species Algoriphagus aurantiacus. The sequence goes on along the minus strand of NZ_JAXRUT010000054.1, from coordinate 9,620 downwards.
TGGATCAAATTCCTTTTTTACCCATTCGGTTTTTTAAAGATCATAAAGTGGTATCAGGAAATACTGCTGATTATACAGACTTTTTCTCTAGCTCTGGTACTAGAGGCATGATCACTAGCCGACATTATATTTGGTCAGAGCAGTGGTACTTAACTCATGCGCAGCACATTTTTGAAAGTATATATGGTCCATTATCTGATTTCCATGTCCTGGCACTTTTGCCTGCATATTTGGAGAGGGAAGGAAGCAGTCTTGTAAGTATGGCAGATCACTTTATTCGTGAAAGCAGATCAGCGCATTCAGGTTTTTATCTATACAATCAAGATGAATTGATAGAGAAAATGGAGATGCTGGCTAGCGATGGAAGAAAGGTATTACTACTGGGAGTAACTTTTGCTTTGCTGGATTTAGCCGAATCAGGGAAGCAATTCAATGCACCTCCAAATCTTGTAGTCATGGAGACAGGTGGCATGAAGGGTAGGAGGAAGGAGATGATCCGGGAGGAAGTTCATGATATCCTCAAGCCATTTTTCGGTGTAGATGTGATTCACTCAGAATACGGAATGACCGAGCTGATGTCTCAGGCATATTCAAAAGGTCAGGGGAAATATATCCTTCCTAACTCGATGCGCGTTATGTTAAGGGATGTCAATGATCCGCTTTCCATTTCTCAGCGATCACAGGGAGGAATCAATGTGATCGACTTGGCAAATTTTCATTCTTGTGCTTTTATTGAAACCCAAGATTTAGGAAGATTTCATGAAAATGGAATGCTGGAAGTACTCGGGAGATTTGACAACAGTGAAATTAGAGGATGTAATCTCTTGGTGCAGTAATTGCTATCTAATTAATAATTGAACATATTTGACCGCATAAAACTTAAAACATGAAAAAATTAGCCACTGCAGCATTATTGATTGGAATTTTAGCTTTGGGAGCATGTGCTTCAAGTAAACCATGTCCAGCTTACGCGAAGGCTCCAACTTCTCAGGACGCCAATAGCTAAAAAAAATACGCCGACTTAATAGTCAGCGTATTTTTTAATGTCCTCTAGGCTAATCTCAGGTTCGCCCAAAATCACCAGTCTTTCTACCACATTTCGCAGTTCACGGATATTTCCAGTCCATGGATATTCCTGTAGTTTCGCCAATGCAGCTTTGCTGAAACTTTTCTTGGCATCTCCATTTTCCTGAGAGAGATCCTCCAAAAATTTATTTACAAGTAAAGGAATGTCATCTTTTCTATCTTTTAGAGCAGGCACCTGAATCAGGATAACACTCAATCTATGGTACAAATCCTCCCGGAATCTGTTTTCTTCAATTTCCTTTTTTAAGTCTTTGTTAGTTGCAGCCAGTACACGTACATCAACTTTAATGTCCTTGTCCGAACCAACACGGTTGATCAGGTTTTCCTGGAGTGCACGAAGTACCTTGGATTGGGCTGAAAGTGACATATCGCCAATTTCATCCAGAAATAACGTGCCGCCTTGCGCCTGTTCAAATTTACCCTGACGCTGCTTGTGAGCTGAGGTGAAAGCTCCCTTTTCATGTCCAAAAAGCTCGCTTTCTATGAGCTCTGAAGGAATGGCTGCACAGTTTACTGCTACAAAAGGCTGAGAGGATCTATTGCTTTTTGCATGCACCCAATGTGCAACAAGTTCTTTACCTGTTCCATTCGGGCCAGTGATCAGAACTCTGGCATCTGTAGGAGCCACTTTTTCAATTGTTTCCTTCACCTGATGAATGGCTGCTGATTCTCCCACCATGTCCAGTTTTTTGGAAAGCTTCTTCTTGAGAACTTTAGTCTCTGTTACGAGATTCTTCTTCTCCAAAGCATTCCTCACAGTAAGCAAGAGTCTGTTAAGGTCAGGAGGTTTTGGGATAAAGTCGAAAGCACCTTTCTTGGTCGCTTCTACAGCAGTTTCTATGCTGCCATGAGCCGAGATCATAATGAACTGAGGTGATTTCTCGAGAGCCTTTGCTTTTTCCAACACTTCTATACCATCCATTTTAGGCATTTTCACATCGCAGAGAACCAGATCGTAATCTTCTTCTTGCAGTTTTGCCAAGCCTTCTTCTCCATCTTGGGCTTCGGTAACAATGTATTTCTCGTATTCTAAAATTTCGCGTAATGTAGCGCGGATGACTTTTTCGTCATCGATGATCAGTATTTTCGACATAGTTTCAATATAAAATAAAAAAGTGCAAGTCTATAAGCCGGGTTCTGTTTCCTCATCTGTTTCCAGAATCAGTTTCTTGCCATTTATCTAGTCCCAACTTCGCAATTGGGATCCATCGATCTACCCATTCCGCATAAAAGCGAGCAACTTTTTTCGGAACTAAATCCGACGCGGAACCTATTTGATCTTTCAACCCATAAGGTTTGCCATGCCTCTGACATCACTGCCGGAGCGGTGGGCTCTTACTCCACCTTTTCACCCTTTCCCATCGACTTGCCTGAGCTCGCCGAAAGGTGGTTTATTTTCTGTTGCACTGGCTGTAAACTGACCGTCACCAGTCAGCCCCCTTCCCGTTAGGAAGTATGGCGCTCTATGTTGCCCGGACTTTCCTCCCCGATAACTATCGGGGCGACAAGACGACTTGCACGTTGCAAAGTACGGTAATTTCTAGCTATCGGTTTTATAAATGTGGTGTAGGAAATTATCGATAATAAATGTGATATCGTAAGTCGTTCTTTTTCTGAGGCTTTTGACTTATCTTTTTCACATGGATAGTAGGAAAAACAAGAAGTTTAGAAGACTTATTAGACTGATCAATTGGTATCCACCGTATTTGTTTTCAGGGATTAAGGTGATCGATTATGCAGCCGATTTCTCCATGTTTCGCACCAAACTCAAACTTACATGGTACAATCGGAATCTGCTGGGCACCGCTTTTGGAGGTTCTCTATACGCCATGTGTGATCCGTTTTTTATGTTTATCATCATCACTCAGCTCAATGATGACTATATAGTCTGGGATAAGACCGCAAGTATTGAATTTGTAAAACCTGGAAAGGGAACTGTTTATGCAGAATTCAAACTCTCACCGGCCCAGATTTCTGATATCAAAATGGCGGTTGATCGTGATGGCAAGGGAGTATTTGAATTTCCTTGTGAAGTAAAAGATGGGGAAGGAAATATCATTGCCAAGTTGCAAAAAGGAGTCTATGTCAGAAGAAAAGACTTAAGGAAGCCGAATGCCTAATTTTCGATTGCTTACCTTTGCAGTCTAACAAAGAATACCATGATTATAGTAGGGGATACCGTGCTTTCGGATGACATTAAAGAGAATTTTTTCGTCTGTGACCTTGAGGCTTGCAAGGGTGCTTGCTGTGTGGAAGGTGACGCTGGCGCTCCTTTGGAAGACGAGGAGACCAAAATCATCGAAGACATTTACCCTATCGTCAAAGACTACATCACCGAAGAGGGTCGTCAGGCTATCGCAAAGCAAGGAACTTGGGTTTTCGATAAGGATGGCGACAAGGGTACTCCAACTATCGGGGACAACAGAGAATGTGCTTATGCCTTATATGATACAAGAGGAATTCTGAAATGCGGAATTGAGCAGGCTTATCTGGATGGGAAGATTACCTGGAAAAAACCTATCAGTTGCCATATGTATCCGATCCGGATTACCAAATACGATCAATTTGATGCGCTGAATTATGATCGCTGGCATATCTGCGATCCAGCCTGCCAACTTGGATCCAGCCTAAAAGTCCCGATTTACAAATTCCTGAAAGATGCTCTCATTCGTAAATATGGGGAGGCATGGTATGCGGAGTTGGTGGAGGAAATTGAGGGTTGAAATTAATTTGAGATTAGAGATTTTCAAAATCATTCTTATCGCTTCTGCTATTTTCTATATTTTTAGGATCATGTGCCAAAGAATATAAAAAAAGTTGATGGTTTAATAATAGATGTTAAGGCAGTTAATGGGCCGGAAGGTATTGGGTTTCGATCCGGCTATAAATTTCATTAGTTTGATTCTTCTTGCAAGAAATCAAATCCCCTTTCGATGATCTGTGGGAAAATAAACGCCACTAAAATTGGAGTTTTGTGGCGTTTAGCCACCCAAAATCAGAAGATAAACGCCATTTTATGGCTACAATAAATAAGTTACCTTCAAGCATAACCAACGACAGTACAATGAACGAACAATTACAAAATGACTTATTACAACTTGACAATTTACTTGAAAAAGTAAAAGAACAAGGACTTGAATATTTGAACAATATTTCGGACAGACAAACGTCCACCAAAAACACAATAATTGGAAAACCGAATTTGTCTGTAAACGGTTTGGGGACGATAGATACTCTTAAACAATTCAATGAAAGGTTTGAACCAATAATTGTTTCTACTTCTGGACCTCGTTTTTGGGGTTTTGTAACAGGGGGTTCAACACCTGCTTCTATCATCGGAGATTGGCTAACTTCAATTTATGACCAAAACACACAAGCCACAAAAGGACAAGGCGATATTTCGGCAATGATTGAAATAGAAACAATAAATCTACTTTTAGACCTTTTTAATCTTCCAAATGACTTTATTGGCGGTTTTGTTACGGGTGCAACAATGTCAAATTTTACTTGTCTTGCAGTTGCAAGACAATGGATAGGAAAACAATTAGGGAAGGACTTTGCGAGGGATGGCGTTACAGGGAAAATTAATACTATATCCGCATTACCGCATTCTTCTGCAATAAAATCGCTTTCAATGTTGGGAATTGGAAGTAATAATTTTGAGAAAGTTAAAGTTACACAAGAAAATAGGGAAAGTATAGATATTGAAGATTTGGAGGCAAAAATGAAGGAGCTAAACGGACAGCCATTTATACTTATTACAAGTGGTGGAACGGTTAATACCGTTGATTTTGATGACCTGCAAGCAATATCAAAACTTAAAGAAAAGCATAATTTTTGGTGGCATATAGACGGAGCATTTGGAGCATTTGCAGTTTGTTCGCCAAAGCACAAGTATTTAATGGACGGTTGGGAAGATGCCGATAGTATAACAATTGATTGTCATAAATGGTTAAATGTTCCTTACGAAAGTGCAATATTTCTCGTAAAAGAACGATATAAAATTTTGCAAACAGAAACATTCCAAAATTCTAACGCACCTTATTTGGGAAATCCGCTTGACAATTTTAATTATTTGAACTTTTTGCCTGAAAATTCAAGGAGATTAAAAGCCTTGCCTGTTTGGTTTTCATTGAAGGCTTATGGAAAGAAAGGCTATCAAGACATTGTAGAAAACTCAATCGAAATGGCAAATTATTTGGGACAATTCATTGAAAAAAGTTCAGNCAAGGAGATTAAAAGCCTTGCCTGTTTGGTTTTCATTGAAGGCTTATGGAAAGAAAGGCTATCAAGACATTGTAGAAAACTCAATCGAAATGGCAAATTATTTGGGACAATTCATTGAAAAAAGTTCAGCATTTGAATTATTAGCACCAGTAAGACTAAACAATGTTTGCTTTACTTTAAGTGGAGAAGAAAATCAAGATAAGGTTTCCAACTTTTTAACAAACTTAAACGACACAGGAAAAGTATTTATGACACCAACAGTTTATAACGGAAAGAAAGGAATTAGAGCATCGTTCGTAAATTGGCGGACATCAAAGAATGATATAGAAATAGCAACAAAACTAATGACAGAAATAATTAACGAACTGAAATAATGCCAGCAGGTAACAGGCGTTTGGCAAAAAAGCGGGTTCAGTGCTTAAATGAAGCTTTATTTTTCGTATCAAGTTCAGTGTTGGCAGAAAGTTTAGTACTTCGAAATCCGCTTCTTCGCCAAGCGCCAAAACGTTGGCATTAATTTGAAATGAAACTCCTAAATAGAAATAATACGACAGTTTTAAGAACCATTGGTTGGTGGGAATTAAATAGGATTGTTTACAATGTTTATATGTTATTCATTGGATTTTTGAGTTTCTTCATTGGGTATGTGACAATTCCTGTTTTGTATATTTTCATTGGACTCAGTCTGAACATACTTTTTACTATTTCTTGGATTGGTGAATTAGCATTTATTAGACCAATGAAAACCGACAAAGCAACCAGAGTTTACACTAAGACATTTATTTTGATTTTTTACGCATACTCAACTATCAGTGTATTATTATACATATACGTTCCTCAACTACTAGATTGGACTATTGATTTTTGGATAAATTGAAAAAAGACTCCAAAATATCGTTGATATGGGCTTCAATTTATGTCGGGTTCAGCACAATTATGCTTTATACTTTATACCCTTCTGACCCTTTTTCATTCGAAGGTATTTACGACAATATCCTTTATGGAATATTGCTTCTTGCTTCTCTTCCAGGTCAACTTCTTAGTGGTGGTTTAAGGTATGGTGGTATTGACTCTTGGACTACTGAACTTCCTCTAATAGGACTAAGTCAGACTATTAACTTATTGATTTGGTGGAGATTAATACTTTATGTAAAAAGAAAATAAAAAACTAATGTCAACAATGGCTAAGAAAACATAGGGCAGACAAGGCTTTCAGAAAGGTTCGTTCACTTAGTGAACTTTGGTTTCGGTGGACAGGTAATCGCTTCGAAAGCCCTACGTTTCATAGCCTAAACGTTAGCTATCATTAAAATAAATATATGACGAGAATTATTGCATTCGGAATTCTACTACTGTTCTTGGGTGGTTGTAATGAAAAAATCAAACAGGAACAAATCTATTGGTTTGAGAATGGGTTGGAGTCGACGAATGAATTTGAAATTGATTTGTCGAAAGGTTTTATATTAATTCCAATTATAACAGAAAAGGATACATTACAATTCATCTTTGATACCGGAGTAAATCAAATTTTGATTTTTCCAAATGAGCAAACAAATAAACTGAAGTATGTCCAAGGAGAACAGTTAAATTCAAAGGAAGGTGTCCATAACATAGATGGTCGATTTATTCATAATCTAAATTTTCATTTCGAATCAATAAGATTTGAGAATGTATCAGCTATTTTAACTGACATGCAACGCTTTCCTAGAGAATTTAGCACTTATATAGAGCAGATGGGAATAGATGGAATGATTGGGTACGATATTCTTAATGATTTTCCAATACAATTGAATTTTGAATTAGGTAAAGGCATAGTTTATAAGAATTCTAAGGCAATTGATACTAAGTCTGGAAATACATTAGCATTAAGTTTTCATGATAATAAGCCGTACATAAATTGTAAAATAAAGGCTAATAAGAATTCAATCGAAACGATAAAACTTCAGTTTGATTTAGGAAACCTGGGTACACTGGAGCTAATACCCTCAACGATAACTGGTTTTGATATACCTGAAAATGCAGAGAAAAAGGAAGGGTATGGAATATCTGGAAAATATGAAATTTATATCGGAATAACAGAAAAATTCCTGCTTGGGGATATCGAGATTGACAGTATTCCAACAGCATTTTTACCAAATAACATATATTCTGAAAGTGGTAGAAACGGAAAAATAGGACTTGAAGTCATAAAAAAATTCAATTTGACTATTGACTATCCCAATGAAAGACTTATAATAAAAGAATGAATTAAAACGATAGCTAACATTTTGTATAAGTAATGGCAGGCAATGTAGTAAATTTCAAGGTTCGTAGCCCGCTCAAACTGTGTAGCGGTTTGACAGGAAAGTGCCAGAGAATTTATCTTTTTTCGGGAGATTCAATTCAGTTCTTGATGAAAGATTGATAACATGCGTAGGAATTGCCTTTATCATATTTTAGGTTATTGTATTGGTGGTGGTGGTAATGGAGGTGCGGCGTTCTTGTTTTTTTCCCTTGGCGGCAAATTAGACACATCGTTTTCCTCAAACATGGATAGTGGTTTCGCTCTCCTATTTATTATTTCCCCCTCTTTGGCAAAAAGAAAATAGTGGGGGAATTCCCCTTCCCAGCCAAACAACAAAGCGAACTCTTTCTGTAATATGGGGCCTGACTCACCCACAACCAAAAAGCAGTTTTCCTTTTTTAAATTGTATCTCTCTACAATATTGAGCCATTTTGTTTTATCATTTTCGAAAAACAGCCAAATAGGCCTTACTTTTTTCGAGTTGTCCAAATGTCTTGTTTTTGCATAGACAGACATCTCTTCCAGGCAGGGCTTGCACCAGGAACCTGAAAAATCAAGTAATAGATAGGGCTGCGCTGTTGTCTTAAATAGCTCTTCAAAAACGAGCTCTTTGTCATTCACATCAAATAACCGGGCCTCTCTAATTGCATTGTTTATGTATCCCGATTTTTCAGGTCCGAGATGGGGATTCTGATCCAGTTGAATGGCATATTCCTTAAAAGCAGGATAGGTCAGTTTGTCAATAAGCGCTAGTTTTTGTTCTTCACTTAACATTCCGTCATTAAAAAGATTGAGCTGTACATACTGCTTAACGGTTTCATTACAGCCATTGAACTTTTCAAGAATAGATTGTGCGTCTAGATCCATTTCCTTGAAAAAGCTATAGATGGCTTCATATTTTCCCCAAGTCATGATGTTATCAAAATCATCTTCTTGCACACAATAGTATTGAAGGATATTTAGCACACTTTTTTCAATTGCATTTCTTAAAGATTCTTCTTTGGTGTAGGTATAAAGATGCATAATCCTGAACATTAATAGTCGTTCAAACTGGTCTGCACCAAATTTTTTTACAGTTTCAAAAATAGGACTTTTATGTTTCAGGTTGGGGTGCTCTTTGTAAATCAGTTCCGTCCAATTATCGGCCATGGAGCTAAGATGTTCTATAGACAGGGATTCAGCCATTCCATCAGCAGTTTTTATGTTTTTGAGAGAATCGTAAATATTGGACAAATATTTATTGAACGAGGGTAGGATACCGACATTTCTTTGTTTAAAGAATACATTTCCGTGATTAATGTGTAAGGTGTCCTTATAGCGCTCCTTTGTTTGCAATAAGACCTCAAAGTCCATGTTTAAGCTATCTCCCGGCTCTATATATAAAAAACTGAAACCTAGGGACAAATAAGTCGGCTTTTCTATAGCTACTCTTATTACTGTCTTCAGATTGGTTGAAGTATCAATTGAATTGGCGGGGAGAGCAATATACCTAGGACTAAAAAACAGCGGATTATGCTGTGCAAGCGACAAAGATTCCCTGTCAGCATTCTTTTTGAGGTTTATTACAATTGTTGTGTTATAGATTTCCTCCTTCCCCTCTGTAAGCTCTCCTGTATTCTGAGAATAACATGAAATACACCAGATAAACAGGTATGAAAGAATGGGAATTGCCTTATAAAAATCAGGTAGCATATTTTTTAGGGTAAAGTGATTGCAAGTGTGGTTAATAAAAAATTCGTTAAAATAAAAACTTAATCATTTTAAGAATTGCATTCTCGAAAAAAAAATATTTTATGATTTTTTAGGATTCTTAGTTCAGTTGTAAACGATTTAATTCAACTTAGAAATCCACCTGCTTTGCAGGTGGTCATGTGCTAGTAGCTATGCTTATATTTGGGCTATGACCAAATACAGGAAATCAAGCCATGTAGTTTTCAAATGTGATTATCATATTGTTTGGGTCCCTAAATACAGGTTTCGTATTTTGAAGGGTGCGATTAAGGAGTTGGTGGATCAAGATATA
>NZ_JAXRUT010000053.1:0-13705 GCF_035156405.1 Algoriphagus aurantiacus | reverse complement strand
TTTGAAAACTACATGGCTTGATTTCCTATATTTGGTCATAGCCCAAATATAAGCATAGCTACTAGCACATGACCACCTGCAAAGCAGGTGGATTTCTAAGTTGAATTAAAAACTGTTGTTGAGGCCTGTGCCAATGGCAGTATACTGATGTCAGCAATATTAACATGATGAGGTCGGGTCACGATGAAAGTTATGACTTCAGCAATATCTTTTGCAGCAAGAGGTGTGAAACCTTTGTAAACATTGTCCGCCTTCTCTATATCATTTTTAAACCTCACGGTAGAAAATTCAGTATTCACAGCTCCCGGTGCAATGTTTGAAACCTTGAGGCCATGTTGTATCAAATCTATCCGCATGCCCTGCGATATAGCCTCCACTGCATGTTTGGCAGCACAATACACATTGCCTTTTGCATATACTTCTTTGCCAGCCACCGAACTCATATTTACAATATGCCCTTCTTTATTTTTTATCATAACAGGTATCACCGCTTCCGATACATAGAGCAAACCCTTTACGTTACTGTCAATCATTTGCTCCCAATCATCGTAATTGCCATCCTGTATCAAATCCAATCCATGTGCTCCGCCTGCGTTGTTAAGGAGTATGTTTATATTGTTCTTCACTTTATTTGGCAAAGAGGCAAATGCAACCTGCACTTCTTCCCTGCTGCATACATTGAAAGACATTATTTCTACAGCGACTTTATTCTGAAGTTCTTGTTTTAGGGCTTCTAATTTTTCGTTCCTTCGCCCACATATAATTAAGTTTATACCTTGTTCCGCAAACGCTTCTGCAGTAGCTCTGCCAATGCCTGATGTGGCACCTGTAATTAAAGCATATTTTTTCATCTTCTTTTTTAATTTTTTAATAATACGGCGATACATTCCATTTCCACGAGCGATTCTTTTGGCAACCTTGATACTTCTATGCAGGTACGGGCGGGACGATGGCTGTCAAAGAAATCAGCATAAATCCTATTAACGGTTTCATAATTTGATAAGTCTTTCAGATAGATTGTTGTCTTTACCACCTGATTTATGTTTACACCTGCAAACTCAAGTATCGCTTTTATATTTTCCAATACTTTGCCTGTTTGCCCCTGCACTGTTTCGTGTTCCACTATTCCATCAGCATTAACGGGTGTTATGCCAGAGCAAAATAAAAAACCGTTTGCCCTGATAGCATGGCAGAATGGCCCGTAGACTGGAGAGACTTTTTCATTAACTAAAATTTCCATATTTATATTCTATTTTTTGTGAGTGAAGCAGTAAGGTGTATAAGCTGTGCAGCTGATGAAGATGTGTGCATATGCATTTCATACGTAAACACAGTATCTGTCCATTGCCAGATACGCTTAGCAGTTATCATGCGTACATCATTAAAAAATCGCATTGTTTGTAAGATCAATTTATCTGCTTCAAACCAGCCTTCTATTATTTCCATCCTGCCGCCTGACTGTACATTGTTTATCTTAATCTTTCCTTGAGCCCCTGCATCCAGTAAAATAAATCCGGCCTCCCAGTGAGCGTTGCGCTGCTCTTCTTTCAAAAAAGTTTTTTGCTCATACAATATAATTTTCCGGCTGTGGTCTATAGAAAATCGTATCGTTTCATCATAATTAAACGAAGGGATATTGGGAAACTGCCCAACGCCTTTGCCCTCCCAGTCACCTTCAAGCAATATTAATTTTGAATACATATCTGTTGAACTCATTTATCTTTTTTACAAAAGTAGCTGCTATATTTGCACAATAACAGATACAGATTTTAAGAATTTAACCATAACAGATGGTAAAAAAGACTTTTCATAAATACATATCGCTGGCACAGCAATTAGAGAAAGCAATAACAGATGGCAGATACCAGACAGGTGATAAATTACCTTCTTTAAGAACCATTAAAAGTGATCATGGAGTAAGTGTATCCACTGCCCTTGAAGCCTACTTATACTTGCAGGATAAAGGGCTGATTACAGCTAAAGAAAAATCAGGTTATTTTGTAAACCATATCTTGTCACAGACTAATCTTCCAGCCCCAAAACATAAAAAACAGAAAATAATAAAAGCAAAAACAGTGAAGCGTTTTGACATTATCCGGGATATTTATCTTGCCGAGAATGAAAACCGTATTTCATTTGCCGTAGTGGCCCCCGGCAATCACATGATACCTCAAAACCAATTACTAAAAATAATGAACAAAGTTGTTAACCGGCAACATAAAGGTTTACTCAATTATGGAAGCATTACCGGTCATGCAGCTTTAAAAAAAGAGATAAGCAAAAGAAGTATCCGCAGCGGCATAATTTGCAGTGAAGATGCGGTGTGTATTACGGCAGGATGTGTAGAAGCCATACAGATAGCATTAAGGGCTGTTACAAAAGCAGGTGATATTGTTGCTGTGGAATCTCCCTGCTATTATGGTTTTTTACAAATTATTGAAGTGCTCAACCTTCGTGTAGTTGAAATTCCTTCTGATGCTGGTACCGGCATGGATACAGTATCATTGAAAAAAGCGATTGCTTCATTTGATATAAAATCAATTTTGTTATCTGCAAATTTTAGCAACCCAACCGGTGCATTAATGAGTGATGAAAGTAAAAAAGAATTGATGACAATTGCTGAACAAAATAAAATCCCGGTAATTGAAGATGATGTGTATGGCGATTTATCCTACTATGGGCAACGACCGCTTACTATTAAATCTTTCGATAGTAATGGCTGGTGCATCTATTGCTCTTCGTTTTCGAAATCCCTGGCTCCTGGCTCAAGAATTGGGTGGATAATACCTGGACGTTTTATGGAGATCGTTGAAAAGTTAAAATATATTACCAATATGACCACCGCCATTCATCCACAAATTGTGATTGCCAACTTTTTGCAGGAGGGAGGGTATGAATTGCATTTAAGGAGATTGCGCACTCAAACATTGCAACAAATTCATACAATACAGCAAGTTGTTATAAAGCATTTTCCTGAAGGAACTAAAATAACATCACCACAAGGAGGTTATACATTATGGGTGGAATTGCCTTCAAAATATGATGCTTCAGAACTTTACTTGAAGGCATTAAAAAATAACGTTACGTTTTTACCCGGAAAACTGTTTACAACAAGCAAACAATTCGATAATTTTCTACGATTGTCGTGTGGAAATATGCTTACTACTAAGCACATCAGGGCATTGGAATTATTGGGGAAATTGGTTCGGCAGGATGTATAATATCAAAATACTAAATAGGGATTTGGAGCAATTGGGAGGCCAGCTCTTAAAAATGAGAAGGGTAGGCTTGTTAATTTTTCTATTAGCCTGTCCTGGTGTTGTTTCGCCAAGTGCCAAGCCGTCTATCATTTGAAGATTTGTCAGCCAATTGAATTGTTCAACGCTTCCCTGTGCTACATAAGGCAACACGGCATAAGCCCCGCCAAAAGTTACAAATGCAGCTTTTGTGAAAAATACAGATAGGTTTTTCCAAAGTTGAAAGCCGGATGTCAGGAAGTAGAAGGCAGCAAGTGGAATTATCCATAGCAAAACACCCGTCCCGAGCTGCTTCAATAACCACAACGGATTAAATCATATTTTCAACAACTGTATTTTTGTTAATGTAATATTCATCTTCATGAATTTCCTTTCTACCCGTTAAATTATTGTTTGTTTTAAAGAATCCCGGGAACATTTTGTCGGCTCAATGCAGCCAATATAACTGCCCCAAGAATGATTAACGGGAATGGCACGTTGAAAAAGAAGATGCAAGCAAAAGCCACGAAAGAATGAAACAGGCTTAACAACGATTTTTTACCAATCTTGATAAGTGCGGGAATTACTATGGCGATTACTGCGGGTTTGAGTCCGCTGAACATTGCATAAATCCACGGGATATTCCCAAAGGTAACGTAGATAACACTTAGTCCGAGAAGAATAAACATTGAAGGCAGTAAAACAATATACCTGCCGCCAATCCGCCCCTGATGCCGTGAAGTAACCATCCATATAAGCGGCCAATTGTTGTACTTCAGGACCGGGTAAAATCATACAGTAATTCAAGGCGTGCAGGAATCTGCTGTCGCTTATCCATTTCTTTTTGTCAACGAGGTATTTGTTCATAATGGCAATTTGCCCCACAGGCCTCCAAAACTGATGAAGCCAAGTTTAGTCCAGAATTTTAATGCTTCTCTGAATGTCGGCTTCTCTTTCATTTTGTCAATTTTACTGCATTGTCCAATCGTTGAGCGGCATTGTCCCAATTGATAATGTTAAACAAATTGTCCACAAAGTCAGCGCGTTTGTTCTTGTATTTGAGGTAATACGAATGTTCCCACACATCAATTACAAGCAAAGGAATAACCCCCCATTGGGTCAGTTTTTCGTGGTTTTCACATTGCAAAATGGTCAGCTTGTCGGTGTATGGCTGATAACCCAAAATACCCCAGCCATTGCCGTCAACGTCTTTGGAAGTTTTGGCGAGATACATTTTCAGCTTGTCGTAACTGCCGAAATCTTTCTCAATTCGTTTCAATAAATCGCCTTTGGGGTCTGTCTTTTTATTGCCCAGGTTTGTCCAAAATATGGAATGAAGAATGTGTGATGAAAGGTGAAAAGCCAATTTCTTTGTCCAAAAGTCAACCGTTTCAAGGTTGTTGTCGTCTAAAGCCTTTTGAATCATCTGTTGGTCTTTGTTTGCCCCCTTTACCGCTCCTCCGTGATGGAAAGTGTAATGAAGGTGCAAAGTTTCTTCGTCCATATACGGTTCTAAATGATTGTTAGCATAAGCCAAAGGTTGGTGAATGAAATTACCGTCCTTGTCAACCAATTTATCAATGTTGTTGCCAGTCAGGTTTTGGGCAAATGCCGATGCAGTCGGAACAAGTGTCGCTGCCCCAAGTACCAGTCCTGTTTTGAGAAAATCTTTTCTGTCCATAATTATCTGTTTAATGTTTGCAATGTCGTCTTTTTAAGGTTGGACATAACGTCAGTTCGCCTAAAAACCTTTCGTTTGGTTACCTGCTGGCTTTTACACTATACCTTTATTTTCGTTCAAAAATTTCAATGCATTTTTTAAAGCTATTTCAGGTTTTGTTGGGGCATAACCTAAATCACGTTCCGATTTACTAATATCCATATCCTGATGTAAATTGAAATACATTCTTACCTGATTCTTTTGGAGCATAGGTTCTTTTCCGTTGAATTTAGATTGAAATTCAAATAATGAAGCACTTAAATTTAACATCCATTTTGGCATTTTGAATGGTGTTTTAATTTTTTGTTCAGGGAATAATTCTTGCGCAAAGTGGATTATCTCTGTTAACCCAATTGCTTTTGGGGTTCCTAAACCATATCGTTCACCAATTTTTCCATTGATAGATGCTAAATAGCAGCCTTCGGCAACATCCTTTACATTAACCCAATTAATATAGAATTGACTATCTGCGAATATTTCTTTGTTTAATACCATTCGCAACATGTTGTGTGTTCGTTTTTTTTACTCAGGTATTTTAATCCATTCGGTTTTCCCTTTTTGGTCAACTATCAGACTTTTAATGTTTCCTCCATCGTCCATAAAAAATTCTAATGCAGCATTCACTTTTTTTGATTCAAATTTGTGATTTCCCATTGGTAATATATCTACTTCAGCACCTTTCTGTTCAGGAAATGATAAGACAAGCCTATCAGCTACAATTAAAATTTTCATTAATCGATTTTTATCGGAAGATAATTGATAAGTTCCTGCATATTTCTCTAGCTGTATATTGTCAATAAAAACACCAATAGAGGGTTTGATTGGCTTACCTAATATTTCACTTCCTAGATAATTGGCAATGTCTTCTGTTGGCTTAAATCCTCTGTTTGAAAGAATAGCCACATAGATGTCATCCTTGGGTAAATATAAACCGCTACTTGAAAAACCATAAAGATTACCTCCATGTTGAAAAGTTGTAGAACCTTGAAGGTCTTTGATAAAAAAGCCAAATGAGTAACCTGTGCTCTGCCCATTTTTAAGTATTGTACTGTTCTTCAGTAATTCATTCGAATTCAATAATATGTCGTGGAAAATGGATGTATTCCAATTATATAAATCTTCAACTGTAGAAGTGATACCACCACACGAATACCAAATTGAGCCGTCAACTGCAATTGAAGGTTTAAAATTTCCATTTACATATTGGTATCCAATCGGCTGTTTTGTAATCGATTTATTTATATCATACCAATATGATGATTGCAACATATTTAGAGGACTAAAAATAATCTTTTCAAGAAATTCTCCATAAGGTTTTCCTGATACTCGTTCAATAATAAATCCCAATAAAAAATAATTTGAATTGCTATATTGAAACTGTGTATTTGGCTCGAACTCCAATGGGTCATCTTTAAAATACTCAATAATTTGTAATGGATGATGCTCTTTTGTCAATATATGATAGTCGCTTTCATCTACATCAAAATATTCTCTTATTCCCGATGTTTGTGCTAATAAATTCTCAATTGTTATTTTATATTTTTTGCTTGGAAATTCAGGAATATACTTTTGTATTGAATCTGTCAGGCTTAATTTATTCTCTTCGGCTAATTTTAGAATTGAAACCGCTGTAAATTGTTTTGTCATTGAAGCGATTGGCAATACATCTTTTAAATCAAGGATTTCTTTAGTCTCCAAATTTGATAGACCAAAGGGTTTCTTATAAATGATTACTCCTTTTTTTGCTATAAGTATTATTGCTCCTGGTTCATTTGCAGGAAACTCCTTTGACAAATATGATTCAATTCTAGCTATCGATTTTTTTTCCTTTTTAGATAAATCTTGAGCAAAAGTTTCTTGAAAAGTAAATATCAATAAGAACAAAAATATTTTTTTGATTCCTATCATTTTAATGAGATTACAATTCTTGATGATTTTCATGGTTAATTTTAAAATGACACACAACGTTCTGTGTATGTTGTCGTGGCTGACGAAGGAAGCCATGCACTATACACCATGTTGTGCGTTCGTTTTTTATTTTTCCAATTCGTTTTTACTCCATTCAAGTCCTTCAAATAGTGCCTGTTCACTTATCAACCATTCGGCTTTTCCATCTTCTGTAAAACTTAATTTACTCTCTTCAATTTGACTGTCAAGGTTTGATTTCCCAACTCCATATCCGTGTATTTTGTCGGTTGAGGCAAGTTTGACTTTGTAGCCAAGTTTTGTTTTCTCAATTCTTAATCCACCTATATATTCATCCCAAAGGTCAAATGGAATAAACTTTACTTGTCCTTTTTCAATTGACTTTATTCGTTCCGTCCAATAATCAATGAGCTTTACTGCACCAAATGCCAAAATCGAATCTGGGTTTATTTTTTGCTTTTCAATTTCTAAGTCATCAATTTCCAAGAAGTCAAATAAATAGTAACTGTCGGCTGTTCTTGAAAAACTTGGCATCAAGTCAATTTTTAAAAAGAGGTNAATTTCCAAGAAGTCAAATAAATAGTAACTGTCGGCTGTTCTTGAAAAACTTGGCATCAAGTCAATTTTTAAAAAGAGGTCATCGTGCCCACTTCCAAGTTTATCAATAATCAGTCTTATCATATTTATTTCTTCTCTATCCAAGCAGAGTATTCTACCCAGTCGTTTAAATAATCTTCTTTACTTTCTTCATCGTCTCTTTCTCCAAAATCATAACTTGAAGCTCTTGGATATTCAGCTTCCGAAACTATGTCTCGAAAGTCTTCGTTCGCTAGTTTCACCAAATAGTCAATTTTGCTCAAATCATTGTCCGCTAATTTTAAAACAGAAGCCGAAATTCTATTTTTTCCGTTCTGAGAATCACTTTTTATTTTATCCAATTTGGTTTTAACTGTTTCCTTGTCATTGGGAAATTCTCGACCAATCAAATAATCCAAGTCGCCATCTGAAATTTCCGCTACTGGCTGTTCTCCTTTTGTCAGTATTAGTTCCTTTTCATTCATTTCGTATCTAGGTCTTTTTTAAATGACGCACAATGGTCTCAGTTTTAAGTAGTTGCGTTGGTTATCGCTTAACTTTTCAAGTACAAACCAAGCTGAAAATCCGCGACGATTTTCAGAAGTAGGCGAGTAGGAGCAATTACTTATAACTATTGTTGGCATTTCGTTTTCTTTCTACTCTTCTATTCGATATGTTTTTTTATCCAAACCTACACCTTTTATCGTGAGCGATTTCCATTGTTTAGGAAGAATAGGATTCTTTTGGACAATACCTTCATCTGTAATCTCTAAACCTCCAAAGCCAAATAAGACAGTTTGCAACATCCCCCCTGCACCAGTGGCAAAATAGGAATGATTTGCAGTGGCAGTTTCTGAAAGTGCTCCAAATGGTTTTTGCTGATTAGGCACATAGCTTTGCTTGAAAAGTCTGAAAGCATTGTCTGCATCTCCTTGACGAGCATAAAGGACAGCAAATATAGACTTACCCATTGCAGGTCCTTCTTTTGCCAACCTGGGTTCATAGTATTGTAAATCTTTCAGAATTATTTCTTTATCATTGACAATATTTAGAGGAAACGATAACAAATTGGCATCTGCCTGTTTAATGATTTCACCGTTATAATCAGAATGTTCTTTTGTTGTACCGTCTGCAAATTTCAATATATTAATATTATTAGCGACTTCTTCCCATTTCGGATCAGGAGAAATTCCCATTTCTTTTGCCGCCAAAGAAGCATACCGCAATGCGGTGATAGCAGCGCCATTTGTGAAAGCATTATCATTAACATTAGGGGCGAATTCATTTGCCCCTACTACATTATTTATGGAATAGCTTCCGTCTTTATTCTTTGTTACTCTGCTAACCCAAAAATCAGCTACTTCTTTTAAGACTGGATAGCCTTTTTCCTCTAACCATTTTTTATTCTTTGTAACTCGATAATAATTCCAAAATGCAATCCCTATATCTGCGGTAATGTGATGCTCGAAAGGTCCGGTCAATGCAAAAGGAGGTGTGGCTTCTTCTCCAGTATCATCACTTTCCCAAGGAAACATAGCACCTTTATAACCATAATTAATTGCCCGCTTCTTAGCGGGTTCTAATCTGTCAGAACGATAATTGACTAGCGAGCGAGCAATATCCTGATTAAGTAGAAGTAAAGGAGGAAACATCCATAATTCCGTATCCCAAAAGATATGCCCATTATAAGGAACTTGAAGGGATAAGCCCATTGGAGCAATACTCAAATCTGAGTCACCTCGTCCAAAAGCATATAAATGATAAAGCGCTAAACGAACATCTTGTTGAGATTCCAAATCACCTTCAATAATTATATCGCCTTCCCAAAGTTCCTCCCACAACGCTTTATGTCCATCTAAAAGAACATCACGAGCGTTTAATAAATTGAAGATTACCATACGTTCGGATTCTGACTTAGGGTCTGAAAAATCTGCTGTGGTACATTCTGCACCTGTCCACGCAAATTCAAGATTTTCACCTTTATTGATTTCTTTCTTGAAAGAGAGCGTGTTTTCATATTTAGAAACAATTGCATGGGTTAATTCCGGTCTTTGGTGCTCTCTTGATGAATTGATTTGATGCCAAACGAAAGTACCCGAAGTAGCCACTAAATGTTTACCAAATGGCGTTTCGGCAACTGACTGTAAAATCGGCATGGTGGTTTCTACATCACGAAGTACTTGATAGGTGTTTTGTGTGTTTTGGTATTTTTCGGGGATTGTTATTTTACCAATTGCCTTTACTTCAATATCTTCCATTGCAGAAATTTCCACATCGATATAGCCGGTATATTGAAGATTGCGCAGTGCGTAAACGGTGCATGAAATTTTCGCTTTTTCTTTATATTCAAAATGAGTTGTAAAAGCCGCTTCTTTCATGTCAATTGTCTGCGACCAATTGCTTATGTTTTTGGCAGTCACCTGTTCACCGTCTATATAAACTTCTAAGTTGCCGAAGTCCATTCCATGCACTATTTGGCTGATCTTAAGTACTGGGTCAACATCATAGACATTATTCAACACGGTATGCTGAATTTTAAAAGGTTCAGAAGATGTTAACATTCCAATTCTGCCATTAGACATGGCAATTCCTGTATATGCTTCTTTGTCTGTTGTGGTAATATGCCAATCGTCATTTTGGCCATACAAAAATGAACTTGATAGTAAAATGATTGTAATTATTATTTGCTTCATGTTTTTCTTTTTTAATGAATGCCAACGGCCAAGTATAAGCGTAGTGCGGGTTTCGAAGCGATTCACTGTCTGCCCACCGCAAAGTTTCTTAGGAGCAAAAATGCTCGATTTCAGGCGTTCAGCCCGCATTACGCTTATACAATGTTACCACACGTTTTCATTTTTCAACTAGTCGTTTTATCTTCAAGAGAGCTTCACTCCAAAATTCGTCCGAACGGTTTTTCTGCTTTTCAGTAGGTATATTATCTTCAGTGATGGATAATTTCGTTTTCCCTTCATTTTCACTTATGTCAAAAGTCCAAGTTCTGTAATTTTCCGGTTCATCAGGTAGTCCATCAAAATTACTCCAGTGAGAATATTGAAGTTGAGCGTTCGGTTCAACGTTTAGAAGCACACCTTTTTCTTCATATTTATTTCCGTTGAATTCACCTTTGAATGTAATTGGACTTCCTACTTTCCAATCTGTCACAATTTCCGCTCCGAAGAAATACTCCTTTGCTATTTCAGGTTTAACTAATGCTTCCCAAATCTTAGGAGAAGAAGCGTTTATGTCTATTGATGATTTTGTAATTAATTCTTTACTCACGTTGTTTTATTTTTCCGATTTAAAATTTATTCCTGTAATTATCGAAGCGGATGAAAAGTCTTCTCCTTTAATCGGGTTTCCATTAAGTCCGCTCAGCATTGAAATTTGTCCGATATGCGTGAGAACATCAGAAAATGGTCCTTGAAGTAGACGTTTGGAATAATTAATCTCAAGCTCTTTGATTGCAAGTACATTGTCCAAACTCTTTAATTCGCTGTTAAATCTGTCAATCTCTAATCCCAATTCAAGTTTCTCGGACTGCTCTTTGTTGCGTTTTTCCTCCAAAATGAATATCCGTGTAGCGCTCAATACCTCATACATATGACATATTATTTCGTTTGGGGTTCTTGTGTTGTTTCCAATTTTGAAATCGCTAAAGTCCTCATTTGAATTGCTTACTGCTTTCTGAAATCGATAGCCGATTGTTGCCAATGTATGTCTTAAAAATTCGTTTGTCATCGTTTATTTAATGTGTGGTAACGGTCAAGTATAAGCGTAGTGCGGAATTAGAAGCACTTCACTTTCGGTTTAACCTTATGTTTATTAATATTCAATTCGTTTAAATTTAGTACTTTAGCCCGCATTACGCTTATACAATGTTACCACACGTAATTTTCGTTTATTTCTTTTTCTAACTGCTCCGTTTTCGATGGGTAACTTGCCTGTGAATTAACAACATTTCCGTTTTCGTCCACCAGTAAATATCTAGGATACGCAAAAGAACCTTTATTTCCGAATTTATCGACTATGTCCGCAATAAGTTTTTCATTTGCCAATAAATGTTGACCTTCCAAATCAAAGTATTTTATCATTTCCTTCCATACCTTTTCTTTGCTATTTCTTCCTTCGCAAATGTATAGAGTTGTAATGTTCTTGGATTTAAGCAATTCAGAATACTTGTCTTTTTGCTGAAATTCTTTTTTACATGGGGCACACCATGTCCCCCAAATATCTACGAATACCTTTTTACCTTTTTGGGTTTTAATAAGTTCATCAAAACGGTCAATGTCCTCATAGTTTTCAATGAACTTGACTTGTTCATTGTTGGTTGATTCTTCAATTTTTTGGTGAAAATCTATGATTGGCTTTATCAAAGCGGTCAAGTGATTGCTATATCCACTGTTAGGATATTCTTTTTTAAACTTTTCGTATAAAGCAATTAACTCTTTGGAATTGTCTTTATTATTGAAACTATTACTTAAAATATATGTAGCATAATAATATTCTAATGCTTTCCCTTTTAGATATTTTTTAGCCTCGTTAATCTTATAGGAATGACTGTCATTTTCAAGTGTATTTTCAATTTCATGAAGGTCTAAAGTGTTTGGATTTCTTTGATTGAAATTTATGTAATTTCTCATCAACGTAAATGACCAAGGGGATCGGATATCAAAAGATTCAGTAGGTGGGGTTTGATTAAATATTTTTTTCCAAATTTTTAAAATTTGAGAATTCTGAGTTTCTGCACTATCTGCTTGGGAATTATATCTGGTTGCAACAATTGAGGTTTCCAATGCTAAATAGTAATATTTTCTATCCAATTCTGCTAAATCGTAAAAATCTTTCGTAATTATCTGCTTTTCAAACTGTTTTTTGAACTGCGATATTTCTTTTTCTTTTAGTATATTTATTTTTGATGACACACTTGATAAAACAGAATCTTTTAATAGTTCATTAGAAGTACTAAGAACATAAAATTCAGGGAGAGGGAATAAATTGTATAAAGTAAGAGCTTCATTGTTTTTTCCGTTTATTTTGAATATTTCATTTTTTGAATTTAATTTAAAATCAACTTCATAGTTTTTATCTGGTTCAACGAGCAAAACAGCAGCTGCTTTTTTCGGTATATAGAGAGTTATAAATGAGGCTACATCCGATTTCATGGAAATTTTGAAATTACCCACAGAATCAGGAATAACTGAATTTTTAGCACCATAGAACCAGGTTCCATTGACAGGTATTGTATATTCAATTTTATCAGGAATGTCGCCAGTAACCTTTCCGTTGATTATTATTTCATCATTCTTTTTTGAACAGGCAGTTAGTCCAATGATGAGAATTACTAAAATTATTCTTTGTAGTTTCATGTTAGTCATTATGTGTGGTAACACTTGTGTTTATGATGGCTTGGGTTTTCGAAGCGCATCACTGTCCCACGTTGCCGAACGAAATTAAGAAAACAAAACTTCAAATTTACACATCACCCCAAGCTGGCATAAACATTTTGTTATGCACATGTGCCGCATGCACTGAACTCAAACCACACGGATGGCAAAGCTTTGTTTGTGGGTCGGAATGTGCGGCGTTGGTGTGGTTTCGGAGAGTGATTTTATTTCTTTATCAGCCCAAGCGCATATTCAAGTTGGACATCCTTGCCAATAATTATATCACTAATGCTTGGAATCACAAAGTAATCCGGAATTATTCCTCTGTCGTGATACTTGGCTTTCTTAACTGCGTTGCTATACTTATATTTAGGAATAGCAATATTGATTTTGCTGTTTGGTAGGGTTGTCCTAAAAGTCTCACCGGATGTATTGCCATAGTAGCCACCTCCAGTCTCCTCACCTACAAATCTTCCTCTATTCTTACTTTTGGCAATGGCACAAATGTCCGAGGTTGTTGAAAAAGATAAGCCATTGATTATGAAAAGGACTTTTCCTTTAAAACTATCCATGCTGGGCTGTTGTACATCCAGACCAGGATGGTCACTTGTCTCAAGCTTTTTAGTATTAGATTCGATAGAAGCGAAGTATTGGAATGGCTTATTTGTTAAGTATGAATAAAGTAAAGCGCCATATTGGTCGTCACCACCACTGTTATTGCGCAAGTCAATAATCAATTTCTTTACTTTTTGATTGTATGCATCCGACAAAACCATATTGATAGTTGAGTCCTGAATGTATAATGTTGCAGGATGAAAAAGACAAGCAACGAAGCGTACTATTCCCTGTTCTGTAAGTGGCAG
>NZ_JAXRUT010000052.1:0-15354 GCF_035156405.1 Algoriphagus aurantiacus | reverse complement strand
CAAAAAGACCTGTACCAACTTCTTCCCTCAAACTGGAAGCAGCACAGACCTAAACCGATTCTCTGAAATTCCTAATCCAAAACATATGGGATGCTCGGAGCGATACCTATATTCACCATTCAAGGCACACACAGCACCTACCCAAAAGTGGCGGTTCAGATGCTAATGAAAAGTTTTCTGTCTATTCAAACCTGACTGAAACTGAAAGCCGATACTTAAAAAACAAAATCCCGGTTATGCTGCAAACCGGGATTTTGATTGAATAAAACTATGCTAAACCAATCACTACATTGGTTCCGTTGGCTACCACATCGAAAACAGGTGACTTCATTGTAAATCCGATCAATTCCTGTTTTTGCTCGTCGGTCAGATCACCTTTAATGTCAAAGGTGACTCTGATTTGTTGATAGCCATTGCGCACCTGGTCGTTGAGGCCAAGGAAACCTTGCACATCAATGTCCCCTTCAAATTTAGACTCGATGCTTTCTATTTCAATTCCTCTTGCGGCAGCATGCAACGCCATGGTTGTAGTCATACAGCCAGACAAAGCAGACATAAGATATTCCACTGGGTTGGCGCCTTCATTGTGTCCCAATAAAATTGGTGGCTCACCATTGTTAAATACCCATGCCTCTTCACGTGAAGTGTCTTCCTGACATCCACCATAAAAGTCTTTAACGGTAGCCTGATTGTGACCTCCGGTGATCCATTTGTTTCTTACGCGAAACTCAAATTTTGCAATTTCAGGATTCTCCTGAATAGCGTTGATCGTGCCTACGATCTCTTCGGATTTAAATCCGTTCACTGTTGTTTTAGTTAATGCTTCCATTATTAAATAATTTAGTTGAACAATGGTTTCTATTAACCAAGCGCAGTGCCAATCAGTTAATTAATTGAAATTCAATTTGTTAGGTGATTCACACACTAACGATATCTCGTTAGTAACGAAACTTCGTTAACTTAATCTCGTAAAATCGTAATTATGGCAGACAACAAATCCGTTCGCAAACTACCTTCAGGGTTAATTGTGCTGAAAAAGATCTTGGAAGGAACTTCAGAACATACCGGAGCAAAGTTCTTTCAGTCATTAGTGAAAAATTTAGCGGAGTCATTAGATGTCCATGGCGTCTGGGTTACAGAATATCTGATGGAAGAAAATCGCTTACGGTCACTGGCTTTTTGGTTTCAAGATCACTTTGTAGACGAATATGAATACGATGTTAAAGGAACGCCCTGCGAACCGGTTTTGAAACATACCAATATCTATCACATACCTGATAAAGTGATCAAATTATTTCCTGATGATCCAGACCTAAAGCCTTTTGGTACAGTAAGTTACATGGGAATAGCATTGTGTGATGATGATGGAAGTGTAATGGGCCATTTGGCACTCTTGGATAATAAACCGATGGAGGAAATTCCTGAGGCGTTCGCCATTTTCAAAATTTTTGCTGCACGTGCAGAATCTGAACTTAAGCGACTCAAGTATGAGCAGTTGCTGGTGGATAATGAGGCGAAACTCAATCGCTTAGTAAACGGCACCATGGATGGACTAGTGGAGTTTGATCAGGAAATGTTGATTACGCAAGCTAACCAATCAGCCCTGAAGACTTTCAAAACAAAGATTGATTCTTTTATTAAAAAGCCGGTTAAGGATTTACTTGATCCGGAAGGATTTAAGAAACTTGCTCAGTGCGTCCTTCATCTGGAAAAGCAAACTGGGCATCTATGCTCTACGTTCATACAGGGGCATATCGGTTTTATAAAATCCAATAAGGAAACGTTTCCTGCAGAAACTACCCTTTCGCGGTATCGGTTTAAAGACCAGGACTATTACGCATTATTTATTCGTAATGTAGAGGATAGTGTTAAAGACCGGCAAGAGCTGAAGAAGTTAACCTTAGAAACCACCTTGCTCCGTGAAAAAATAAACACCCAGGGTTTTGATGATATTATAGGCAACAGCCCTGCTATTTTAAAAGCCATGGAGCTTGTTACCCGAGTCGCTCCAATGGATTCGACTGTTCTGGTGCGAGGTGAAACAGGCACAGGAAAGGAGCTTTTCGCACAGGCCATTCACAAAGCCAGTAAGCGAAAGAACAAACCAATGGTTACATTAAACTGTGCCGCTTTACCCTCTGAATTGGTAGAAAGTGAATTGTTCGGGCATGTGAAGGGTGCTTTTACCGGGGCGGCTACTTCTCGGGAAGGACGGTTTTTATTAGCTGATAAAGGAACGATCTTTTTAGATGAGATTGGGGAATTGCCATTGTCGCTCCAAGCTAAGTTGCTGCGCGTTTTACAGGAAGGTGAGTTTGAGCCTGTCGGTAGTTCGAAGACACAAAAGGTTGATGTGCGCGTGATTGCTGCTACCAACCGTGACCTAGAACAGGAAGTTAAAATAGGCAAATTCAGAGAAGACCTGTTCTACCGGCTAAATGTTTTTCCTATTGCCGTACCCCCACTCCATGAACGAGGCGAGGATATTCTGCTGCTTGCCAATGCCTTTATGGAAAAGTTTGCCAAGCGGTCAGCTCTTTCGATTAACCCTTTGAACGAGGTGCACAAGCAACGCCTACTGGCTTATACCTGGCCAGGTAATGTTCGGGAGCTGCAAAACATCATTGAACGAGGAACTATCACGCATGTAGCTGGTAATTTCAATCTTGCCCCCTTAACTTCAATGCCCGCAGATATGACATCTGATAAATCAACGGACAACAGCATATTGACAGAATCAGAAATGCTGGAACTGGAAAAGAGAAACATCATCAAAGCGCTGGACGCCACAAATTGGAAAATTTCAGGGGATGACGGCGCTGCTGCACTGCTGCAAATTCCACCTACCACTTTAAGTTCGAGAATTGGTAAATTGGGTGTTAAAAAAAAATAAAAACCTGACTACCTAATATTAAAATTAAATAAGCCGTGGTAGGGAATCATTATATCATTTTTGAATTGAAGAGATTATAGGAATATAAGGAGGACTTATTTTGATTGTAATTCTTATAGTGATTCTAACTAAGTAAGACTTACTAAAAGGATATGATAATCCTAAGTATAATCCATCTTCCAATAGCAGGTGGATTATATTTTATTAATTATTATTTTAAGCGCGTTTGCTCCTCTGAAGATTGAACTTACTACAAAGTACATATTAACATGTGGAAACTTTGTAAACGGTCTGACTATTGAGAAAATTCGAGTTGACTCTATTGGACAGGTTTTGTAGCTATTACTGCAAAAAAATACTTAGTAAAGCACTATGAAGAACCTGTAAGACAACGCATGATTATTGCGACAGAAGCTGCTTATACCTTGTGTTGAACTACTTAAATTTAATAAAATAGGGCATTTCGCAGAACTGTAGGTGAACTTGCTTGGATTTGGGAATAGCCTGTCCCGAGAATCGGAATTACCCCCGAGCTAGAAACTTTATTCATGAAGAATTGGTAGTAAGGTTATTCATGAATACTTCGTATTTCACCCGTTGCAATTACCATCTTTTTGGTCTGTATTCATCACTCAAGGCTCATTCTTGTCGGTGCACAAATATGTATCCCGAAAGGCTCACCGGTTTTATAAGGTCAAGCGTCCGTTCTCAGGACAATTTATACATATAAAAAATATGCGTAACTGGTTGAGTATATTCACTACGTTAGCTGATAATTAAACAAAACCCCACAAAATGAGGAACATTTTTTCACTTCACACTAAAGCTTTTCTGGAGGATGATCCATTCCGCAGCCATAGGTTAGCTTAGTCACTTGTTTTAAATTCGGCCATCTTTCTTCCGATATGTTCCATTACTTCATTGAATTCCTTTGAAGGACTGAAATCAAGCAGTTTAAGATTTTCCTGAACAATCGCCGTATGACCTGGAGGTAAATAAAAAACATCACCAGCTTGAAGAATTTCTTCATTGCCATTGTCATATTTAATCAACATGGCACCCTCTAGAACATAACCCCAATGTGGACAATGGCAGCTGTTATGCGGCAGTCCTTGGAGCAATGGCGCGACATCAGTGCCCTTTGGTAACTCGTTAAAGGCAACTGTCATACCACCATAATCTGATTGTGCTCTCATGATAGTATCAGGTGCCTGCATTGTTACTGGAATATTTTCTATGTTGATTTTCATAAATATCTAGTTAATGAGTGTGGAAGATAGCTACTGGTATAGAAACTCAAAGGCATTATAAATATAATAAATAACCCAAAATATTTTAAATCTGATTACTTTAGAAAGGAGAGATAAATAAATCAGGAGTGTGGGCAAGACTACAGAAATTAATGGTCGCCTTAAGCCATAAGCTCACAGCCTGTCCCGCCCAAACGGGAGCGCCTAAGCCAGATAAAGGTCGGCAATACCTGAGGTTTTGGCGGGAATACAGCATCAGGATGCCTTCGTTCATTTAGCACTAGGAACCTCCAGTTGATCTTTCATCCACCTTCAATTCCTTCAGGTGGATGAAAGGTGCCTTTTCCACAAGAGAACGGTTTAACCATTTAGCTTACGCTAATAATAATAAGCTTAGATGTGATGATGGCTAAGCGAAAGATGTCGCTCAATGAACTTTCTGAAAAAGTGGGCTTAACGCTCTCTAACCTCTCCATTCTAACACGAAAAGCAAAAGCCATTCAGTTTAGTACACTCAAATTAATATATGAACTGTTGAATTGCCAACGGGGTGACATTTTAGAATGTGCACGAAAGAAAATGAAATTAGAAAAGGGAATTTCTGGCAGGATAAAATAGTTTTTTCCAAATTGAAGATTGAAAACCTACCGTAGGTTTAAATTTAAAGCAATGAAGATTCTTACCCTAATTTTATGCACTATAGTCCTAATTGCCACAGGATTACCCTTGATCAATTCGGCAGAATGGTGGATTAGAATCTTTGATTTTCCCAGACTTCAAATTGCTGTTTTGATCTTATTGGCGATGATACTTGCCTATGCTTATTTAAATTTCAAAAGGGCATACAAGTTACCATTGCTGCTGATTCTGGCAGTTTCCCTGGTATATCAGCTAAAGTTTGTTGTAGTCTATACGCCACTTTACAAAACTCAGGCAAAGGATAGCAATAAGCAGCGGGCAGATAACAGCTTTACCCTACTGGTTATTAATGTATTCATGGAGAATGAGGATAAAGAGAGTTTCCATGAGCTGGTGAAAAGGGTTAAACCAGATGTACTTCTGATTAACGAACCTGATCAAGTTTGGGCAGAATCTATCAGCAAACTTGACGGCGACTTCCCTTACTCGGTCAAATATCCACTGGATAATACCTATGGCATGATCCTCCTATCAAAACTTCAGCTGACTGAAAGTGTTGTGAATTTTTTAGTAAAGGATAGTATCCCGTCAATTTTTACAAAGATAACCCTCCCATCAGGGAGCAAATTTGATTTTTATGGTGTTCACCCTGAGCCGCCAAAGCCTGGAACCGATACCTATGAAAGAGATACAGAATTGCTTTTAATCGGCAAAGAAATCAAAAAGTCCAATAATCCAACTGTAGTTGCAGGTGATCTGAACGATGTAGGCTGGTCAGATACTTCAAAGCTTTTCAGAAAGTACAGTGAACTCGTCGACCCTCGTGAAGGCAGGGGACTATACAATTCCTTTAGTGCTTTTGTGCCTTTGTTGCGGTATCCGCTGGACCATATTTTCTACTCTAAGGAGTTTGGATTAATAAGCATAGAGAAATTGGAAAGCATAGGATCAGACCATTTTCCGATTTTCATTGGTTTAAATTATGAACCCGATGAGGATAATACTGATGGTTTAGAAAAAACAGATCCCGATGAGGAAGAGGAAGTTGAAGAGAAAATTGGAGAGGGCAAAAACGAAGGGAATAAGGATTAATTCCAAATTGAATAGTAGGATTTTCCATCAAATTTGAGTTGAAAGTAGTCTGAAGTAGATGGAAATAAAAAAGCAGGCATTATGACCTGCTTTTTAGATTGTTTCAAATAGGATAAATCGGGCTGCTATATGTTAGTCGTCAATCCCGAAATTTGTCTGTTTTATATATTTTCATCTTAGCATTATTATTATCATACCAAGACTCCACAAAAGTTTCTTGAGGGGATGTACCCACAGTAACCTCCTCTCTATCTACCCACCCCGGATAGCACCCAAAACAGTTAAAGTAATATTCCTGAACAACACGAATATCATGTGCACCAGCAGGAGGCTGAAGATTGATTATTTGATTGACGTCTACATCTTCACTCCAATCATTAGAATAATATGAAACATCCACCGGAATATCAGTATTGGAATTAGCTCGCTTGTACACCAAAAGAACTCTTGCCCAGCCTGGCCATCTGCTGCTGGTTTTGGTTGTCCCATTCCAGATACGGGCATCATTTTTATACCTTATTCGTTTATTGTCGATTAATTTGGAGGTACAATTTTGAGCAGTATATTCGGTGGTGTAGCCCATTTTAGCAAAGGTATTGTCTTTAAGATATCGAATGGTATAGGCAATCGGCACACCGGGATTGTTTTTGCTGTACACTGCATTTTCTCCGGTAATAATAGGTTTCAAATCCCCAAAGTTTTTTGCATTGACTGCATCTGTGGCAACCGCAGCATTACCGCCGATGGTTACTGTGGTTATACTGGATTTGGCGAGGATGGATTTATATTTGGCTTCCAATTGACCGGATGCACTAACAATCCCCCCTGCATAGTTGAATGCCGCTTCCAATTCAGAATCTGTAGATTCTTCCGTAGTCTCCATTCGGAACATGATGATGCGGCCATAAGACACGGATTGGACATAGGCCGGAGGCGTTTCGGAGGTCAATTTGCTTTGTATTTCTGGAAGCGAAACATCTTTTGCAAATACGCTTGAGGGATTTTCGGGGGTGTCCATGGTAATGGTATAGAATACCTGTTTGAATACCATCATGGCCACTCTTTTTTCCGAGCTGCTGCTATAATCAAATTGTGCAGACACAGCCCCACTTGCCCATTCCACATTCAGCCCTACATCAAGACTCATTTGCTGGGACGAATAAGATGTAGTCGCCTGATATGAAGAGTTCGCAGCATTTACATATCCTTCCTGATAGGCAGTATTATTCCAGTGTTCCAGTGCCTTGTCTATCCCTGTTTGTACATCAGAGTTTGACGGGTTGTCTATGACAATGGTACCGTTTGCTCCTATTCCCGGCAAATCTACACGCAGGGTGACCGGTGCTCGTTTTAAGGTAAGCGGATCGGGAAGGCCGTCTAACATTCCGCTATTTCCAATCACCAAAGCCCCGGGATAAACGATTCCATTTGTCGGTCTTAGAATGGCAACATCATCAAAATTGGTCGCCATGCTATAATCTGTTGTTCTACAGGTTTGTTCAACGCCTAATTTGGGAGGACTATTATCTGTCTTGTCGTTAATTATTTCACGTGACTTAGATCCTCCACTGATGTTTTGAACATTTAGTAATTCGTTAGGGTCATAATTCAATCCTGATATGATAATGTTGATTTCATTTGACTTGTCAATATCTCCAGGACAATTATCCGTACAGGGCTCTTCGCCATCTATACTACAAGCTATAAATGCTGCACTACACAAGAGAATTAAAATTCTTGGTGCTAAAAGTCTGATTTGTGATTTCATGATCAATTTGTTTTGTGGTTTTGTGTTATTTTTTGCTTTGTGGAACTACCCGCTTTTGGTCTGCAGTACCTCAAGCGGGCAAGACCACAAAACATAATTTGTTGCGCTACAACACCACTAACCTAGATTGTTACTATCATGAATGAAAAAATGCAGGGGGTACAAAGGGGGTACACCCTTTAATTTCAATAAAAGGATGGGGTTAAGGAAAAAGAAGGCTTGAATTATAGAGAAAGAATGCTAGTCTCCAAGGACTCCTCTGGAGGGAGTTCCATTTTTTTACGTAGTCTCTGCCGTGCTTTTTTGATTCCGTCAGTCGAAATATTGAGGATAACGGCAATTTCTTTTGAGGAAAGATTCATTTTTAAAAGTGCTATTAACCGAAGTTCATTTTTGGTCACTTCGGGATACTTTTCGGTTACGGTTTTACTGAAGTCCTTATGCACTTGCTCAAAATACTGGATGAAATTTTCCCAATTTTTATCATCCTGTTGGTCAAAATTGATAGTCTGTATCAGTTGCTGGTATCCCTGTATCCCCTTTTCCGATGCCTTAAATTCCCTGGCTTTTTGTTTGACCTGTTCGAGAACTTCATTCTTTTTGGCCAGATGCATGGCATAGGTAGTGAGTTCCTTCTTTTTAAAGTCGAGCTCCGCATCTACTTTTTCTTTCTCCAATTTGTTACGTTTCATTTTTTGGCGGATACCATAAAAACTGATACCAAAGACCAATAAAGTAAGCCCTAGACCAGAGCCCAATAACCACTTTTGAAGGCTGCCTACTTTTTCCCTTTCTTCAAAAAGCGCAATTTCAATTTCTTTTTGGGCAAGTTGATACTCCTTTTTTTCAGTATCGTATATGATCCTAAGCTCTTCAATTTGCTGTGATTTAGTGGTGTTGAAAATAGAATCATGGAGTATTACATATTTTTGATAATCTTCATAGGCATTATAATAATCTCCCAAGTCCATAAAAGATTTTGATCTATGGAAGTAGGAAGTACTCTGGGTAGCTATTGAACCCGTACTATCTCCAAATGCTAAAGCGTCCTTAAAATACAAAATTGCCTCTTGAGGCCGATTCACACTATTTAATGTGATGCCTATTTCGTTCAATGATTCAGAGATTTTCTTTTTATTATCCCCTTTTTGTGCCAAGATCAAGCCTTGGTTCAGCACTTTCAAGGCCTCATCGTACTGCTCCAAGGAGGCTAAACTTTTTCCCAAATTTGTCAAGGCACTCGATTCCAGGTTTATACTTTTGGTTTCGTTTGAAAGTGCTACGCTTTGTTTCAGAAACTCAATAGCTTTCTTATATTCCTTTTGGTAATAATAGGTGTTGCCAATATCATTCAAGGCCTGAGCTGCAAAGGTCTTATCATTTTTTCTTTTATAAATTTCAAGTGCTTTAAAGTTATATTCCAAGCTCTTTTCGAAGTTTTCAAGACTTCCTTCTATCCCTCCCAAGCTATTGAGGGCATCGGCCATTCTCAAGGAGTCATTTAACTTTTCAAGCAATCGTAATGCTTTTAAATTATCTATTAAGGCTAGTTTAAAATTTCCTTTTTCAGTGTTAGCCATACCTCGAATCTGATAATCCAAAACAACAGTTTTGGGTTTGCCGATACTATCACCAAACTGCTCAATATTTTGGGTAAACAGTTCAATTGACCTGTCATAATTACCCAACTCATATTCAACAGCCGCAAGCTGCTGATTAGCCATTCTTATACCCCAATCCATATTCAGTTTGAGATATGACTCATAGGAATTTTGGTACAGGATTTTTGCAGAGTCAAGATTGTTGATATTGTAATAATAATTGCCCAAGGTGAAAAAACTGTTTGCAATGCCCTTTTCAAAATTTAATTTTTTGGATAACTCCAATCTTTCCAACGCATAAGCCTTTGCTTTTTCGATGTCATTGTACATGTATCTATCTAAGAGGTGATGCAAAGTACTGACCTTATTGGTGTCGTTGGCCTGTGTTTTATAAGCGAGTAACAGGCTATCTGTTTCTTCATTATTTTGTCCCCAAGCCGTAAAAAATATGCAAGAAAGGGCCAACATGATAAAAAGGCGGCAATTGGTTTTCATAATACGAGGTTTTCGTTTTAAAAAAGTATTGTCCAGTACAAGCTATATAAAAAAATTGAAAATAAGGGATATATCCATCTCGCGGTCAGGGTTTTGATGAAGTGTCCAGCAGTAAAAATAGTTATTTACAATTGTGAGTTTTGTATTTTAACTTACGCTAGTCAAATTTTTAAAAAAACAGAAGACAATGAAAAAATCAATCCTGACATTTTTATACTTGGTATTTGCAACTGCAGCTTATTGCCAGACAAAAGAGACCGATTCAAAATTGAATTTCGGTTTTGAAAATGCTTTAATCGAACAACCTGTTGGATGGGAAAATTTCGGGAGTTCCGAATACATTATTTCTCTCGATTCCATTACTACAAAAAGCGGGAAATATGCTGCTTCAATTGAGTTTAACGAAGGGAATCCAGAGTTTAAGGCTTGGTCCTTTACACTTCCTGACAACTATGCTGGAAAGAAAATAACCCTTACAGGTTATATAAAAACCGAAAACGTGACCGATGGATATGCCGGACTTTGGATGAGAATTGACCCTTCAATTGCTTTTGACAACATGAATCAAAATGGCGTACAAGGCACCACAGACTGGTCAAAATATGAAATAACCCTCGGTATGAATCCGGAAAAAACCAAGCAAATTGTAGTTGGGGGATTGTTAGTGGGAAAGGGAAAAATGTGGATAGATGATTTGCAGGTTTCCATAGATGGAGAAAATATTGAAAACCTAAAACCTATAGAAAAGAAAATATACCCTGCCGATACAGATAAGGAATTTGATAATGGCTCTCTTATTCCCAGTATTTCGGCCGACAAGAATCAAATCGAAAATCTTAAGACTCTTGGTTTGATATGGGGCTATTTAAAGTACTATCACCCTACCGTTGCCAATGGAGAATACAATTGGGATTATGAGCTTTTTAGAATTCTTCCTCAAGTACTGAATTCTGAAAATAAAGAAAGCAGGGATGAAATTCTGGTGAAATGGATAGAGAATATTGGTCAGTTTTCTGAAGGTGAAGGAACCATAATCCAATCTACGGAAGTAAAAATTGAGCCTGATTTGGATTGGATTGAGAATTATGGTTTTTCGGGTGAACTCACAACTTTATTGCTTAAGGTAAAGAATGCAGCTAGACCAAATGAGCATTATTATATAGGATTACAACCTTATGTGGGTAATCCTGAATTTAAAAACGAGAATTCTTATTCATCAATGAAGTACCCTGATGCAGGTTTCCGAATGTTGTCTTTATACAGGTATTGGAACATCATTCAATATTACTTTCCATATAAAAATCTGATTGAAGAAGAATGGGAAAATGTGTTGGAAGAGTTCGTTCCAAAATTTTTAGCTGCCAAGAATGAAACAGATTATACACTTGCAGTCCTGGAACTAATAGGAAGAGTAAACGACACACACGCAAATATTTGGGGCAACAATCAAATTCTAATCAATCATTACGGCCTCCGTTATGCTCCTGTAGACTTGACTTTTATTGAGGGAAAAGCAGTGGTCACAGGTTACTATGATGAAAAATTAGGGAAGGAAACTGGTTTAGAAATTGGTGATGTGATCACGGCTATCAATAGCAGACCTGTTGAAGAAATCGTCAATGAGAAACTGAAATACTCACCTGCTTCAAATTATACGACCAAATTACGTGATATAGCTCCTAAACTTTTACGGACAAATGATTCAACAATCAATGTTGAAATTGCTAGAAATGATAGAAAAGAGAGTAAAAGTTTAAAAACATTTTCCTCCAATGAAATCAATATATACAGTAAATATTCCGTTTCAGATACTAGTTTTAAGATGATCAATAATGAGATCGCTTATATCAATAACGGTTCCCTTAAAAGAGAGCATCTGTCTAAAATTTGGGGAGAACTAGAAAATACTAAAGGGCTGATTATCGACATTAGAAATTATCCTTCTGATTTTCCTATTTATGATTTGAGTGCTTATTTAATGCCTGATAGCACACCATTTGTTAAGTTCACAAATGGAAGTATAGAACATCCTGGACTTTTTACTTTGAACCAATCCATAAATGTGGGGGAGAAAAACCAAGATTTTTATAAAGGCAAAGTTGTAATCCTAATCAATGAGATATCACAAAGTTCGGCGGAGTTTCACGCAATGGCATATAGAGTTCATCCCAATGCGACAGTAATAGGTTCAACCACAGCAGGCGCTGATGGGAATGTTTCACCATTTTATTTGCCAGGTGGAATAAACACCATGATCAGTGGAATTGGGGTTTACTATCCGGACGGAACAGAAACCCAAAGAATCGGTATTGTACCTGACATTGAAATAAAACCTACAATTCAAGGAATCAGAGAAGGTCGAGACGAATTGATGGAAAAAGCAATTGAAATAATAAACAGGCCATAAGTCGGACTTTAAAAGCATATCTCCTGATGGTAGAAGGAAAACACCTTAACCATCCTCCATTGGAAGCCGACGCCCAAACCAGAATGAAGATTTTCAGAGTGGATCCACACAAAGATTTACCCATAAAGATAGACCATATCCGATTTTCGGCTAACCAATACTTATGGTTGTGGTATACTCTTAATTATATATAGATACCTTTCTAAATTGAATAATATTTCTGTTTGGGATTCCGACCATCCTTAAAGACTTTATTCACAAAGAGTTTGTATTGATTGGGTTCAAAAGTGCATCGTATTTAACCCGTAGGAACGACCATCTTTTTGGACTATATTCACCATTCAAGGCACACATAGCTCATATAACTTAGGGCCGGAATATTACATTCGAGACTTGTTCTTCGAATCAAAATTATTCTTGGATGAAAAATATTTATTCGAATACCGCCACAAGTCATATGCGCGAAACGTTGTGCTGCATTCAAAGTGCCAAAACATGAGACTATTGAATTTTATAATTTAAAACTTAAATAATATGAGAGGATTTTGTTTGTTGTTCACTTTTTTTTTCCTGATAAATAATCTACAAGGACAAAATACCAAAGTGATAATTGATGCAGATACAGGTAATGAAATTGATGATATACCCGCTATAGTGCTGGCATTAAAATCGGGTAAGATTGATGTGTTGGCGTTGACAGCTGCACAATGGGACCGTTTTGAGGTATGCGGTCGCCAAACCATGCACGAAAGCTGGGTACTAAACAACCGTATCTTGCAAACGTTAGGGATGGAAAATATCCCCAGTTTAAAAGGGGCAAGTGAAATGGTTGGTAAACAGTGGTCTTTAGAACCTATTCGCCCAAACGAGGCATCAGATTTCATTATTAAAAAGGCTTTAGAAATACCTAAGGGCGAAAAGCTGGTAATAATAATTACAGGAACAGCAACCAATGTAGCCACAGCAATTAAAACAGAACCAAAAATTATAAATAAAATAGCCGTGTATTTTATTGGTACAACTTTCGATCAAAAACGACAAGCAATAAACAAAAATGAATTTAATGTACGCAATGATTTAAATGCTTTTGATATTTTACTTGACACAGAAAACCTCGAATTACACATTATGCCAGCCAATATATGCACCGAATTATTGGTTATACAAAAAGATATTGATACTCGACTCAAATCCAATGATGGAATTAGTGATATGCTGAGGGAACGCTGGAACGAGGTGAATAAAGACTCTACTAAGTGGATAATGTGGGATTTTGCAATAATATACGCAGTAATTAATCCCCAGTGGACAAAACAGATTTTGCGAAAAACGCCCCCAGAGAATACTCCCCGGGAAATATTTCTCTATACCGAAATTAACTCCGAAGCCATGATGGAAGACTTTTGGAAAGTATTTTTAAAATAGCTGGTAAGAATATAGATTTAAATTGAAGTTTGATAGGAATTAAATTTAATAATAATAATAATGCACTGCAGCACACATGAGTAGACGGCCGTGAGCCATAAGCCCACAGCCTGTCACGTCCAAGCCGGAGTGCGCCAAGCCACGGCACACAGGTCTCACCCCACCGTTCGTATGGTTCTAT
The DNA here is from genome assembly GCF_035156405.1 of Algoriphagus aurantiacus. Classification (NCBI taxonomy): domain Bacteria; kingdom Pseudomonadati; phylum Bacteroidota; class Cytophagia; order Cytophagales; family Cyclobacteriaceae; genus Algoriphagus; species Algoriphagus aurantiacus. The sequence goes on along the minus strand of NZ_JAXRUT010000052.1, from coordinate 1,603 downwards.
ACGACGGTTTGTAAAAGGAACATTTGAGATACAGGAAAACCATATAATAAATATTAGAAGAGTAGTCTATGGACATAATGGACCAGGGCTATCTAAAATAGAAAAAGATGATTAAGAAAGTTATATTAACGTAGCTGAAGCAAAAAGAAAATAAACTACCACTAACCCGCAATAAAAATCATAGGTCAGAAAGCATAGAATTTTAACGAAACAGCATTGCATAAACAACTCGTTAACTTGCAAGTTAGTAGCGTTTGGAACGCACTACATTTCTTATTGCCAAACGTTAAAGGGTACTTATAAACAATACAGCAATGAAAAGAATATTTTCAATACTCATCTGTATAAACGTTATAACTTCTTGTGATACTAGGCAAGACAACCGGTCTAGGGTTGTGGAAAAATCCATAGAGAAGATTTCTAACATACATGACCATCACGTACATATAATGAGCCCACAACTCATTAATCTATGGAAGGAAATGGGAATTCCTTTTTCTAAAGAAGACAAGTCCTATTCAGACATTGACACAATTCTTCGTGCAACAAGTGCAAAATCCATTTCATTGGTTTCTATGGCTTACGTTTTTTCATCCGATGAATTTGGAGGAGGCACCGGAAATGGAGCGAAAAAAACCCAAAATGAAAACGATTATCTTGCCCAAGCAAAATCAAAATACCCACAAAAAATAAAAGCATATTATGGCATAGATCCGCTAAGTGATTTCGCACTTGCGGAGATAAAAAGATGTTATAAAAAACTAAAATTGGACGGAATAAAACTGCATCACAATGCTTCGCAGGTTTACCTCACAGAACCCGAACACCTGGCAAAAGTAAAATCCATATTTCAATATGCTTCTGACAACAAAATCCCAATTTTGATGCACTTTGATAATTCACACCCTAAATTCGGAAGAACGGACGTGAAGATACTTGCGGATTCAGTTTTGTTGAGTCTTGACTATGTGAACCTACAAATAGCCCATTTTGGAACATCGGGTGGTTTCAGCCAAAAGACAAGGAGTGTTTTGGATGGCTTCATTGAATTATTTCAGTCAAACCATCCAATTTCAAAGCATAAAATCACATTCGATATTTCGGCTGTTTGCCTTGACAAAGATGCGGAAGGAGTAGCACGTCTTACGGAAAAGGAGTTTGCAGAATTAGCCGTTTATTGCAGAAAACTTGGATTTAACAGAATAGTATTTGGGACAGACTACCCACTGTATCGAAGTACCGAATACCTCGATATCCTTAAATCAAAACTTAATCTGACAGAAAGTGAACTTGTCATACTTTTGGAAGATAAATAAAATGCCCTATAACTTCGAACTACACATAATACTGGCGGAATCACGAAATTAAAGGCGGGTGCATTGAGCACTTTTTTAGTGCTTAACCTAAGAAACAGTCTTGAAACTCCGCACTATGTGTAGCCATGGTCCTTATGTACAAGCAAAAAGATGAAGAGACTTCTTAAATATTCATTTATAGGTATCGCTCCGAGCATCCCATATGTTTTGGATTAGGAATTTCAGAGAATCGGTTTAGGTCTGTGCTGCTTCCAGTTTGAGGGAAGAAGTTGGTACAGGTCTTTTTG
>NZ_JAXRUT010000051.1:0-15471 GCF_035156405.1 Algoriphagus aurantiacus | reverse complement strand
TTTGAAAACTACATGGCTTGATTTCCTATATTTGGTCATAGCCCAAATATAAGCATAGCTACTAGCACATGACCACCTGCAAAGCAGGTGGATTTCTAAGTTGAATTAAAGTGCTGAGCAATATTCTACTTGAAGGCTTTTGGGGAAAATAATAGAAGTTGGTGCAGTAGTTTTGGGGTAAATTATTCCTAGTTGTTGTACAGAATTCTACAGTTTCAGTATATATTACGTCTTCCTGCCTTCCATTATACTTCAGGATATAGAATTTCTCATACCGATAATTTGAAGTAAATTTTGACTTCATAATTTTTTCATAAAAACCTGACAATCATTGATATAACCTATAGTTAGAAAAAAAAAACAGCTAAATACTCAGGTATCTTTCTAATGCAAAAACAACGTAAACGAAAAGTATATTCTCGTGCCGCTCACCTAGTGAAAGGTATAGGTTCGATTTTAGTGTTCAAATATGGGTAAGTTAACCAAGTATTAAATGACTAACCCACATCATCCGTACTATTCCAGAATTTTGGATACAGTTGGACATACACCATTGATTAAATTAAACAGGTTATATCCTGACAGTCCACATCGGATTTTTGCGAAGATGGAAAGCTTCAATCCCGGTGGAAGCATTAAAGACCGCACTGCGCTGCAGTTGATCACCCACGCCATGGAAGATGGAAAATTAAAAAAAGGGGATATCGTCGTAGAATCCAGCTCGGGTAATATGGCCATAGGGCTGGCCCAAACCTGTAAATACTTCGGTCTAAATCTGGAAGTGGTGGTAGATCCAATGGTCAACAAACAGAATATCAAAATCATCCGTGCATATGGAGCCAAAGTCAACTTTGTAGAATTTCCTGCCGAGAGGGGTGGATACCTGCAAGCTCGTCTGGATAAAGTTCAGCAGATATTGGACTCAAATCCAAGAAGTTTCTGGACTAACCAATATGGAAATCGCCAAAATCCTATAGCTCATAGGCAGACCATGCACGAAATCGTCAAGGATCTGGGAAAGGCACCTGATTACATTTTTGCGGCCACCAGTACCTGCGGGACGCTTATGGGCTGCGCCGATTACATTAAAAAAAATGATTTAAAAACCAAAGTGATAGCAGTAGATGCAGTGGGTAGTATAATTTTTGGCACTCCAGCAGGAGAACGAAAAATCCCAGGACATGGGGCAGGCAGAAAATCCCAATTTCTGGATAAAGAATTAATAGATGATGTGGTACATGTAAATGACGAACAGTGCATCAAAGGATGTCACCGACTTCTAAATACTGAAGCAATTCTCTGTGGCGGTTCTTCTGGAGCAGTTACCTGGGCCGTGCATAAATTGAGTACAACCTTACCAGATGGTGCTACTATTGCAATGATATTATGTGACAAAGGTGAACGGTATCTCGACACCATCTATAATGAAGATTGGGTAAACGAAAATATCCTCAAGCTTGAAAAAGTTCTTGTTTAATCTTTTCCACATTAGCTTTAAAGAACTTTCAAATGATCGAAAATACTATTTTAAAAAAAATAGCAATTGTAGGATTAGGACCAAAAGGTCTTTATGGATTGGAGCGCTTGCTCGCTAATATAGCTAACTCCAAAAAAAAATATCCAGTAGAAATCCATCTCTTCAATAAAACAGCTTCATTTGGAGCGGGAGATATTTATAATCCAGAGCAGCCCTCCTATCTATTGATGAATTATGTCAATGGCTATATCAATATGTGGCCCGACCAAGATCCTAAGCCCGCTGTTCCCCTACCCAAATCCTTCGTGGGTTGGCTATTGGACCACAAAGATGAATTTCCTGAAGACAATGCCAATACATTTTCTTCCCGTGCGACGGTGGGCAGATATCTTTCAGAAGGCTTTGAAGCACTTCTCCAAGCTGCTCCTAAAGAAGTATCCTTTGTAAAGCACATAGGAGATGTAATTGATATTCAGAATGAAGGAGAAACCTATACCCTATTCTATAGAGAATCCCGTGATAGATCTACGCAAGAAGTAAATGATCTCCACAATATTCTCATTGCAACTGGTCATCCCTGCGTCAATGATCCAGAATCTCTTTCTCAAACCAACCATGTTGATTTTATATATCCTGTAAAGCAACGGCTTGAACGTATTTCGACAGGGAGCAAAGTAGCCATTAAAGGAATGGGGCTAACCTTTATCGATGCTATTTTAGCATTGACGGAGGGTCGGAATGGAAGATTTAAAAAGAATGAAGGAGGCAGTCTCACTTACATAAAATCAGGTCTGGAACCAGAAATAATATACCCCTTTTCTAAATCGGGATTGATGATGATTCCCCGCGGAAATACATTTGATAATCCCTCCCATAAACCGTTTTATTTCAGCAAAGAATCTCTTGAATTTATTGAGCCACTGGACGGTAAATACGATTTTGAAAGAGAGCTTTTACCCTTGATTGAACTGGAATACAGGGCAGTTTTTTATGGTAAAAAATTCAAAGAAAAAGGGCTTGAACTATTACTCTCAAGGGATTTTACTGAAGTAGAATTTCAAATAGAAAATTTCCACAAAGAGCATCCAGACGTGGGGCGATTTAGTTTTCAAGATTTTCTTGAGGAACCAATTTCTGATAATAATCTACATGAAAACACACTGGAAAGCGCTCGAAATAGCATTCTAGAAGCAGAAATTGGGGTAAAAACAAGTCCTTTTGCAGCAACGGCTGATCTTTGGAGGCATCTTAGCGATTTTTTCAACGAGCTCTACAAATTCGGTGGGTTAAAGCCTCAATCCCAAAAAATCTTCCTTGAAAAATATGCTGGGCATCTCAATAGGATCTCTTATGGCCCACCTATTAAAAACATGAAAAAAATCTTGGCCGTAGCTGAAGCTGGGCTGATCGATTTCTCATATTCTCAAAATCCGGAAATCACAGAAGCAGATAAATTTTCACTTGGGATAAGAGCAGATGATATTGCCCATGCGGATTATTTGGTGGATGCGAGAATCCCTAAAATTCAATTGCACCGTTGTGCAGGAGAATTATTTGGAAATATGTTGGAAAAACAGCTCATCCATCCCTATGTCAACAGACAGGAAGGACGGCTAGATTATAGACCAGGTTGCCTTTCAATTAATGAAAAAGGACAGCCTCTGGATGATACAAGATTTGCCAACGAATCACTTACTTTTGTAGGTACTCCATCGGAAGGATTGACCTACGACAATGACACACTCTCCAGAAAAAGAAATGATTTCGTAAGTGGCTGGGCAAAAGATCTTACCGAGAACATTCTCTCCTTACAAACAGAAACTCAATTCAACTCTAACTTTTAGATATGTCCAATCTCCCAAAATTGACTCCGATCACGTCTCCATGGATGCATGAGCTCATGGATAAAAAGACTGTATTGAACGAACTACTAGAAAAGTATGGCTCTCCGATAAACATCCATCAAACGGACCCGATGGAGGATAATTTCAACTCTTATCAAACAGTTTTTGAAGAGCTTGGACTTAAGCATAAAATCTTTTTTGCCCGTAAAGCCAACAAAACCAAAGGTGTGGTCCAAGAGGCATACAAGCTTGGAATGGGTATAGACACAGCTAGTTACCAAGAATATGTCCAGTGCCTGGAAATGGGAATTGATGCCAAGGATTTAATTGTGACAGCTGCTGTGAAAAACAGGAAATTGGTAGAAAAGGCTGTACATCATGGAAGCTTACTTATTCTAGACAATGAGGATGAGTGTATCCTTGTCCAAAAAGTTGCCGAGGAACAAAATAGGAAAGTGGCTATTGGATTTCGAATTAGCGGATTCAATCTGAAAGTTAAAAAGCTATATAGTAGATTTGGATTTGACATGCTGACCATTGAAAAATTCATTAACAGAAATTTTTCAGAAGCGGAAAACTATAATCTTTTGGATTATAAAGGTTTACACTTCCACCTTAACGGCTATTCAATAGAGGAGCGAAGTTATGCTTTGGCTCAATGTCTGGAATTGTCACAGCTATTGGCAGAGAAAGGATTTAAGACAGACTTCATAGATATTGGAGGTGGTATACTAATGAACTACCTCAAAGATGAATCTGAGTGGGACTATTTTCACCAGCAGCATCGCAAAGCGGTCAGTAAACTTAAAAATGAAATTACCTTCGGGAACCATGCATTGGGATTGGAAATCTGGGGTGGGGCCATACGTGGGGAGTCAAAAACTTACCCATTTTGGAGCTTCATCACCAAAGGTGATTTTCTTCGAAAAATACTTTCCCATAAAACTCATTCAAATAAGAGTGTGAGCCAAATAGCCAAAAATCTTGACATAGAAATCAGGATGGAACCCGGCCGATCCATGTTAGATCAAGTAGGCATGACAGTAGCTAAAGTATCCTATCGGAAACAGGATTCCAATGGTGACTGGTTAGTAGGCCTAGAGATGAATATGACTCAGATGCTCAGTGGAAGTGCTGATTTTATGCTGGATCCATTCGTTGTATATCAGGAAGAAGACGATGAAATGGAACCAGCGGAAGTATACTTTACGGGTGCGTATTGCTTGGAGCGAGATATACTGCTGAAACGAAAAATACCTTTACCTGCTCTACCAAAAGTTGGAGACTTAGTAATATTTGTCAATACAGCCGGGTACATGATGCATTTTTTCGAATCCAGTGCTCATCTATTTCCGTTGGCCGCCAACCTAATCTGGAATAGAAGTGCAGAAAATGGCATCATAAACACATCACAGTTTCAGAATGATGAAGACTAGCCCTTTTTTGAGATGTGGATTTTCGGCGATAGAGTTTAAGTAGAATCAATAAATATGTGTATCCGCATGAATGCACGTACTAGAACTATTACTGGTTTCAGCCTGCCCCCCCTTTCCCCCTTTAAAAAAGGGGGAATTGCCAAATTTGAACTTCAAGTATTAATTCCCAGAGAAAACACATTCTTTTATTAATAATATAATCTCTCTTATATCGCTGGAAATTTTTTAGGATTCACCTCAGTCATCATCGCATATACTTTCTCCACTACATCTTCTACACTTGGCTTGGAGAAGTAGTCTCCATCGGATGAATAAGCTGGTCTATGAGCTTTTGCGGTGATAGTTTGGGGCTCAGAATCCAAGAATTTAAACACATCTTGACCTTCGATTACTTGCTGTAACATAAAGGCCGATCCTGCTCCTGGCACATCCTCATCTGCAAAAATCACTCGATTAGTTTTCTTAATAGATTCTCCAATGATCCCATACACATCAAATGGCAATAAGGTTTGCACATCCAGCACCTCTATCTCAATACCCAATTCTGACAGGTCACTGGCTGCTTCCATTACAATTCTACACATAGAACCATAAGTCACGATGGTCATCTCAGAACCCTCCCTAAGCACTTCTGGTTTACCCAAAGGAACTGTGTATTCACCTAAGTTCAGAGGCATTTTCTCCTTCAGTCTATACCCATTGAGACATTCAATAACGATGGCAGGTTCGTCAGACTTCAATAAGGCATTGTACATTCCAGCGGCTTGCGTCATATCTCTAGGTACGCAGACGACCATTCCTCGCAATGAAGAAAGTATCATTCCCATAGGTGACCCAGAATGCCATACACCTTCCAATCTATGTCCACGAGTACGAACAATCATTGGGGCTTTTTGTCCTCCCTTGGTGCGATAGTTAAGACAGGCAACATCATCTGAAAGCATCTGAAGCCCATAGAGCAAATAATCTAAGTATTGAATTTCTGCAAGTGGTCGTAAACCTCTCAAAGCCGTACCTATACCCTGCCCAATAATGGTACATTCTCTAATACCTGTATCAGAAACCCGAAGCTCGCCATGCTTTGCCTGCAATCCTGCAAAAGCTTGATTCACGTCACCAATTTTACCTACATCCTCTCCAAATGTGAAGAAGCGAGGATCTTTGGCTAAGGTGATATCAAAATAGGCCTGCAAAATTTCCCTCCCATCAACTAAAGAAGATTTGTCATCGAATTTGGCAGGAACTTCCGCCACATTCAACACGCTCCATTCTGAATGGCTATACAAATGGCTATTATATCTATCAAAATTCAAATCAGACTGCTTTGCATACCAGGCTTTCAATGCAGCCTTTACAGAAGGAGCATCCAATCTCAAAATTAACAGTGCTTTTCGTACTGCTATGACAACATCCTTTCTTATTGGATTAATTGTTTTAGAAAGCTCCTCGGCAAGTTGATTGATTAATACTTTCCTGGTGCTTTGCTGGGCAGCGGTTCTAAGTAGTACGACAGCTTCATTTAATTCATTTTTGATTTCGCTGGAAAACTTAGCCCAAGCAGCTTCCTTTTCTTGCTTTACCTGAGCTTTGGCTTCAGCCTCAATTTTGTCCAATTTATCCGCATTGGCAATTTTATTACTTAGGATATATTCTCTGAATTTGGAAATACAATCCCAATCCTTTTCCCACTGAAGACGCTTAGCATCTTTATATCGCTCATGCGAACCAGAAGTGGAATGTCCCTGTGGCTGAGTCATCTCCAACACGTGAATCATCACTGGAACATGCGACGTTCTAGCCAACTCGCCAGCTTCTACATAGGCATTTAGCAACGCCTCATAATCCCATCCATTCACGCGGATTATTTCAATTCCTTTCTGCGAATCAGTTCTTTCAAAACCTGCTAATGCCTCAGAAATACTGCCTTTGGTTGTATGAAACTCATTTGTCACAGAAATACCGTACCCATCATCCCAAATGGAAATTACCATAGGAACTTGCATTACACCGGCGGCATTAATCGTCTCGAAAAACATTCCTTCAGAAGTAGATGCATTTCCGATAGTACCCCAGGCTACTTCATTTCCATTGACAGAAAAGCTCTTCAAATCCTTCAAGCCTTTATTTTCTCTAAAAAGCTTTGAAGCATAAGCCAGCCCAAGAAGTTTGGGCATTTGAGCAGCTGTGGGAGAAATATCTGCTGCAGAATTATACATTTTCGTCAGATCCTTCCAACTTCCGTCCTCATTTAGAGATCGGGTAGCAAAGTGACCATTCATGAGACGACCCGCACTTGCAGGTTCTGCCTCCACATTTGTATATGCGTATAGTTGAGAAAAGTATTGTTGTACTGTCAATTCACCGATAGCCAGCATAAAAGTCTGGTCTCTGTAGTAACCTGAGCGAAAATCTCCAAGCTGGAAGGCTCTTGCCATGGCTATTTGGGCAATTTCCTTACCATCTCCAAAAATCCCGAACTTCGCTTTCCCCATAAATACCTCTTTCCGACCAACTAAAGATGCGTGCCTACTAATCATAGCGACTCGAAAGTCTTCAAGTATTGCCTCTTTAGAGAGATTCGGAGAATTCAGGTTTTTTGGAACTGATTGAACTTCTGACATAAGGTTAATTTACTAAAGTTATTTGGGTTTTGATTTGATGATTATATCAATCATTCAAAAATAACCAAATCCATTTTCTATGCAAATTTCAACATTATAATTTACCAATCTAAAATTTTGAAAGTGGTGTTAATCTAGAATTAAATCAGAATTAAATTTTGAAATTCAAATATTAGCCAATAATTGATGTAAGAAAATCCAAAACCCTCCTCACTATAAACCAAGGATTTAGCAAAAAAACAACCTCAAAATTATCAATGCTTAAAATTCAATTTTTAAAATATTTTAAATGTTTAGAAATTTAATCAAAACATAATTTTGAAATCGCCCTATTTTCGAAACCAGACCAAATACTATTCTTTATCGTGCAAATTGATAACTATCCGCTTATTATATTTGTGCACGAGTTAATTTAAATCCAAATATTTAAGTCATGATCATAGGTGTTCCGAAGGAAATTAAAAACAACGAGAACCGTGTAGCCCTTACCCCTGCCGGTGCAAAAGAATTGGTAAAAAGAGGTCATTCTGTTTACGTTCAGCACACCGCTGGTGAAGGAAGTGGCTTTCCAGACGATGTATATACAGAAGCTGGCGCTACTATTCTTCCTACTATCGAAGCGACATATGAGATCGCTGAGATGATTATAAAGGTGAAAGAACCTATCGAAGCGGAATACAAACTGATCAAAGAAGATCAATTGCTGTTCACCTATTTTCACTTTGCTTCCTATGAGCCTTTGACTAAAGCTATGGTAGCAAGTAAATCCGTATGTCTTGCTTACGAAACTGTAGAAAAAACTGATAGAAGCCTTCCTCTTTTAGTTCCAATGTCTGAAGTCGCAGGGAGAATGGCAGTGCAGAAAGGTGCAAACTATTTAGAGAAACCACTTGGGGGAAGAGGTATTCTTCTCGGAGGAGTACCAGGCGTACTTCCTGCCAAAGTCTTGATTCTTGGAGGTGGTATCGTAGGCACTCAAGCTGCATGGATGGCTGCAGGTCTTGGAGCAGATGTGACTATCATGGATGTCAATCTACCTCGATTGCGCTATTTGGCTGACGTGATGCCTGCAAATGTGAATACTATGATGTCTAATGAATATAACATTAGAAAATTGATTCAGAATCACGATTTGATTATTGGTGCTGTATTGATTCCAGGTGCTAAGGCCCCTCACTTGATCACTCGTGATATGCTGAAAAAAATGCTTCCGGGCACTGTGCTAGTAGACGTAGCGGTAGATCAGGGTGGTTGTATCGAAACATGTAAGCCTACTACTCACCAAGATCCTACTTTTGTTATCGATGAAGTGGTTCACTATTGCGTAGCAAATATGCCAGGTGCTGTACCTTATACTTCTACTCTGGCTTTGACCAATGCTACTCTTCCTTATGCTATGCAATTGGCAGATAAGGGCTGGAAAAAAGCAGCTCAGGATAATCCAGATCTAGTACCGGGCTTGAATATTATCCATGGTGACATTGTATATCAGGCGGTAGCTGAAGCCTTTGGTATGGACTACACACCAGTTGTAAAATATTTAGCTGACTAATCTCAGTAAATTTCAATAGATACAAATCTCTCTGGTGAAAACTGGAGGGATTTTTTTTGAAACACCTATTTTACCACTTAAAGCACGGAGGTTTTCGCAGAGGCCACAGCTTGAAAAATTAGTTTTTTTACCCTTCCCATCAATCAGAAAAAAATTGCACTAACACTGCACACTCAGCGAAAACCTCTGTGCCCACTGCGGTTTAAAAAGCTACCCCATAGCAAACCAGATCAGGCGAAACCCAAAACCTATCATAGCCACACCTACAGCTTTGTTTAGCCAAAACATAAATCGTGGAGTTACAAAATGGGACAATTGCTTTGCTATATAAGCTTTGATCAAGTCTATCGAGAATACTGTCAGAAGGATCCCAGTATAATAAAGCCACACATCCACTGAGTCAAAGGATGCTTTTAGATGAACCAGACTGGCAATAGAAATCCAGAAGATCAGCACAAATGGATTGATTCCATTGATGCTAAATCCTTTCAGAAAAGCGCTGCGTTTCTTGGCTCTCCGCCCCTCTTCCAAATTAACTTCAGGTTTGGTTGCTTGCCTTTTTAGCAAATAACTCAATCCAAATCCAATCAAAATGGCTCCGCCTGCATAACCCAAAATAGATTCAAAATAAGTTGCCTTGGCCAAGAACTTAACACCAAAAAAAGTAAGCAGCACATAGAGTGTATCACTGGTCAAAATTCCCAAGGCAACCATTGTGGCATAGCGAAATCCATGCTCAAGGCTATTTTGAATCAGTGTAAAAAACACAGGACCAATCATTGCAGACAGCAAAAGCCCCATGCTGCTTCCTTCCAGCAATGCATGACTCACAGCGGTAGCTCATTTTTGATTAGAAATTCCTGCCAACTTGCGGCTTTATCGCCCTTGAGCACCCGTGGAAACTTGTACTGCCCTCCCTCTTTGCCTTGTTCTTTTAGCCAAGCATAAAATAACGAAGATGGTAAAACTGTAACTTTCACTTGTTTCAAAGCGTGATTTCTCTCCACTGCATAGTCATCATTAAGTGCTTTAAGATGTTTATCTAAAGTCTTTCTTAGGGTATTTTTTTTAACGGTGGCATCCGAACCTATAAACCAATGATGTGCAAACAGACTTCCATGAGGAACTCCAATCACAGTGAATTCGCGGATATTCATATCATGATCTTCGGCAGTCAGCTCGATGGCTTTGTTCATATTATCCACCGAAAGATGCTCCCCACAAAGACTCAAAAAATGCTTTGTCCTGCCGGATATAACTATTTCTGATTCTTCCTTGGACACAAATCGAACGACATCACCAATCAAATATCTCCAAGCCCCAGCGCAGGTACTGATCAATAGCGCATAATCCTTTCCCTCCTCAACTTCATCTATTTTTAAGGTATTTGCATGCGGTTTGATATTTCCCTCCTCATCAAAATTCTCGTCATTGAAAGGTACAAATTCATGAAAAATCCCATTGTTCAGTACTAATCGCATGGATTTACGATTGGGCAAAGCCTGAAAAGCCAAAAATCCTTCCGAGGCCAAATAGGTCTCTAAGTATAACAATGGCTTGCCTAGCAGCTTTTCAAAACCTTTTTTATAAGGCTCAAATGAAACTCCACCATGCACAAAAATCTGGAGATTCGGCCAGATTTCATGGATATTGTCGACTTGATATCGCTCTATAATTTTTTCGATTAGAATCTGTAGCCATGCTGGCACGCCAACGATGATTCCAATGTCCCAAGACTTTGCTTTCTCCACGATCTGATCCAGCTTATCCCCCCAGTTTTTGCTTCTCGAAATCTTTTTGCCCGGCTTATAAAAGCGCTGAAACCAAATCGGTAATCTTCCTGTGGTAATCCCACTAAGATCTCCAGAGAAATATGTACCATTAAACTCCAAATCGGTACTTCCTCCCAACATCAAAATCCCCCGCGTCAAAAGTGAAGCTGGAAGGTCATATTTTGAAAGGGATAGGATTTGGCGAACACCTGTCTTACGAATGGCTTTCACCATATCCGTGGTGATGGGAATAAATTTGGAAGTAGCCCCGGATGTGCCGCTACTTAGAGCAAAATATCGGACTGGACCAGGCCAGGTGACATTTGGTTTCCCCTCTAGTAGTTTGTGCCACCATTCCTCATGAATGCGGCTGTAATCATAAATAGGCACTTGAGATTTATATCGCTCATAAAACTCATTTTCGCCCCAGCGAAAACCTTTTAAAATATTAGGGAAATCATACTTCCGTCCAATCTCTGTGTCAACTGCATGAATCAGCAATTTCTTCAATTCCTGACGTTGGAGTTCTAATGGATGAGAGTACTCTTGTTCTAGACTCTCTCTCAGGCGAATGCCTTTTTTTAGCAAAGTACTAATGATCGCCATATCTTTGTTTTGGGCCTTTTAAAAAAAAGTAACGCATAAAAATAGAAAATGGACATCAAAGCCAACCTTGAAGCAGTAAAAAAAACATTCATAAATCAAGAATGCCGGCTCGTAGCGGTGAGTAAAACTAAGCCAATAGAAGATCTTAAAGATGCCTATTCTGCTGGAATTCGAGACTTTGGAGAAAATAAAGTACAAGAACTTCAATCTAAACAACCTGAGATGCCTGACGATGTCAAATGGCATATGATCGGTCACTTGCAAAGCAATAAGGTAAAATACATTGCACCTTTCGTGCATCTAATTCATGGCGTGGATTCCTTTAAGCTTCTGCGAGAAATCAACAAGCAAGGAAAAAAGATGGACAGAAAGATTAATGTACTGCTTCAAATGCATATTGCTGAGGAAGAATCTAAGTTTGGTTTTGATAAGGAAGAATTGGATGAAATGCTCTCCAATCCGGACTTTCTAAGTCTCAGTCATGTTAGGATTCAAGGGGTAATGGGCATGGCGACATTCACTGAAAATGAAGACCAGGTAAGAAAGGAATTCAGAGGATTGAAAACACTTTTTGAAGAGCTGAAAAGCCGTCAACTTCCAGAATTCGTCCAACTTAAAGATATTTCTATGGGCATGAGTGGGGATTATCAGATCGCTCAGGAAGAAGGAAGTACGATGGTAAGGATTGGCTCAGCGATCTTTGGAGGAAGGGGTTGATTTTGGGTTGCTTGCCCTGAGCGAAGTCGAATGGTTAGTTTGGGAATTTAAAATGCGAGAATTGAGAATTTAAAGTTAGCTGGAACCATCCCATTTTTGGTTAATTGCCCGAACCCAATTCAGAACTATTTACGTTTCCAAATAGGTAATTATATTGTTCAGATTACTCTACCCAGATAGATATTTCGAAATTATTATCTTTTGTCCTTTTGCCCGCAAGCATTTATCTAATTCCATAGGATTTGGTTTCTTTGTGAAATACACTTTTTATCAAATGACGAGTTACAAAATCAAGTTCAAGCTGATGATTGTTTTAACAATCAGCCTTTTCCCATATATTTTAATTGCCCAGCATACCGGACCTTCCATCGCCTTTTTATCTGATATACACCTTCAGGATGTTTATGGGGATTTTGAAAGTAAAAATTTCAATGGCATATACAATTTAGGATCAGATAAATACGCCACTATCCGAAGCATGCGGAGCCAGTTAAACTCCACTCGCTTATTCAATGAAAACTATTTTGCATTCTTACAAGCGCTTGAAAACATTAGGAAAGAGGGTATTCGGATAGTTGTTTTGCCTGGAGACTATACTGATGATGGACAACCTATGAATGTCATTGCCCTAGAAAAAATCCTTCAAAGATATTCTCAAGATTATGGAATGCGGTTTTTCATCACCACTGGGAATCATGATCCAGTCTCCCCTTTCGGTTCTATTGGTATGAAATCAGACTTCCTAAGCGAAGAGGGCAAAGAAATAGGTGTTATAGGCGATTCAACAAAAGTCTCTAATCTGTATCCTGTTTATTCAAGCCAAATAAATCATTGGGGCTATTCAGATATTCTATCTTCTCTCCATGAATATGGTTTTTTTCCGCAAGAGGAAGATTTGTTTTGGTCTCATCCTTTTGAAGAGCTGGATTACAAACTGTACAATTATAAAACGTCTCTAAAAAATTCTACCCTTAAAAACAGAAGTTATAAAGATCCTAACTCTGGCCACCTTCTGCCTGATGCCAGCTACGTGGTAGAACCCACAGAGGGATTATGGTTACTGGCAATTGATGGAAATGTATTTAATCATCCAGAGTCTAATGGATCATATGATTCTACAGGTTGGAAGGGATCAGGCAATGGGTTTAATGTGGCTATTAGATCAAAATCCCACCAACTTGAATGGATTGAAAAAGTCAGTAAGGAAGCTGAGAAACTAGGGAAAACTCTGATTTCCTTTAGTCATTATCCATTAGCAGATTTTAATGATGGGAGCAGTGAAGCAATGAAATCTCTCTTTGGAGAAAATAAATTCCAGCTTTCACGAGTTCCACTACCTGAGACAAGTCAGGCCTATGCTGAGGCTGGTATAAAAATCCACTTTGCCGGGCATATGCATTTAAATGATACTGAATTATTCACTAGTGGAGATTCATTGTCATTATTGAATATTCAGGTTCCCTCACTAGCTGCATTTCCAGCAGCATACAAAACTCTAGAAATTCTTCCTTCTGAAAATGTTTTAATTCAGACCAAGTCCATCAATAAAGTAAATCACTTTGATGAGTTTTTTGATTTATATCAATCCGAACATAAGTACCTGAGCACCCAAAACAATTCTACAATCTGGAATCGGGACATTCTGTTATCGAGTGACTATTCAGATTATACTTTGTTTCATTTAAAAGAGCTAATTCGACTTAGGTTTATCCCAAGTGACTGGCCAGAGGACCTTGGAATCAATCTTCAAAACAGTTCACTTTCAGAACTAATATCCAGTCTAAAAATTACTAAAACCAGCTCCAGCAAATACTTTCATGAAAAAGGAAAAGTATTAGAGGATTTTTACCTGATGAAAAATGGAAGTGATTTAGGTATGGAATTGATCCCATCCGAACGCCTAAAATTTTATCAGAATTTCACTATTCCAGAATCCAATTCCTTTCATGAGAACGATCAAAATTTGATAGCTTTTTTCCATATTTTACAGAAAATGAG
The DNA here is from genome assembly GCF_035156405.1 of Algoriphagus aurantiacus. Taxonomy (NCBI): domain Bacteria; kingdom Pseudomonadati; phylum Bacteroidota; class Cytophagia; order Cytophagales; family Cyclobacteriaceae; genus Algoriphagus; species Algoriphagus aurantiacus. The sequence goes on along the minus strand of NZ_JAXRUT010000051.1, from coordinate 1,448 downwards.
TCTGGATTTACCTTCCAAAAACTTTACAATTGATTTACGAACGTTAGAGATAGTAAGAAAAAACTAAGTGTTGATAATTTCTGATGTTTCAAAAATCTTGCGGATACTCACAAACCGATTTATAATGAACCGAGGCGTAGGGAAATTTAAGCGGTTCTAGAGTACACAAACGGCTTACTAGTCTTGGGCACTTCCTTCTTTTGACTATACTTTCTTTTGGCTTTTAATACGCTATACCGGAAGTCATCGTAAAACAAACTACCCAGCAAAATCAACGCTGCAATAAGTAAGGTGTTGAGTTCCCACTCAGCTTTAGAATAAAAGAAACCTCCCGTTAGACCACCTCCAAAAAAGAAGGATATAATAAAAACCCGAAGCTTGATTGTCGCATAGAGCTTCCCTCTTTTTGGATATACTTTTGGAAAGAACAACTGGGAAATTTCTATCCCCAAGTCTGTAAAAAGTCCAGTTAAGTGAGTGGTGCGCACTATGGCGTTGGAAATCTTGGTCACATAGGAATTCTGCATCCCCATAGCAAAGAGAAGTAAACAGGCAATCAAGTCAGGATACTTCAATCCCGCAAAATCACTAAACAATGCAATGGTTATCAAAAGGAGACTTTCAATTATTCCTGGTAATACAAAAACATTGAGCCTTTTATTTTCCCTAAATTTTTCTATTAGAAGGCTTGCAAAAAATGATCCTAAGAAAAAGGACAAAATGTAAATGAAATAAATGGTTCCTCTCCAAAAATCGAGGTTTGCCACATCATTGATGAAAAGGGCAAAATGCCCAGTCACATTCGTCGTTAGTTGCTTAAATGCCAAAAAACCAGTGACATTGACTATTCCGGCTACAAAAGATAGCACAGAGGCAAGAAGAAGATTATGCTTGAAAGTACGGCTCTTACCTTGATGTCTAAACATTTACTTTTTCGGTTACTTTCTAGTAAAAAAGGACCTAATTACAAAGTCTTAAAACTTTTAATTCAACATCTTTAAAGACACTTGACATTTAATCTGCTTGCGAATTTACATCTCATCTTACAAATTGTAGCATTTCCCATAAGAGTACTAGCTCAAAAAACCTCGCGGATTCTTCCAAGTCGATCTACAATGTACCCTTTTCAGTGAGTAAGTCACTCGCGTAGCCTCTAACTAGGCTTCTAGGAAAACATTATCAATTAAGTCTTCACTAACGGAGATGAAAATTACTTGATTTAACCCGCATTCTAAGACGTTGAGAAAGTAACGTAAAGTAGCTAACTTTTGAGGGCAGCATGAAAGCCTAGGCATCTAATGGTGATTTTATCCCTTCCCGCATTCTGGTAGAAATGAAAATCCCCAACTGGTAAGGTCGGGGATTTTGAAACGTTAATTGGTGACCATGTATTAGCATGGATCCCGTATGGAATAATCAAATCAAATATACATTTCTCTTGCTGCATT
>NZ_JAXRUT010000050.1:0-16115 GCF_035156405.1 Algoriphagus aurantiacus | reverse complement strand
GTAGACAAGATCTTAACCTCAATCGCACCACACAGGAATTGAAATATGTAACTGAGGAGGAGAGAAAATTAGCTGAATTAAACCTCAATCGCACCACACAGGAATTGAAATGCAGTAGTCTTCATGAGACCACTTTAGCAGCTGCTGACCTCAATCGCACCACACAGGAATTGAAATGATGAACCAGACTCCGTATTTCTCAGGCCTCTTGAAACCTCAATCGCACCACACAGGAATTGAAATTGATGAGCTGATTGGAGAATTCTACTTTGTATTCCCACCTCAATCGCACCACACAGGAATTGAAATCAGGCTACCAGCCTGAGATTTGTGAAGCAAGCGGCGGACCTCAATCGCACCACACAGGAATTGAAATTACCTTGGCATATTTGCCTGTAGTATTGGGATCAGCACCTCAATCGCACCACACAGGAATTGAAATTATACTAGGTTTGGGTTTAAGCCTCCTGCAGAGAACCTCAATCGCACCACACAGGAATTGAAATGATCAGTTTCGATCAGAATCTTGATTTCCTCCCGGAACCTCAATCGCACCACACAGGAATTGAAATCTTTGGGAAGTAGTCTCTAACGACGGAAGCACATTTACCTCAATCGCACCACACAGGAATTGAAATGCCAAATCGGGATATCGATAGGTAAAATTGACACAACCTCAATCGCACCACACAGGAATTGAAATGAGGTCACTAATGTCTAAAGACACCAAAATTACCTCAATCGCACCACACAGGAATTGAAATGCTTTATCCCACAAGCCAAAACACAAACAGCATCCCACCTCAATCGCACCACACAGGAATTGAAATGGCATTGAAAATGGGTAGAAAGTCGGTTTCAATAGAACCTCAATCGCACCACACAGGAATTGAAATAGGGTAAAAAAATGGACGCTGTAGACAAGATCTTAACCTCACTCGCACCACACAGGAATTGAAATAGGGTAAAAAAATGGACGCTGTAGACAAGATCTTAACCTCAATCGCACCACACAGGAATTGAAATATGTAACTGAGGAGGAGAGAAAATTAGCTGAATTAAACCTCAATCGCACCACACAGGAATTGAAATTGATGAGCTGATTGGAGAATTCTACTTTGTATTCCCACCTCAATCGCACCACACAGGAATTGAAATTCTACTATCATCCTGCTATCACTCCAAGGGCTAATAACCTCAATCGCACCACACAGGAATTGAAATTTGGATTATGATCATTGCATCATTTTCAAGAATGGGACCTCAATCGCACCACACAGGAATTGAAATGATCAGTTTCGATCAGAATCTTGATTTCCTCCCGGAACCTCAATCGCACCAATTTGGTATTGAAATTTGACCAAGACAGGGAAAACGGCATCATGAAGCATGCTCTCAATCGCACCAATCTGGAATTGAAATGAAGGATTCAACCCTACAGTAGGCGGATCTCTCGACCTCTCAATCGCACCACTCAGGAAATCAAGCTAAGCAACGTGCGGCTGATAAGAGGGGCTTGATTCACGAGTTGCTGTGTGACCTCGCTAGGGGAACGTGTAAGTAATTAAGGTTTTACTGAGTATGTGTAACTTGTCGTCTCAATTGCACCCCACAGGATTTGAAATATGACTGAGGGAGCATTGGCCCACTGGATCAAGAACCCCTCAATCGCACCTTACTTTTTCATTATTGTCTTCGTTCTCAATTGCATTGCTATGAAAATCAATCTTTTCATACGAGGTTGATTAGGGTGGTGATTATTTTGGCACGTTCTGAGTAGCTGATTTAAGGTTTTGCTGCCTAGTGTAACTATGCTATCAATTAAGTCTTTCTTCTAAACCTTTTGTGAAAGCGCTGCTGTATGCTGGAGCTTCACTTCCTTACACAGCTGTTTTATTTCCTCTTTAGTGAGAACCGAGCCATACGTCTTTTGCAGAACACTCTTATGGCTATTGTCCAGTTTGAAATTAATGGAATTATTTAGCCCTAATTCGATATAATATCGGGATGTAAAATTAAATTCCTCATCACCTTCCTTTTTTAACCCAGAAAATAAATATGCAAGCATGAATTCAGAAGTGTCTTCAGAAATGATTTGGCGAATAGTCTCAATTTGATTTTCATGATTATCTTCATCATCTGAAGATCCAAGCCACTTTTCATGTCTAAAGTAAAAATCATCAAATGCACTACAGGTAGCAATAAATTCCTTCCATAGAGGCACGACTGAATTGTCATAGAACTCCAAGATCATTGATTTTGACCGAACAAATGGTTTTTTGCTAATAGATTCACTAATCATCTTTGCCTTCAGCAACGCAATCTCCTTATCCAGATCATCCTCTTCTTCTATACTTTCTCCTTTGGCTCCTGAGATCATGATGTCTAGGGAGCGGATCAGGTTGGAAGCAATGTATTCGAAAAAGGGCTCGATTATTCCGGCATCGGCCTGTCGCAGTGCGGCAAAGTAATTTAGCTTGTCTTCGGTTTTGATGATCAATGGTGGGTAGCCAAAATGAATCAAGATGAAATTCATTAGAATACGTGCAAGCCTGCCATTCCCATCGTCAAAAGGATGGATCCGGATAAATCTGTAATGGAATTCCGCAGCAAGAAGGATAGGAGTGACATTAGGTTGTTTGCTTTCATCCCGGTACCATTCGATCAGGTCATGCATCTGGGAAGGAGTTTCTTCCGGTGATGCAAACCTGAAAATTTCGCCCGTTTTAGTCAATACATGATTCGGAACAGATTTATACTGGCCTACGTGGATCCAGCGTTTGGTGCGCTGTCCATCGGTGGTGATGGCATCCACTTCATAGGGCTCTTTGAGCAATAGGGTGTGGAGTTCACGAATAAAGCTTTCCGTCAAAGGATAATCCCCTTTGACCACATCCATAACCCATTTGATGGCCTTATCATGGCCGGTAATTTCGAAATGATCCTTTAGGGGTTTTCCCTGAGCAGTAATTCCAAAAAGAATCAAGGCCTTAGTTTCGCCAAAAGTCAGCGAATTTCCTTCCAGATTATTGGAATGATAGTTCCAGTCCAACCGGAATTTCTGCATGATAAGCTCTTCCCTCTCCTTAGGAATGGGGCGCAGTTGATCCAGTTCATCTTTTAACGCTGTTGCTTTGGTAAGGAAATTCATTTCTATTTATCTACGCTTATTCTCTTTTAGTTATTTTTTACTTTGATAGAGGACTTCAGTACTTCCAGTTTTTCTTGGCTTGACTTAAGTCGAGCTTCAAGATTCTGCACTTGATCTGTTGACAAACCTTGATACATTATATTTACTCCTTGATTTCCCTCATAGTTGTTGAAATGATTTGTGAAGGTTGCCTTTTCGTGAAAGTTTAAAATGTATTCTGGAGAAACATCAAATATTTCTGATAGTTCTTTGAGACGAGTAAGAGTAATATCAGATATGTTGTTTTCTATATTGCTGTAGGCCTTAGTTGTTATTCCAAGTGCACTTGCAACTTCTTCTTTAGATAATTTCTTTTCTAGCTCTCTAATTTCTCGGATATTATCTCCTATTTTCATGGTATTAAAAATTAATATTATGGCTTCTAAGTAGTGCTTCTAATATTGCTATTCTATTTCTCTCACTTTTTAATAATTCTTCTTGCAGCCTAATAACAGTATTAGCTTGAGTTTCATGTATACTTTGATTCATAATGTTAATATTATTATTCCCATTATGATTGTGAAAATAATTGAAGAATTCTTTTTTGGTTTGGCTATAATTTATAATATAATCTATACTACAGTCAAATATTTCTGCAATTTCCGCAAGCCTTCCAATTGTAATGTCTGTTACGTTATTCTCAATATTCGCATAAGCCCTCGTTGAAATTTTTAGGCAGTTGGCTATATAATCTCTTTTGAAGTTTTTTTCTCCTTCGCGAATTTGTCTTATATGTTCACCAACTCTCATTTAATCTAGAAATCTAATTCAATATTGTTATCACGTAAAAGCTTTTCCAATTTGGGAATTCGCTTCAATTCGTCTTGGTAGAGCTCTTTAAAGGCATTCCTAATTTCTTTTTGATCTATTCCCTGAACATTAACATTTATCCCATTATTGCCCTCACTATTCTCAAAATGGTTATAAATACTTCCTCCAGATTCCTTGAATTGTAGAATGTAAATTGGACTGCAGGAAAAAACATTAGCAAAAATTTGAAGTTGACTCAGAGTTACTTCTGCCTCATCTCCTTCAATTGCTTTGTAAACATCAATATTGATTCCTGATATTTTTGCGATAGCTTCTATGCTAAGGCCTTTACTTGATCTAATGTCTTTGAGGTTTTTACCAATTTTCATTTTTTATTTAAAGTTAGTGATTTTGAATGATTTTAAAAGTAAAACTTCTAAAAAAGAAGTATGGCTTCCGGATTTGTCGTTTTAAATCTAAGCAAAATTAAGATCTTAAAACTAAATTTGAGACATGACCAATTGCTGGATTCCAACATCAGAAGTGTTCCAAATTTACATGTTTCGGTGGATTCATGATAGAATGCAGTTGGTTGATTGTATACTTTCCGGAATGAAATCGAACCTTATCGGCTTCTCTACTTTTGACACTCTATTTAGAAGAAAGCCCAAAAACCCAATCTAAGGGACTGATTTTTATCGCCGATTAAGGGGAGGTGCACATCCCTGAGCAGATCGGTTACTACACACTCACGTCAGCAAGCTCACAGTAGCTGGTAGAGCTGACATCATTTAGTTATTAGTTATAACAATTGCTGGTTGGTCGATTAGGCCGAGGTGGAAAAACTATGTCTTGTGAGAAGTATCAAGCCTGCCTGCCGTAGGTAGGTATCTGGTATCAAGTAGCAAGAGGGTAGAAGCTAGAAGCAAGAGCCAAGAGTCAAGAGTCAAGCGTTTGAGGATCTACTTTCAGCTTTGAGCTTTCTGACTTCCCACTTCTGCTCACTGCGACTGAGATTGCTTCGTTCCCGACGAATCGGGACAGGCTCTTCGTCCTCGCAATGACGGTGCTCTCATCGGTCACCCGACACCCGACATCGGACACCTGTCCCACCGTGGCGGACCCAGCATTACAAACATCAAAAGCATGAAAAAATTAATACTCATCTGCTTAGTGGGATACCTATGCGTACCCACAAGCACAGTAAAAGCAAAAAGTAAAGTTGCGTTACCCGAAGTAGAGGAGGAGTGGGGCAGTAGTTCCACTTCCTCTGATACGCTCACTATCGGTGATCAGATACCTAATGGTATCGAGTTCTCCGAGGTATTACACTTTGATTCGGATAAGTTACGTCTGGATGATTACCGGGGCAAGTATGTGATCCTGGAATTCTGGGCTCCCACCTGTACAGCAAGTATCGCATCACTTCCTCAAATGGACAGACTGGCTGAAAAGTACGGGGATAGGCTTCAGATTTTGCCGATCACCTTCTTCAAGGAAGAAAAGGTAATGGAAGTGATTGCTGGCTATCAGAACCTGCAGTCCATGAATATTCCACTTGTGGTAAACTCCAGTCGCCTGCTGGAATACTTCCCCCATATTACCATCCCCCATATGGTCATATTGGACCCGCAGGGAAAAGTGGTTGCCATCACCGGACTGGAAGACCTGACCGAGACTAACATCGATCAGCTGCTTGCCACCGGAGAAGCTCCCTTCAGGAGGAAGTCAGACAAACGGACCCAGGTTCCGTCTTCTGCAAGACTGATTTCCGGGACTCCCCAGCTTCCCAATAAAAACATCTGGTTTCAGTCTGCATTCACCGGGTACATACCCGATGTGGGAGGTTCATTGATTCAGAGATTTGAAGCCATGTCCGAAATCAGGATTATGAATATGCCGCTACTTTATCATTATCAGTTGGCCTATTCCGGGAGAGATCTGGTCGATTATTTTGGACGGAACAGAATTGAACTGGAAGGTTTTGATCCCGAAGAACTGTGGACTAAAAAGCGTGGCAGGGATTATATAGACTGGATGAAGGAAGGGACTCATGTATTTGGCTATGAGCTGATCGCTCCTCCTTCTATGGATCACTACGGACTTATGAGGGAAGATTTAAAACGCTTCCTTCCGCATATACAGGCAAATGTAGAACCCAGAATAAAGAAAGTTTATGCCTTGGTGCTGCAAAAGGGACAGACGTTCCCGAAAGCTGTATCCGAAAAACAGACCTATAAAACACTTTCCAATGGAGTGAAGATGGAAAACTACCCTCTTCAGGGGTTTGTGTACCATCTAAATTCCCTCTTTATGGCAAACAGTGACATGCCGGTTGTGAACTCCACGGGGATAGATTATCCGATTGATCTTCAGCTGAATGCCCAGCTTGGCAGTGTGGAAAGTCTCCGTAAAGCGCTACAGCAAAATGGTCTCGACCTAATAGAGCGTGAAGAGGAAATCCCCGTTCTCGTGCTAAGAAAAATCTCACAACCTAAATTCCTGACTCCATGAAAAAGTTGCTATATGCTATACTACTGATCCTATTCTTTGGGGCACATGTGTGTGCCCAGGAGATAATGACACTGTCCGGACAGGCCGTTGATTACACTTCAGGGGAACCGCTTGCCGGAGCCATGGTCACTGTGATGCCTGATAATATGACGGTAATAACCGATGAAGAAGGCAGGTTTGCAGTTGAACTGACGGAGGGAGATTATGGGATCACTGCCCGGTTTCTCGGATATGCTACCCTAAAGGAAGTTGTAACAGTACCATTCTCAGGTACTCTTATACTTAAGCTTAGGTCTTTGGAAATGGGGCTAGATGAAGTACAGGTGCTGGCCACCGGGTATCAGGAAATCCCCAAAAGCAGGGCTACCGGTTCATTCGTGAATCTGGACGAGGAGTTGATCGACCGTCGGGTAAGCACCAATATCATCGACAGGCTGGAAGATGTGACCTCAGGCCTTATCCTAAACCGCTCGGGTGATGTGGGACGTGATCCGGTTTCCATCCGTGGGAGAAGTACGCTGGGCAGGTTTTCCCAACCCCTGATCGTCATAGATAATTTTCCTTACGATGGAAGTCTGGAGGATATCAACCCCAATGATGTGGCAAGTATCACAGTGCTCCGTGATGCTGCTGCTGCTTCTATCTGGGGAGCCCGTGCGGGAAACGGCGTGATCGTCATTACTACCAAGTCAGGTACTGCCGGCCGTCCGCTGAAGTTTAGCCTTACGGCGAATACTAACTGGATTCAGCAGCCAGACCCTTTTTTAGCCCCAAATCTATCGGTCAATGATTTTATTGATGTGGAAGAGCAGCTGTTTTCCTCAGGCTACTACGACTACGCTATTTCCAGTATCACCAATCCGGTACTCACACCTGTGGTGGAGACTCTTGCCTTGCAGCGGGAGGGGATACTCAGTGGGGCAGAAGCAGGAGAAAGAATCAATTCTTTTAGACAAAATGACCTGCGAAGGGATCTGGAAAGGTATCTATACCGTCCCCAGCTAAATCAGCAGTACAGTCTGGGGATATCCGGTGGCAATCAGCTTCATACCTACCGGGCTGCTTTGGGATATGATGGCCTAAGGTTACCGGTAGTGGGTAATTTTTCGGATCGTTTCACACTCCAGTTAAAGCATGACCTGAGGCTTTTACAGGGGAGGCTTGGTTTCCAGGCTGCATTTTACGGGATCCATGGCAGGGAGACAGACCAAAACGCAGGTCCTGAGGATCTGTATTTCTCATCTACACTGGGAATGTATCCCTATGCACAGTTGGCAGATGAAAACGGTAATCCTCTACAGCTCAACCGGCAGTTTAACAGTGGACTGAAGAGGCGGGCACAGGAGGAAGGCTTATTGGACTGGGGCTATTATCCGCTGGAAGAAATCGGAAGATCTCCGTCCACTGGCACTAAAGATGACTGGAGACTCAATCTGGGATCAGACTTTTTGATTTTGCCTGGCCTGAAGATCAATGGCCTCTATCAGTTTTGGAAAAACAACTTCCACTCAGATACCCATTACAGTCAGGAAAGCTACTACACCCGGGAGCTGATAAACCTATACACCGGACTGGATGAAAACGGTAACAGGATTATGCCTGTTCCCCAAGGCGGTATACTGGATAGATCTTCCAGGGCATCCACTAGTCATTCGGGAAGGGTACAGCTTAACTACGGGAAGAAATGGGGCGGAAAATGGGATCTGGATGCATTGGGCGGAACGGAGGTCAAGACCCTGAATTGGGAATCCGCCAGCAATAGGTTGTATGGATACGATGAAGAGCGGGCGACTACTGTGCCTGTTGATTATACAAACCGATTTCCCCAGTATAATTATCCCGGCTATACCTACACGATTCCAAGCAGGGAAGGTCTTGGAGCCGGGACTGACCGGTTTTTCTCTCTTTTCGGCAATGCATCACTGGGTTATGATGACCGCTACATGGTAACCCTAAGTGCAAGAAAAGATGCCTCCAATCTCTTTGGGGTGGATGCCAATCAACGGGCAGTACCGCTGTGGTCAGCAGGACTTGGCTGGACGCTCAGTGAGGAGGATTTCTATCAATGGGCTGCGCTTCCATTTGTTAAACTGCGGTTGTCCTATGGTTATAATGGCAATGTGGACAGAAGTCTGACTGCTTTTACCACAGCACGGATGAATGCCCAAAGCAGTCTTACCCAGCTCCCATATTCCAATATTATCAATCCACCCAATGGAAATCTCCGATGGGAACGGATCAGGATTACAAACTTTGGCCTTGATCTGGAGTCAAGAAACGGAAGAATTTCCACTACGTTGGAGCTTTACAGCAAACAGGGGCTGGACCTGATAGGACAGACCCCATATGCCCCAAGCTCTGGAATACAGACCTTCACAGGTAACACCGCAACTACTTCTACCAAAGGTTACGATCTGGAAATAACCACCAAAAATCTTACCGGTGGGTTTTCCTGGGTCTCGACCCTGCTTTTGTCCGGGGTCAGAGAGGAGGTAATGGACTATGAGATAGAACCAGCTGTTTCCAGCCTGCTGAATTTTGCACAGTCGGGGCTGGGAGGAACCTATTTTCCCGTGATAGGAAAACCGCTATTCGGGGTTTACAGTCTGCCTTGGGCGGGTTTAAACCCGGATACCGGAGCGCCCCGCGGCTATTTGGAAGGTGAACCATCGGAAGATTATGCGGCTCTTGTCAATGGTGCCACGTTGGAGTCAATCACCTACCATGGGCCTGCACGGCCAACCACATTTGGTGCACTGCGCAATACGATTTCTTGGAAAGGTTTCAGTCTTTCTGCCAATATAAGCTACCGGTTCGGCTACTACTTCACCAGGGCATCCGTAGAATATACCCGCATATTGGAAGGACGGGGAGGACATTCGGATTATGCGCTCAGATGGCAAAATCCCGGTGATGAGATGTTTACGCAGGTGCCTTCCATGCCAGCCTCCCGCAACCCGATTCAGGATACCTTTAATCGTGTAAGTTCTGAACTGGTAGAAAAAGGTGACCATATCAGACTTCAGGATGTCCGGTTCGGATACCTGCTGCCAAAATCATCATCAGGTTTCCTCTCAGGGATCCAGCGGGCAGAATTCTATATGTATGCCAATAATCTAGGCCTGATCTGGAAGGCTACTGACAGCGGCTTAGACCCTGATTTTGGCTGGGCTACTCCCAGAAAAAGCATTGCATTGGGTCTACAGCTGGAATTCTGATAATCAATATAGTACTGGGCAGTCAGAAGCTTTCTTCATAAGGGGAGGGGTGGTTTTCCTCCAAAATTAAATACTGACTGAAGGACGGAGGTCTTGCCTCCGTCCGCCCACTTAGGTAAAATCTAAATAGATGGCCTTTAAAATCAAATTATAAACAGATGGAAATAAAAATGAAATATAGTATCGTTATAAGTCTACTCTTTGGACTGTTTGCCTGCGATAGTTTTCTGGATGAAAAGCCTGATCAGAGTATCGTAGTGGTTACCACGTTAAAAGATGTTAGAAGTCTGTTGGACAACAGTGTGGTATTCAACAGACAGGGGATGCTTACGGGTAGGTCTTCAGATGAATTTTATATCACACCGGCAGGTCTGGCACCGCTCAATGTCACCGAACAGCGGACATACCTTTGGATGGATGATCCCTTTCAGGGAGAAATGGTAAATGATTGGGTCACTCCCTATCAGCAGGTTTTTTATGCAAATGTAGCCTTGGAAGCTTTGAATGACATCAAGGAGGGTGCATCTGCTGCTATTGGTGAGTTGAGAGGAGAAGCACTCTTTCATAGATCATTCGCCTATTTCAATTTGCTTCAGCAGTTTGCTCCCGCATATCGATTGGATGGAAACAACGCTGGCTTGTTGGGTATTGTGTTAAAGCAAAGTGCTGCGGTAAATGAACCGGCAGTCCGTTATGCACTTCAGGATTGCTACGGCCAGGTTGAGCAGGATCTGCTGGAAGCTGTTGAATTGCTACCAGCCTCAGGGCTTTACAAGACTAGACCGAACAAAGCTGCTGCTTTGGGAATGCTGGCAAGACTTTATCTGGTCACCTTTGATTTTGAAGGGGCGGCAGAAGCGGCTATGGCTGCCCTTGATAATTATGAGGCAAGACTTGATTTCAATGAAATCGATGTAGATGCCAGGTTCCCTTTTCAAACCTTTGGTGATGAAACCATATTTTACTCCGTCCATAGTTCTACACGCTTAAACATATCACGGGAAGCTTTTGTAGCTGATGTAGTTACTGGATTGTTTAAGGAAGGGGACTTAAGGATTCCGGCTTATTTTGATGAAGCCGATGAGGGGAGATATTTGTATTCCGGAAAGCATTCAGGAAACGTTACGTTCTTTGGAGGAATAAGCGTAGGTGAGTTGGAGTTGACTGCTGCTGAGGCATTGGCCAGGATCGGCAGTTCTGCAGAAGCGATTGAAATTCTAAATGGATTTTTGGCCAGAAGATTTAGCCCTGAATATTATGAACCTGTAAATGAATCAGGCCTGGAATTAGTCAAAAAGATCATTGATGAAAGAAAGCTTGAGTTATTTGGCCGGGGGATACGCTGGTTCGACCTAAGAAGGTTGAATCAGGAGCCAGAGTTTGCGACAGTTTTTGTAAGGGAAAGGGATGGAAATGAAATACGTATTCCTCCAAATTCTCCAAAATATGTGTTTCCAATTCCTGATTTGGAAATAGAGCGGACTGGAATTGAGCAAAATGAACGATGAGAAAAGTCCCAAGGACCAAAGATCCTTGGGACTACCTATTATGGAATTGCCAAATATGTTCCTGTAACCACATTGGTTTTGATTCCTGATGCAGGATCGTCGTTCTGGAACATTACAGAACATTCAGGGCCTGCTTCATCACAAAGGAAATGGGTTCCTTCTTCTTCACCTGTGATTTCCCGATAATTATGAGGCGCACTGGAATCCGGCGTCCATAATTTCACAGGAGGATTCGGATTAGTGATATCCGGCGTATTGAATGCAAAGGCGGCAAATGCTGCCAGCACAAATGCAAATACAGGTAATCTTTTTACTAAAGTTTTCATCGTTATGTCCTGTTTTTTAACAGATCAAAAACAGGGAAACCGTTTGGGTATCGAGTGGAAGCATATTTTTTCCATTCGGTACGTGGTTAAAATGCCTACTCTGGTAAGGGTTTTCGGCTTCTCCCTTCATACATCACCCAGTATAGTTTGGAGTCTCCACTTCCAGACTCGGAGACAGGTGATGTGGTTATTGGTTAGATTCTCATTTAGCTATTTTTTTGGGGTGGGATAATGCCTTTTCCTGCCCCGTTTTTACACTGGGATTTTTATTAATATGTAATACTATATCAAGTTTATTAGTTAAATTTGGTTCATAGAGACAGTACGCTTCTATGCTAATTAAAGCTTAACACCCTGAGAGCCTGAGGTATTTTCCTTGGGCTTTTTTGTCGGGACTAGAGGTTAACCTTTAACTCGGCTATTCGAATAGCTATTGTAGGATTTCTACTCCGGCAATTGACCCTTCGGCCCTAACTTAGCGCAAGAGTCTCCTTACTGGTGCTGTGAATATTTCATTCTCCGGACTGCCTTCAAACTTCATTATTCAAACTCTACAATTCAACATTCATCATATAATTGAAGAGGGTTTTGGTTAAAATATTGTCCTTTCCATCCTCCTGCAGTTACTGTCATGTCCCACAGAACCTGTAGGCAGTTGGGAAACGGCCTTTGATCTTTTTTCCAGGGGTTTCACCCATGGCTATTCAAAGTTTTACCCCTTCAGGGTAATTCCTCAATCTTTAAATTCTCATCAATCTCTCCGCACCACCTCTTTGCTCCATAACCTGTTAACCTGTTAACCTTTAAACTTTTAACCAATAACCTCTCTACTCTCCGTGTATCTCACATTTTCTCAGTGCCTCTCTGTGCCACAACCCCCACACCGCCAATCCAATAAATACCAGATTCAACCAGAGGTGCTCCGCCCAGCCCAAACTCTCCATAATCCAGGCGCAATTACACGGAACTCTGGGAAAAGCTCCTACCCAGATCAGTCCCACATAGGTGGTGAAGATGGTGAGGAGGAGGATACTTGAGAGGTATCCCCACCATCTGCTGACCGAAAAGAGTAGGAGCAGGGCAATCAGTAGTTCAGTGATTGGTATTGCATAGGCCAAAACTTCTGCCAGCTCCGCAGGAAAGGTCTGGTTATGAAATGCCTTTCTGCTAGTCTCCCAGTGAATGATTTTATCAAACCCTGTATAGGTCCACAAGAGGATTAACAGGATACTTGGGATAGCTATTTTTTTTGTGTTTTCCATTCCGGGTTATGTTCAATGGAAAGTTGGGGATTATAAAAATCCGGAGTTCACAAGTTGGGTGATAAACAAAAAAAGTGTGTCAATTATACAATTTCTGTGGTATTGGAAAAATAAAGTAGTTGATTACTTGGTTTTTAGGAGTTGAGATTTTAAACTGGACTACTGTTTTTTTAGTGAACAAATGAACTAAGCAAGTTCAACAGTTGGATCTTCAACTGTAAAGGCAATTTATCTGTAGGCTCTGGCAAGGAGTTCTATAATCGGAAGTACAATTTAATCTAAACAGATATCATCATGAATCGGTATGATTTGGATCCAACGTTTTTAAAGGAGCTCTTTGATCTTGAGGGCAAAGTGAGTGATAACGCTTTGGAAAGAGTAGGAGAATTTCTGGAAATAAGGAATGCTAAACGGAAAGCTACCATCCGTCATGCCGGTACTGTGGAAACCGAATCTAGGTTTCTGGTGGAAGGAATGATCGGGATGTACTATATGGGTAACTTATCCAGACTTTACTTTCCTGGTGATGTATTTATGGATTTTGAATCCTATCAGACACAGATGCCCAGTAAATATCGCTTTAGGTCTTTGGGAGAATCTGTTTATATATGCCTTTCCTACCCAAATGAGGCGCTATTGCTGAAAGAAATACCTGAGTTCACAGATTTTTCAAATTCCCAGATAGCAAAAGTCCGGAATGCTGATGTGGAATGGCATGCATTTACCCAGATGAACTACCGGGACAAACTCAAGGTGATTGAAGAGAAGTTCCCCAAGTTCAAGTATGATCTGACCAATAATGAAAAGGCGAGCCTGCTGGGGGTAAGTTACACTACTGCAGCACGTATTAAGAAAGAGTCCAATAGTAAAAAGCCTGCTGATAAAAGTGGAAAACTTGGAAAATTGCTACACTACCCATTTCCTGCCTATGTCCACACTGATGCAGCTGAAATCGAGGAGCAAACTGTCTCTTGGGCTTTTCACTTCCATTCAATCCTTAGGAACAACGATGAAATCGCCTATTACAAAGGACAAAAATTCAGTTACCTGTCCTCCTGCCTGTATCCGGAAATTGATATTGAAAGAGGGGTTTGGATTTCCAAGCTCTACCTCTGGCTGTTTTATTTGGACGATATGACAGATGATTTGCATGTCGGGCAGAAAGCAGATTTTTGGGATTACCTACTATCTGGGGTTGAAAACATTATGGGGGGTAAACCATTGGGATTGAATCCTACCCGCATTACAGTTTTCCTTCATGCTTTTAGCGATCTGGCCGCAGAATTCGATTCGCTGGTTTCAGGCCATAAATACATGAAGGGGCTGATATTTTCAGAGGTTCTGAATTATATGCGAAAGAATAAAATTGAAGCGGAATTTAAGGATAAGAGGACATTACCTACTTGGGAAGAATATCAGGTTATCCGACCGGCTTTTTCAGGAGGGAATCTAGCCTTGGCACTCTGTGCTTTTGAATCAGGTGAGAAATTTACAAGTGAATGTTCAGACTGGAGGAAAACAGCCGATTTCCGTGGGTTGGCAGCTAAGCTGATCTACCTGTCCAATGACTTGATATCCTACCAAAAGGAAGCTGATCGGGGTGATTTTATGAATGCAGTGGCGTTGCTTATGCATCATAAGCTGCTTGATTTCACAGTGGCCCAGCAGGAAGTTCTGAATCTGCATGCGGAGACACTGGAAGAATTTATGGTGCTGGAAAGAAAATGGAGGGAGGAATACAAGCCGGAAAACAGTGGTATCCTTAAATACCTCAAGCAGATTAAATACAAGATTGCCGGATCTGTTCATTGGTCTCTGTCGATTTCTCCGCGGTACAAAAAGAATTGATTCGTGAATAAATTTTTAAACTATGGGTATCCTCACATTTTCGGACCGGATAATTACCGGATTAAAAAACGAGCTGGGTGTTCTGAAACTGGACGGTGAAAACAAACTCATCCAGTTTGAATCTGCTTTTCACCTGGTGGATCGGGCGATGGATAAGATCAAACTCTTTATGGACCACTATGAATTTGTGTCCGAAGAAGAGGAAATAGAATTCTTCAAACATCATATGACTTACTTCCTCAGGGAATCTGTGTATTTCTCCGAACTGTTCAATATGGAATCTATCAAACCGGCCGGGTCTAAAAATGAAATCAGGAAATTCTACGAAAAGGAATTGCTCAGTGTGCAGGAATTCCTGCAAAACAACCAAAACTTATACAATTACCTCTTGATGAAAAAAGAGAATCAGGATAGGGTATTTTTCTTAAGGAGTGCACAAGCCCCTGTATATAAGCCTAATTTGTTCTGGCACACACTAGATACCAGATACTGTACTGTATATACATTATACTGTGCCAGGATCATGGGTACTCTGGCACTGGCAGATTATATCCAGGATCAATTACTTGTCCTACATGATACTAAGAATCCGATAGAAGAGGAGAGAAATTCGCCGCTGTTTTGGACAGGGAAAAAGGCGGATCTCGTCGAGTTGGTTTACGCCTTAAAAACATCCAATGCTGTAAACCACGGAAATGCCCGTGTTTCAGAACTGGCAACCTTCATGGCAGAAGTATTTGGTAAGGAACTGCAGGATTATTACAGGACCTTCCTGGAAATCAAGTCTAGAAAGAAAAACCGGACTGTATTTCTTGACCAGTGTAAAGAGAATCTGGAGGCTTATATGAACAGTTTTGAGGCAAGAGGATGATAGGTTATTCCAAATGATTTAGAATTGAATGAAGCACTGAATGAGTTGAGAGGCAGGAGGTGTTTGGATAATAAACAAGGAGGATATGAAAGCATTTGTAGAAACGCTTTTTGTGGAGATGGAACAATCGCTGAAGGAAGTTTCGAAGGAGACATCCAACGGGCTGCAAAAAGCTGAGAGATGTTGTCAGGTGATCAATGAGATTTTGATCCGGTTGAAGGAATTTATGACAGGATATACATTCCCTGATACTGAAGAGGAAATTCTGTTCTTCAAAGAATACAAGCCCATGCTCTTCAAGGAATTGATTTTCTACTCCGAGCTAGTCTATATAGAAGCCAAAAAGCCGATTGGGCAAAAAGAACAGATCAAAAGTTTTTATCCTCATGTTATGGATCAGATACAGGAGTTTTTCGCGAGGAATCACCAACTATACATCTATTATCAGCTGGGAAAAAGTGATCAGGATGAAACACTGTTTTTGAGGAATTCCAAGCCTGTATCTCTGATCCCGGATTATTCCTTTGATTTTGACCCGGTTTTTTCGACAATCAACAGCAGCAAGCTTGCCAAGATCATGGCGTATGAAAGCCTGACGGATCATATTCGGAAAACCATCTACAGGCTA
>NZ_JAXRUT010000005.1:0-272633 GCF_035156405.1 Algoriphagus aurantiacus | reverse complement strand
CCTCTTAAAAGGATATGATTGATTTTTTCCAATCTAAAAACAAAAAATGGAGTGAAAAAAGACGAAAAATCCCTGAAGTTTTTCAAGACAATTCTTTTGCAACGGTCTTAAATATTTTATCGTGATTACTAAAGGTATAAAGACTCAAAGGTGATCTATTTAGCTTTGCAACATACCTTGAAATTGAATAAGTACTATTCTCAATTTGGAATTTAGCGGTGTAAGAAGGCTTATTATTTTTCAAATACGCTAATCTATCATTCCAACACTTGCTAATATCAAGCGCCACGGGTGTCGCATTTGAGGCTTGACTAAGTTTAACTTTCACCTCCTTTAATGTAGCTAATGGGTCAGAAGAGGGCCTTTTACCCCGGTAAGAGATTTTAATATCTATGCCGTTTTTGGACATATTTATGGCTTTGTAGCCAGTAATAGCACGACGGAGTATATTTATCATAGGACAGGCACAATAAAAAAGTTCGAAGTGTTCTTAAAGTTACACTTCTACTGTGCCGTATCAAAGAAAAATCTAATTATATGTTCACATAATTGTTATACGTAATTAAAAAAACGCCTTTCATTTTTTAATGAAAGGCGTTTCATTGATATCAATTACTGGGATAACTCATATTTCAACGTTTTCCCTTTTTGCACAGCCGGAAGACCATCAGACATCCAAAGTGGGGCTGGTTCGCCTTTGAGGTAATGATCAAAGAATTGACTCAACCGCATTGAAAGATCCTTTCTGTTTTTACGTTGCACCAAATTATGATCTTCCCCATTGTATTGAAGCAGCCATGCGGGTTGATTCAATCGTTTCAATGCCATAAACATTTCAATCCCTTGATACCATGGCACTGAACCATCCTCGTCATTATGCATGATCAGCACTGGTGTCTTAACACGATCCATAAAGAATAGCGGAGAATTCTCTATGTAGTAAACTGGTTTTTCCCAAAGTGTACCTCCTATTCTGGATTGTGTCTGCTCATATTGGAACATACGACTCATGCCAGTTCCCCATCTTATCCCTCCATATGCTGAAGTCATATTTACCACAGGTGCGCCTGCTCCTGCAGCTTTAAACATATCTGTTTGCGTTATCAAATAGGCAACTTGGTACCCTCCCCAACTTTGTCCTTGGACTGCCATATTATCAGAATCAACAAAGCCTCTGGCTACAATAGACTGAACACCTGGAATGATGCAATTGTAAGCACTAGGTCCAGGAAGACCAAGTTGATATTTGATATCCGGCACAAACACCAGATAACCGTTACTTACAAAATATGGAATATTGATCGTGGATGCACTGGGAGCAGGAGCTCTATAACTATGCAATCCATCACTATTTCGCTCATAGAAATAAACCATCATTGGGTATTTCTTAGAAGCATCGAAATTCTCTGGCTTGAACAATAAACCCTGTAATGGTTCTCCATCATTTGTCAAATAATCCACCAATTCAACTGAACCCCAATTCACATTAACTTGCTGTGGATTGAGATTGGAAACCTTTTCGAGGTTTTTAAATGTCAAATCACCCAAGTACATATCCGGATTGTCCTTATAAGTTGTTTTAGTAAGAAAAACCTCCGTGCTCTCCTTTGCTTTTGTCAGTCCGTAATAACGATTCGCTGACATGATCAACTGCTTAGGCGCTGATTTTCCGTCAAATGAACCCCTAAAATATCCTGAATCTTTGGTCTTTTCATTGAACGCAGTTAGCAGCAATTGTCCTTTTGGGTCGATGCTTCTCTCCTCCCGATCCAGATCCTGTCTTCTGAAAACTACATTTGACTTTCTGCCTACTCCTTGAGTAAGATTCATTGCTCCTGATGGATTTCTAGGATCTATTTTCCAGATATCAAATCTATCATAAACCAAAAAAGCTTCGTCACCTGCTAACCAGCCTGCACTTCCATAGCTTCCTGGTAAAGATGGTGAATCGTGTAATTCCTCATAAAACACTTCAGAAAGTTCTTTTGTAAGGTTGATTTTCGCCTTCTTGGCTACATCATAAGCCACCCAACTGCTATCACGTCCATCGTACCAGTATATATAGTTGCCTTCTGGAGATATAGAAGGAAATCCCGAAGTATTTTTCTCAATCAAAGTTTTGGTGCCATCCGTAAAATCCACCAAATACAAATCCCTGCCAGTCTGAATGTTCCAGCTGTAGTTGATTCGATATGGTTCATCCGTCCAAGCCAGTCCGAAATCACGCTCTACTTTTGACTCAAGGATTACATTTTTCACATCCACATCTGCAAGCTGGGTGATTTTATCTGTAGTCAGATCTATTATAGCCAAATAGGAAAACTTTTCATCGCGTCCTTTATTTTTCAGTTGCATAGGCTGAATCTCTGAATCCTGCCATCCCCAAATATCCAGACTTACTCTCTCGTCATCCAAAATGGTAGTATCACTTTCATAGCTGTAATCCATATAATCGGGAGATACACCAAAAAACAAGCGTTCTTCATCCTCAGAAAATTTAAGATTACCATTTTCGCTGATTCTTCCACTTTCAAGAATATTGTCAGAATCGTTCGTGGCTACTTCCTTTAAATCTCCATTTGCCGTTTCAGCTAGAAACAGAGAGTAATAAGGCTTTTTAGCTTTTGTGGAATCATCGGTAGTGAGATAAGCAAGGTATTGGGCTTCGGGAGAGAATGTGACATCCAAATAAGAAGTCATTCCTTCAGAGATTAGTTTACTTTCACCATTTGCAAGATTGAGCAAATAAATTGCTGCATTATCTAAGGTATCCTCCTCCGCCAAAACATAGTACAGGAATTCTCCACTTTTAGAGAAGCCATAGGATTTCACTCTTTCAAAATCATAGCTGACTGAGCTATCCAATTTGCGGACAGTAAGTTTTGTTCCATCTGTCTTTTTTGGTTTTTCCGCCTTTGCTGTAGAATCTGCCTCAGCCTCTTTATCATCCTTGGCTTTCTCCTTCTTCTCCTTTTCAAAATTAATTGCTACCCAAATTCCTGCTTTTTCAGGTATCGCAAATGACTTAACACGCGGAAGTTTTTCCAAACTATTCTCTGCCATATTAAAAATGAATAGACTATCGGACGGCATATCATCCTTCTTTGTCTTTTTCAATTTCAATACATACACAGAATCTTTTTCTGGAACAATCTTACCAATTGCAAATGCATTATCAGCAGAAAAGTCAAACGATGTCCCTCTAGAAATAACTTGTCGCTTGTTAGGATCTTTGAATGAGAAAATTTCGATACGACCATCACCATCTTGAGGAGACACCTGATATCCAACCCACAGCCCGTTTTTGGTGATTTTCTCTGAAGACAATCTCTCCCATCCATCGTAATCTGCATGAGTTAGCGGCCTTTTCTGTTGCGCAAAAACAATTTGCGAACCTAGGAACAATACAATTAATAAAACTCCAAATCTTTTAATTTTCATAGTTAAGGCGAATTAATGGTAAGACCTGACCAAACAATCAAAATAAACTATTCCAAATATTATTACTGGAAACTGACTGACAGGAACCATTCAAAAATAAAAACACCCATGCACGATTCACTAACCGCTTAAAAAAAACCGGATTGACCGGCTTACGATTTTTTGATAATTAATTCGAAAGTTTCTACCCCATACTTATCATATCCGGGTACAGGTTTACAATCAGGCAACTTCCTAAGTACATAATCAATTCGCTCTCGTAAGCCCTTATCTACGTCGCTTAAAATTTTAAAACCAATCATTCTACCCGTTGAATTCACTTGAAGTAGCACTTTCACCTCCCCGATCCTGGCGGATTTCTTTGTTTGAAATAAAAAAGGCGAATAACTTTCTAGATTATTAAACGTGTTTTCTGACCATATCCAATGTGAATTGAGATTTTTCGCCAAATCAGCTTCAACAGTAGTAAGTGGAAAAAAAATCAAATCTGAAGGTTTAGAAACTCTTTTTGAATTATAGATATTTTCTACACTTCTGATTTTTAACTGATTGTATTCTACAAAATCCTTGTCGGCAATTGGATCCGCATTTGGCATATGGGTGTCGAGCAATTTTCCCACAAATGGTGTGAAAAGAAAAATGACAACTAAAAGCCGATTAAAAACTCGTTGCGAAAACATCTTTTTATGATCGAGGTGCAAAACAAAAATACAGTATTTATTTTTTCAAATACAATTTTTTGCATTATAAATTCTAAAAAGGGCACAAAAAAGTCTTGCCAGAAGCAAGACCCTTTTCAGAATATAAACCCAAATATAACTTTAGAGATTAAAAGTTTCCGTTGAAAATGAACTAAAGTTTGGAAATACAAAAGATCTCAAATTTTAATTCGACTTTTTAATCTATGAACAAAATATTCAATTGAACATCTGTATCGAGTCCAAAGTAAGTGGATTTTACTTTTAATTACAAATTGAAAAAAAAATTTTGCTATATTTTGAACAATCTCTAATTTACAGGCGTATTCATTAACAATCATCCAAAATCACTCGTTAAAAATGGACAAAATTTTAGATATCGATAACATAGACTTGAAGATTATTTCCCTTCTCAATGAAGATGCCAAGACTCCTTACACGGAAATCGCCAAAAAAGTCTTTGTGTCTTCGGGAACTGTCCATGTACGCATGAAGAAACTTGAGGATATGGGTATCGTCAAAAGTGCCACCCTTAACATTGATTTTTCAAAACTGGGTTATGATATATCCGCATTTTTGGGGATTTATTTGGAGAAGAGTTCTCTTTACGACACGGTTATTGAAAAACTCAAGACAATTTCCGAAGTGGTCAGTGCTTATTATACGACAGGTAATTATTCGATTTTCGCGAAGATCATTTGTAGAGACACCAACCATTTGAGATTTGTACTTGATAATATTCAAAAAGTGGAAGGAATCGACAGAACAGAAACCCTGATAGTGTTGGAAGAATCAATTAACAGACCAATTCAATTTTTCGAAAAACAGAAATAGCACAATTAAGATTAAATCTAAATAAACTATTTACTCAACACATTTAAAATCAAAAGTATTGAACCATCAATACTTTTTTTTTGTAAAGACGGTATAGAATGGACAAAAAAGGCATTTTCTATCGATGCTATGAATGCTCGATAGAATTATCCAATGAGTGAAAACATGGTATTTTCATTATATATTGTACCTTCGCAGTTAAAATGTAATTAGTCTAAATAACTCAGCAACAATGAGCAAAGACAATCAGATTTTAGAAGAACTAACGTCAAAAGAATACGAACACGGATGGTCAGTGAACTATGAAGCCGATGAGGCTCCTATAGGTTTAACTGAAGACACCATACGATGGATATCTGCCAAAAAAGAAGAACCACAATGGCTTCTTGATTGGAGATTAAAAGCGTTCAAAATATGGGAAACCATGTCTGAGCCTAAATGGGCCAATGTTCATTACCCAAAAATCGATTTGCAGTCTTTAAAATATTATTCTGCACCTAAGCAGTCTAGCAAGCCTAAGAATTTGGATGAAGTAGATCCTGAATTATTAGATATCTATAAGCGATTAGGGATTAATTTGAATGAGCAAAAGAGACTTCAAGGAATTGCAGTAGATGCGGTCCTTGATTCAGTTTCAGTAGCTACCACTTTCAAAGGAACACTTTCCAAACTTGGAATTGTATTTTGCTCTTTCAGCGAAGCTGTAAAAGAACATCCTGAGTTGATAAAGAAATATCTGGGTTCAGTCGTACCAATGACCGACAACTACTATGCAGCGCTAAACTCAGCAGTATTTTCTGACGGATCATTCTGTTATATCCCAAAAGGCGTTCGTTGCCCAATGGAGCTTTCTACCTATTTCAGAATCAACGCAGCAAATACAGGCCAGTTTGAAAGAACGCTGATTGTAGCTGAAGATGCATCCTATGTATCCTATTTAGAAGGGTGTACTGCACCGCAACGTGATGAAAATCAATTGCATGCGGCAGTAGTTGAAATCTACGCTGGAGCACATGCAGAAGTAAAATATTCCACTGTACAAAACTGGTTCCCCGGAGATAAAAATGGAAAAGGCGGGATTTACAATTTCGTGACAAAGCGTGGAATCTGTGCGGGTGACTTCTCTAAAATTTCTTGGACTCAAGTGGAGACAGGATCAGCCGTGACATGGAAGTATCCTTCTTGTATCCTAAAGGGAGATAACTCCATCGGAGAGTTCTATTCTGTAGCTGTTACAAATAATTATCAGCAAGCAGATACAGGAACGAAAATGATTCACATTGGTAAAAACACCAAGTCAAGAATCGTATCCAAAGGTATTTCTGCAGGAAAATCCCAAAATTCCTACAGAGGACAAGTACAAGTGATGAAGCGAGCTACTAATGCACGTAACTTTTCACAGTGTGATTCCCTCCTTATGGGAGATCGCTGTGGAGCACATACTTTCCCGTACATCGACATCAATAATCCAACTGCTCAAGTGGAGCATGAGGCTACTACTTCGAAGATTGGAGAAGACCAGCTATTCTATTGCAACCAACGTGGTATTGCGACAGAAGATGCAGTTGCATTGATCGTAAATGGTTACGCCAAAGAGGTTTTGAATCAATTGCCGATGGAATTTGCTGTGGAAGCACAGAAGTTGTTAGCCTTGACCCTTGAAGGATCTGTAGGATAAGCCAATTGAAAGATTGAAAGATTAGAATATTGAAAGATTAGAAAGAATTATGCTTAATATAAAGAATTTGCACGCCTCTATCGAAGGAACTCCAATCCTACGAGGCATTAACCTTGAAGTGAAAGCAGGAGAAGTCCATGCGATCATGGGGCCAAACGGTTCGGGTAAATCTACGCTTGCTTCAGTATTGGCAGGAAGAGAAGAATATGAAGTGACAGCAGGTGAAGTTACTTTTAAAGGAAAGGATCTACTTGACCTCTCCCCTGAAGATCGGGCAAGAGAAGGTGTATTTCTTGCATTCCAATATCCTGTGGAGATTCCAGGAGTTAGCTCGACTAACTTTTTGAGAACCGCAGTGAATCAAGTAAGAGAATACCGTGGTGAAGATCCTCTTGACGCGGTAAAGTTCTTGACCTTGATGAAGGAGAAAATGAAACTGGTGGAGATGGACCAGAAGCTTTTGAGCAGATCATTGAACGAAGGTTTCTCAGGCGGAGAAAAGAAGAGAAATGAGATCTTCCAAATGGCGATGCTTGCTCCCACCCTGGCTATTTTGGACGAGACAGATTCAGGTTTGGATATCGATGCGCTTCGTATCGTATCAAACGGCGTGAATCAGTTGAAATCAAAAGACAACGCAACCATCGTGGTCACGCACTACCAGCGATTGTTGGATTACATCATTCCTGATTTCGTACACGTATTGTATAACGGACAAATTGTGAAGTCAGGTACTAAAGAGCTTGCCCTAGAGCTAGAAGAAAAAGGATACGATTGGATCAAAGAAGAAGTCGATTCTAACGCTACCGTTTGATTTTCATCCTAAAACATCACGCATGAGTACGCTTATCAAGCACGATATACTTGTGGAATTATTGGGTAATACAGGTAAAGGTTTCGAACAAGCCCGCACTGCAGGAAAGGAAGCTTTCCAAGCCCAAGGATTCCCTACCAACAAATCAGAAGAGTACAAATTCACTGCAATCACCAAGAAGATCGAGCAAAGCATCCAAAACTTTGCACCGGCAGGAGATTTCGAAGTAACAGCCGATCAGGTAAAGTCAAATTTATTTGAAGGTTACGAAGGTGACGTTTTGGTATTCGCCAACGGACATTTTCAACCTGCACTTTCATCTACTATAGAAGGAGTAGAAGTATTACTTTTTTCAGAAAAAACTGAAACTGCACTTGGAAGCATTGCAAAGCCCGAGAAAGATCCTTTTTGTGCATTGAATCAGAGTTCTTTTGAAAATGGAATTTTCATTTCCATTCCTAAAAATGCTCAAATTCAGAAACCGATACTTCTATTGAATTTCTTCAACGCTAGCGCTGGCCAAGTGATTCAGCCGAGAGTATGGATTGAAGCCGGGGACTTTGCAGAAGTGACCTTTATCAATCACAGTGTAAACCTTGGCGGATCGACTTATTTCGTGAACAAAGTAGTGGAAATAAAAGGTGGAATCAATACTCAGATTCGCTACTACAAGCTGCAGAATGAAGGCAAAAATGCCATCGAAGCCAGTACCATAGAAACAGATATTCAGAAAGACGGAAGATTCACTTCTGTGACTATATCCCTATCAGGTGAATTGGTCAGAAACAACTTGAGTCTAAATATCCTCGGAAGTAATTCTGAAGGAAACATGTACGGTTTGTACTTACTTAATGGTAAGTCACACGTAGACAATCATACCAATGTGGATCATACGGTGGCTCATGCTGAATCCAATGAGCTTTACAAAGGAATTCTTGCTGACAGTTCGCGGGGAGTTTTCAACGGAAAAATCTTCGTAAGACAAGACGCACAGAAAACCAATGCTTTCCAGCAAAACAACAACATTTTGCTATCCGAAGATGCTGTGGTCAACACTAAACCGCAGCTTGAAATCTGGGCTGATGATGTGAAATGTTCTCACGGTTGTACTACAGGTCAGCTGGATGAGGAAGCCTTATTCTATCTGAGGGCTAGAGGTATTGCAAAAGATCAAGCCAAAGGCTTATTGCTCTATGCATTTGCCGGTGAAGTCCTAGAACATATCACTGATGAAAGTTTCAAAGCGTATTGTATCGCACAGGTTCAGGAACGCTTAGGAAGTAACTTCTAAGAAATGGGACTAGACATCACAAAAATCAGAGGCTTGTTTCCAGTGCTTCACCAGGAAGTGCATGGTAAGCCTTTGGTGTATTTTGATAATGCTGCTACGACTCAAAAGCCTCAGTCCGTCCTGGATGCCTTGACGAATTACTACTCGACCGATAATTCCAACATTCACCGAGGTGCACATGCATTGGCAGATCGTGCCACTCGCTATTTCGAAGAAACCCGGGAAGCTATTCAGGATTTTATCCATGCTCGCGAAGCTGCGGAAGTGATTTTCACAAAGGGAACTACAGAAGGAATCAATCTGGTCGCTTCTACTTTCGGGAGAAAATTTATAGAAAAGGGAGACGAAATCATTATATCTACATTGGAGCATCATTCCAATATTGTGCCTTGGCAAATGCTCTGTGAGGAAAAAGGTGCTATCCTAAAAGTAATTCCGATCAATGAGGCTGGAGAGATCCTTTTCGAAGAGTTTGAAAAACTGCTATCTCCAAAGACCAAGTTGGTCAGCATCGTTCATGCTTCCAATGCACTGGGAACAATCAATCCAGTCAGACAAATAATTGCTGCCGCCCATACAGTGGGGGCTAAAGTGCTTTTGGACGGCGCTCAAAGTTCAAGTCATTTGAAGATTGATGTGCAGGATTTGGATTGTGATTTCTTCGCTTTCTCAGCACATAAGCTTTACGGGCCAACAGGTCTTGGGGTGTTATATGGAAAGAGAGAAGTTTTTGAATCTATGCCTCCTTATCAGGGAGGTGGAGAAATGATCAAAGAAGTCACGTTCGAAAAGACAACATATAACGACATCCCTTTCAAATTCGAGGCAGGAACACCCAATATCGCTGATGTAATTGCTTTCAAAGCTGCAATTGATTTTATCAGCGAAATAGGAAAAGATGCAATTAAAGCTCATGAGGATGAATTGCTTGCTTACGCCAATAAGCAGCTATTGCAGATCAAGGGATTTATACCAGTTGGCACGGCCAAGGAAAAAGTCAGTGTTGTTTCATTCAATATAAATGCGATGCACCCATACGATGTAGGAATGATGCTTGACGCCAATGGCATCGCGGTCAGAACAGGCCATCATTGCACACAGCCTTTAATGAAAAGATTCGGACTTGAAGGAACTGTAAGGGCTTCATTCTCGGTTTATAACACGAAATCAGAAATAGATAAATTGGCAGAAAGCGTAACCCGAATTGCCAGAATTAAAAATAAATGAGCAGTATTCAGGAAGTTCAGGATGAGATAGTTTCGGAATTTGAAATCCTCGGGGATGACAAAGAATCCACAATTTATTACATCATGGAATTGGGCGGAAGCTTAGAAGATTTTCCTGATAGTGAAAGAATTGAGGAGAATACCATCAAAGGTTGTCAATCCAAAGTATGGCTAATCGCTGAGGAAAAAGACAGCAATGTTCATTTTCAAGCTGATTCCAACACGGATATCACTAAAGGATTAATCTCACTTTTGCTGAGAGTATTGAACTATCGAAGCCCAGAAGAGATTATAAATGCGAAACTTGATTTCGTGGAGAGAATCGGAATGGGCTCTATCATCGGTAGCCAACGTTCAAATGGATTTGCTTCTATGATCAAGCAAATCAAATTATACGCATTGGCCATCCAAAGCAAACAAAATGTCTGATAGTATGTCAACAGAAAGTAAAACAGAATCGTCAATAGGTCAAGTAGAAAACTTGAAGGAAAAAGTAATTCAAGCCATTAAGCTGGTATATGATCCTGAGATTCCCGTAGATGTATATGATCTTGGTTTGATCTATGAAATCACGGTTTACCCTGTAAACAACGTGTATGTTTTGATGACGTTGACTTCTCCAAATTGCCCGTCAGCTGAGTTTATCCCTTCAGAGATCAAGGATAAAATCCAGCAGATTCAAGGAATCAATAATGTAGAAATTGAATTGACATTTGATCCTCCTTATTCTCAGGACATGATGTCAGAAGCGGCAAAACTTGAATTGGGATTTCTCTAATTAAGAACTTTAAAACTAGTAACAATATGTATCCAGAAGAATTGATCGCTCCAATGAGAGCGGAACTTTCCAGCGTAGGATTTGAAGAGTTCAGAACGGCTGAGCAAGTTGCAACACATCTTGGTCCTGACCATAAAGGCACTACCCTTGTTGTAGTAAATTCAGTTTGCGGCTGTGCGGCAGGAGCTGCCAGACCTGGAGTAACTTACGCAGTAGAAAATGCGAAAGTTAAACCAACTACCCTTGCTACAGTATTTGCAGGTAATGATAGAGAAGCCGTGGATAAAATAAGAGAGCTTTGCCTTCCTTATCCTCCTTCATCCCCTGCAATGGCACTATTTAAAGACGGTGAATTGGTTCATTTCATCGAACGTCACCACATCGAAGGGAGAAATGCAAAAATGATTGGCGACCACTTGGTTGAAGTATTTGAACATTTCTGCGCATAAAACTAGCCCTTAGGGGCTTTTTTTATTGCAAAAAACAATCAATCAGGTATTTATATAAGGATGTGCTTTATTTAATGAACAAAGAGCATGGAGTATTGAATAGTATATTTTGAAAAAATTCAC
Source organism: Algoriphagus aurantiacus (assembly GCF_035156405.1). NCBI lineage: Bacteria > Pseudomonadati > Bacteroidota > Cytophagia > Cytophagales > Cyclobacteriaceae > Algoriphagus > Algoriphagus aurantiacus. Next base: position 261,301 of record NZ_JAXRUT010000005.1, on the reverse strand, counting down.
TTTTCTCATGATAATTATTCCATTAGACACAATGTAAAGCCAATAAACAACCTGATTTTATTATCTTAAGGCCCAAATAAGAGGTTTTTTAACATACGCAATCAAATAATACTTATATGTCTGAATCAGCTAAGCTTTCTTTCAAAGGACAAGATTATGAATTCCCGGTGATCACCGGCACAGAAAATGAATCAGCGATAGATATCGCAAAACTTAGAGCATCCTCGGGACTAATCACCCTTGACCCGGGATACAAAAATACAGGAGCTACTACAAGTGCAATTACATTTTTAGATGGAGAAGAAGGAATTCTTCGTTATCGAGGATATAGAATCGAAGATTTGGCTGAAAAGTCTACCTTTCTAGAGGTTTCATATCTGTTGATCTATGGTGAACTTCCTACTCAGACGGAGTATGAAAATTTCTCCAGAGAAATTACTCTCCATACATTGGTTCATGAGGATATAAAGAAGATTCTAGAAGGTTTTCCTTCTAATGCACACCCAATGGGTGTACTTTCTTCTATGATATGCGCATTGACTGCATTCTATCCAGATTCTTTGAATCCAAATAGAAACAAGGAAGAAGTAAATCTAAGCATCATTCGTCTGATTGCTAAAATGCCAACTTTCGCTACTTGGGCATACAAAAACGAAATGGGGCATCCGGTAAACTATCCTGATAACTCGTTGGATTATTGCTCAAACTTCCTGAAAATGATGTTTGCCCTTCCGGCAGAAAAGTATGAAGTAGATCCTATAGTTGCTTCTGCTTTAGATAAATTATTGATTCTTCATGCAGATCACGAGCAGAATTGCTCTACATCTACGGTAAGAATCGTAGGATCTTCTCAAGCAAGTATATACGCGTCTATTTCAGCAGGTATCAATGCACTATGGGGACCACTTCATGGTGGAGCTAACCAATCTGTAATTGAAATGCTAGAGGCGATCAAAGCTGATGGCGGGGATGCAAAGAAATACTTGGATAAAGCCAAGGACAAAAATGATCCTTTCAGATTAATGGGCTTCGGACACAGAGTTTACAAGAACTTTGATCCTAGAGCGAAAATAATCAAAAAAGCAGCGGATGATGTGCTAGAGAAATTAGGTGTAAATGATCCAGTATTGGATATCGCTAAAGAATTGGAGCATGCAGCACTTAATGATCAATACTTCATTGATCGTCAATTGTATCCAAATGTAGATTTCTATTCTGGAATCATCTACAGAGCACTTGGTATCCCTACAGATATGTTCACCGTGATGTTTGCATTAGGAAGACTTCCGGGTTGGATCGCTCAGTGGAAAGAAATGCGTGAAAACGGTGAACCTATCGGCCGTCCAAGACAAGTATATACTGGAGAAAATGAGCGCGACTACGTTTCGATGAATAAAAGATAATTGTAGAACAGATTCCCCATTTTGTATAAATAACCAGCTGAAATCAGCTGGTTATTTTACTTTACGGTAATCAGGAAGGAAAAGCCTAATCTGGTATTAAATTTGGTCATACAGCCCTAACCAAATACCAATAAAAATGTCACATAATACTTTTGAAGATGCCGTAGCACAAACTAAAAAATTTACGGAAAAACCCAGTAATGAAGATTTGCTCAAACTTTACGGGTTATATAAGCAAGCCACTGAGGGCGATAATGAAACTGAACGTCCTGGAGGATTTGACTTCAAAGCTGCCGCAAAATATAATGCCTGGATGAACATGAAAGGTAAATCCAAAGAAGAAGCAGCTGATCAGTACATTCAGTTAGTATATCAGCTCTCAAAGACACATGTTTAACGAAAAAGAGCCTAATATTTCAAGCTCTTTTTCGCTATTGGAGCTCTCAATTTTTACTTAGTAGTTTGAGTAAATTTAAATCCTTTTTGAAAATCTAGAAGCAATAATACTTCCTGCGATGAGTTGCTGAATGTGATACAACATCAGTGGAAGCAGAACCAAACCAAGTGTAGCAGGGTCTGGAAAAATAACTTTCCCTATTACCACGCCTTGCACAAGTGATTTTTTGGAGCCGCAAAAAAGCGCAGTTACACGATCCTCCCAACTGAATCCAAGCATGCGGCACAAAACCTCTATAACTATCCACACTAGAAAAAACAGTCCAAGCATCGTAGCCCCCATTTCAAGCAAGACACTCGACTTGTATGGCGAAAATACATGTTGAGAAAAAGACTGGGCAAAAGATGTAAATACAATGATCATAATTACGGTTTGATCTATATATTTTAGCGTTGAGAGATGCTTTTCAATTTTAGGAAAAAGCCATTTATGAGCTATAATACCGAGAATTACTGGAAGGAGTACCTTCAAGGAAAGTTCTCCCAAAGTAGGCAAGAAATCCATTTCAATATTTGATGAATCTGCCAAAACCCCCATCCAAGCTGGAGTAATTAGGACGCCAAGCAGACTAGATATACTGGCATTAAATATGGCACCTGGAATATTTCCTTGTGAAATAGAGACCATAACTACTGATGCACTTACAGTGGATGGAAGTACTGATAAGTAGGTAATGCCGAGTTGAAAATCCTTACCTATCCAACTCAAAAAGGGCATAATTGCCAACACTATCAATGGAAAGAACACAAAAGTGGTGAGCTGAATAAGCACATGCAATTTCCAGTTTTTCAAGCCTAACTTCAGCTGAATCGGATCGAGCTTTACTCCATACAGAAAGAACACTAATCCTATCCCTACATTGATAATTGGCTTCCAAGGCACAGGAGACTCACTGGAACCTGCAAATGGAAAAAGCCATGCCAGAAAGATGGCAGTAAACAAGCCCAGCAAAAACCCGTTAATCCCAACTTTATTGAGCGTTTTGGCTAATTTTTGAATCATTAGAATGTCAACCGCTTAAAATTATCACAGAGAATAGCGGTTGCTATGGCTACGTTCAGTGACTCCGCCTGACCAAAACCTGGAATAGTCACCTTATTTGTCACTACTTTTTCCAGATCGCAAGAAATACCATTTGACTCATTACCCATAAGGATTACCCCGCTAGAGATTTTCTTAATTTCATGGACACTTTCCCCATCTAAAAATGCCCCATAAACTGGGACATCCCATTGCTGGAAAACATCCTTAAGATCGGCATAGAAAAAATTGATACGGGTAAATGACCCCATACTGGACTGAATTACTTTTGGATTATAAAAATCCGCAGTTTGAGTAGAAAAGACTAGATTTTTAATACCATACCAATCGGCAATTCTAATAATAGTACCAAGGTTACCCGGATCTCTAACATCATCAAGCGCTATCACGAAATTACCATCAGGAAAATCAAAAGGGCTGTTTGATTTCATGTGTATCACGGCTAAGGCACTATCATTGCTTTGGTATTGACCAAGGTTTTCCAATTGGTTTTGAGTAGCCAGAATCACCTGAGCATTGGAGTCATTTATTAGGGTTCTATTCTTTTCGGAAAAAGATTCTGTAGCAACAAGTAATTCAACCCTGAAATCAGAGGTCAGTACTTCTAAAACACTCTTTTCACCTTCCACAAAGAACTTTTGCTCCTGATTTCGGAATTTCTTTTGATGTAAGGATTTAATAAACTTAACTGTATTTTTGCTAAGCATTCGGATCGACTCTGCCATTTTGAAATTCACCAAATATATACTTTTAATCTGTGCCCTCTGGTCCATGTATGCATGCTCCTTGAGCAAAAACCTATCTGAAGGCGAGTATGTACTTGAGCGTAATATACTTGAGGGAGTGGAAAAGGCCAATCAAAATGAAATTGAGAATTTATTTTTTCAGGAACCGAATACCAAGATCCCACTCACTAACTCCTCATTAGGAGTCAGCATTTACCGATTAGGTCAGTTCTTCTACGATAGTGCAAAAGTAAGCGACAAACTAAAGGCAAAAAAATCAGAGCTTCTAGAGGTCAATGCTAACCTTAATGAAATACCGGATGGCCGCAAACTTCTAAAAAAGCGGGGGAAAATACAGACCAAAATACAAGACTTAGAAAAATTGGAAGAATATGGGAATTTCCTGATGCGTACCGGAAATTCAGTCACAATTGTTGATAGTACCCAAACTGAAAAAACTGTCACTGAAATAGACAATTATCTATATAACAAAGGATTCTTGGATGCAGAAGTGACTTTTGCTGTAGAAACTAAGAAAAAGAAGGCCAACGTAACCTACATAATTGAGGAGAAAGCTCCTTACTTATTGGATTCAATCTNTGCAGAAGTGACTTTTGCTGTAGAAACTAAGAAAAAGAAGGCCAACGTAACCTACATAATTGAGGAGAAAGCTCCTTACTTATTGGATTCAATCTATACAAACTCTGCTAATGAAGGGATATTATCATTGATTAATATTACCAAAGAGGAATCCTTTATCAAACAAGGTAAAACCTATGATCAGAGCAATTTCACTAAGGAAAGAGAACGACTGGAAGAACTTTTCAAAAACAATGGATACTACATGTTCACGAAAAGTTTTATAGATTATAATCTATACTACGACACTGCTTCTATGAAAATCAATGTAGAACAACGAATACTTAAACCTTCCTTTTCAGAAAAACATGAAGTGTTTAGAATAGACTCTATCACGTTCAAAATCAATCCTCCAAGCGATGCATTTATAGATCAAAAAAAGCAAGCAAACTACCGCGACATTGATTTTACCTTTTATAAAGATCGCTTTTCTGCCAAATTACTTAGCTCAAGAATATTGTTTGATGAAGGCCAAGAATATAAAAGAATAGACATAGTTGAAACTCAAAAACAGCTAAGTAATCTTGATCTTTTTAGATATATCAATATTTCATTTGACACGGTAGGAACCAGTCTTACCGCTAAGATTTTAACGCAGCCTAATCAGAAATATCAGCTTACCAACCAGCTTGGATTAAGCATAACGGAGCAATTGCCCGGACCATTTTTCAGCGTTGTGTTGAGAAATAGAAATTTTTTCAGGGCGGGGGAAATATTGGAATTTAATACAAGAATTGGATATGAAGGCGTTGCATCGGCGACAGACCAAGGTGTCTATCAAAGTAAAGAATTCGGCACTTCAGCTTCGATTATATTTCCCCGATTCCTTATTCCATTTTATGGAAATAGTTTACAAAAATTCGGAAGGTATAATCCTAACACCCGAACTCAGCTCGGCTACAACTATACAAACCGCCCAGAATATACCAGATCTGGATTAAATGCACTCCTTTCATATTCTTGGGCCACTCGAGGTAATAGACAGCAATTCACTGTAAATGCTGTAGATGTTAATTACATACGAACACCTAATATTTCAGATGATTTTACCAAAGTTCTGCTGGATTTGGAAAACCAAGGGAATAATTTGATTTGGTCATTTCTACCTTCACTAATTAGTAGCTTCTCAGCACAATCCATTATTAATTTCAATAATTACGGCAATTACAATTCATCGAACAAAGCCTCTCTACTAAAGCTGTTTGTGGAAAGTGGTGGAACTACTTTAAATTTTGTGAATGCACCGAGCAACAGTGAAACTACTGATTTCGCTAGATTCCAATGGCTCAAATTTCAGGCAGATTTCAGGAGATATTATCCTCTCAACCAAGAATCAACCTTAGCATATAGAGCCAACTTCGGAATTGCTGATCCCTACGGTGTGAGTAATGGAATTCTTCCATATGAGAAATATTTCTTCGCGGGTGGAGGAACAAGTATCAGAGCTTGGCAGGCAAGAAGACTCGGCCCTGGCAGTCATACTCCACCTATTGGAGATAGAGGACGCTATGATTATGCCTTCGAGCAACCTGCAGAGATGATCATAGAAACCATGCTGGAATACCGCAGAAATCTAATCGGTTATTTCGACATGGCAGTTTTTGTAGATGCCGGAAATTCGTGGGTAATCGGAGTAGACAATTCTCGGCCAGGAGCTGATTTCAGATTTGATCGGTTTTATAAAGAAATAGCTATAGGAACTGGATTAGGCTTACGAATGGATTTTAACTTCTTAGTAGTCCGACTTGATTTGGCGACCAAAGCAGTGGATCCCTCCATGCCAGAAGGTGAACGATGGGTGCTAGACAATATATCATTCAACCAACTTTTTGGTCTAAAAGGCCAAACAGTTCTTAACTTTGGGATAGGATACCCATTCTAAAGCAATAAAATCCAACAATGTCACGAAAGAGTAAAGAAGAAATAGCTGAAATCTATAGACAAATTCAGGGTCATATCTGCAATGAGCTAGAATTGGCTGATGGAAATGGTCAATTTATAGAAGATAAGTGGGACAGACCTGCAGGAGGTGGTGGCAGAACACGCATTTTTAGAAATGGAAAAATCATAGAAAAGGGTGGAGTCGCATTTTCTGCCGTACATGGCCCTACACCTGATAAAATCCTCAACAAACTAAAACTGGATAAAGCTGACTTTTTTGCAACTGGTGTGTCTATAGTCTTGCATCCCAAAAGCCCTATGGTACCAATCATTCACATGAACATCCGATATTTTGAGATGGATAATGGAGTGCATTGGTTTGGAGGAGGCATAGATTTGACTCCACATTATGTAGATGTAGCCGATGCAACCTACTTTCATCAGGAAATAAAGAAGGTTTGTGATCAATACAATTCAGACTATTATCCAAAATTTAAGAATTGGGCTGATAATTACTTCTACATCAAACATAGAGATGAAACCCGTGGCATTGGAGGTATTTTCTATGACAGACTGCAAGGCAAAGACGATCAGGATTTCGAAGAGAAACTTCAATTCAGCTTATCTTTAGGGCGTTTATTTCCAGATATTTACGGATATTTTATGGAGAAAAACTCCCAAATCTCATTTGGTGAAAACGAAAAAGCATGGCAAAGCCTCCGTAGAGGAAGATATGTAGAATTCAACCTAGTATGGGACGCTGGAACAAAATTCGGACTGGACACAAATGGACGTACAGAAAGTATTCTGATGAGCATGCCTCCGATGGCCGAATGGAAATACATGCATGAAGCCGAAATCGGATCTAAGGAAGAGTTTACCCAAAAGCATCTTAAAAAAGGGATAGACTGGTTAACTTTTGAAAAATGATCGAACAAATCAAGACTTGGGATGAGGAATTATTTCTCTGGCTAAACTCCTTCCATAGTGACTGGATGGATATGGTTACATTTCAACTTTCGCAGACCTATACTTGGTTACCTTTTTACGCGATACTGATCTACTTTATATACAAAGCTGAGCCAAAAAATAGTTGGTGGGTATTTGGCGGGGTTGCATTGACCATTCTTATCTCCGACCAAGTGACTTCAGGCCTGATGAAACCCTATTTCGAACGTCTCAGACCTTGTCATGACGAGCGGTGGGATGATATTATCCACAATTATCGAAGATGCGGTGGATTGTTTGGATTTGCTTCTTCCCATGCGGCAAATACTTTTGGATTGGCGGTTTTCTTGAACTTAAAAATGAAAGGAAAACTCCGCTTTCTTCCATGGCTCTTTTTATGGGCAGCCGTTATTTCCTATACCAGAATATATCTAGGGGTTCATTACCCTCTAGATATACTAGCTGGAGCTTTAGTAGGTGCAGTAGCGGCATTGATTAGCTGGTTTTTAATAATTTATCTTAGAAAAAAAATTCTTAAAATATTGCTTAAGTAAATGATCTCTAAAATCACAATTAGTATGCGTTTAATCACTTTGCATAGTTGTCTATATTAGCATTTCATAAGGCTCAAGCTTAATAAGGACACACTCTGCAATCCCGATTAACAATGGATGTATTTGACATCTATTGAAAGGGTCTTCAAAATCTCTATTTGATTTCGTAAAAGGAATCCACCTACAGTAAATTCTCCATACAAAAATTCTCCGGCCAGGGAAAAGGAGAAAGGGGAAATCCATTCCTGAAATCTCAGCGTAAGTTGGTAAAATACCATAAGCAATAAACATTAGATTTAGTTTATTGTTATAGTATTCATATGTTCAAACAGAAAGCTACAGATTCCACCATTGGCAGATTGTTTGAAATACTTATTGATCATCGCTGATCCAAACTAAGCCAATCCTGTTCTCTTGGTTGGTTTTTTAATCAATTTCACAAATCATTAAATAGGTTATGAGGAAAAATCTACTAGGCATAGTAATCCTTGGGTTTTTGTCATTTGTGGCTCAGGCTCAGGTCACTACAGTTAATCTAGATCTAATTTCAAGTAGGCTAAATGGAGGCAAACCACTTCCTGCAGAAGAAGAATTCTATATCCATGGTGCGATTCCAGAAAAAATTGAAATGGTAAAATTGCTCATCTATCCAACTAAAAAAACTAGCAAATCGGGATATACTTACTTCTGGAAATCCCCTTTTGGGTATAAAGATCTCTCCTATCAAGTTTTTGTGGCAGATCCCCTTCGCTCAAGTACTGATTATCATTTGGAATTTGGCTACTATCAAAGAGCAGGAGCAGATCAGATAGAAGAAGTCAGAATGCTAATCCATCAAAATATAAAGACCTATCTAGGTACTGTCACCACAATCAAAAGAGGAGGCATAAGTTTTTCGGAATCAGATCAACTATTGTTGAATAATTTAACTCGGATAGTGGATCAGGGAGCTTACTATTTTGAGCTTCCAAATGGTGATAAATTCCCTGGATTTAGTGATATCACTAGAGCCAAACTGGAGCAAAGAGGAAAGTTAAAAATGGGTAAAGCAAAGTTCAATATTATCGGAAGGAATAAGGAGGACAATGTTCGGGCTGTTTATGCAAACGAATACCTTACTGAATTAGAAAATATACTGTTCTCTGAGGTAGATCAATACTTAAGTCCAAATATGTTGGTTCGGGTAGATGAAACTGTCTTTCAAAAGTACGCAACCGAAAAAACTGACAATTCCCTCCCAATCAATGTGGGATATGGGGCAATTTCGCTTAGCAAAGGCATTCCGGATCAAGAATTTGTTATGAGTCCTTATGCGGGGTTTTCTTTTCCTCTAGGCAATCGCACATTTACGAGATTTATGAACAACATGTCGATTTCCACTGGATTTTTCCTTTCAGGCGACATGAAAAATCAGCTAGATGAGAAGATATCGGGACCAGTATTGGATAGGCCCATATATGTAGGTTTGGGATATAACTTCTTCCGGTTTATTAGGCTAAATGCCGGGGGTACCTTCATTACGACTGAGCAACTAGGAGGCACTCGAAAAGAGAGCTTTCAGCCTTTTGTTGGGGTTAGTGCTGAATTCAATATTTGGTTGGGGATTGGAAGCAAAAAAAGATAAGGTCATGAAGAAGCTAATTTTATTGATTTTATCTTTTGTCTTTGTCCTTTCCGTTCAGGCTCAGCTGCATGGTTACAAATGGAGATTTGGAGCCAGTGCTGGAACTACCAACTATTTTGGAGATATACGCCCCATGCCATTGGATAACTTCAAAGATTTCACCAAATATTATAAAAGATATAGCACTTATTCTGAGCAGTTATCTTACCAGGTTTCGATAGAGTATGCCTTGGGAAATTCAGTAGGATTGATGCTAACAGGAGGAAGTTACCAATTTGGATCCGGAGATCGATTTGTAAAAAATGATGGGACGCTATTGACTGAAAGTCCATCATTTGACCGAGCACTGAATTTCCAAACAGATGTCTATGATGCAGGGCTTTCGTTCGTGATCAAACCAGATAACAACTGGCTATTGTCTGGAAAGTCATTCTTTGCTCCCTATCTGACCATTGGGGCGGGTGTACAGAGTTTCAATGTACATGGAGATCTTCTTGATGCTACAAGAAATCTATATGACTACAGCAATCCAACTGTAATCCCTGATGGCAATTTTGAGACTAATCTCAGTAAGTTGGGCACAGAACGTACCAAAAATTACGAAACCACTTCCTTTTATGCCAATCTCGGACTGGGAGTACGGTTTCGGATAACCAAAACAATAGAACTATTTGCCCAATCAGATTTCAAAAGAACCAATACTGATTATCTTGATGATGTGTCAGGAGTTTATAGAACTTCGTATGACAATGATTTTCAAGCCTATGCCGCAAAGCCCGGGACGAATAATGTAAGTGCAGAAAACCCATATAGAGGTTTTAAAAATGGGAGACCAGACTGGTACATCTATCATGGAATAGGTATCAAATTCAGTTTTGGTGCAAATAAGACATCCTTCAATCCTCCGGTGATTACCCAACGCTACACTTATGTGCCTACCGCCGAATTTAATGCTCAAATAGCTAAAAAAGATTCGGTGGAAACTAGCGAAGCTAGTAATGTAACTGTAACCAATAATTACTTTACGGTAGTTCAACTTTCGAATCAGGGTCGCACATTTGTCAACCAAGATACTTTGAATTCCACTTCGCTTAGTGAAGTTAATTTCATGATTGATTCCTTGGAGGAAAGACAGGTTGATTTTACCCGAGAGATTTCCAGTGCTCAACGGAAGCTTGCCACAATAGATGAAACCATCAGTATAGCGCAGCAAGATTCTAGCGTATCCGAAGAAATTAAGCAACTACGAATTCAGAATCTTGATCAGGAAAAGTCTCTCACTCAAGAAAGAATAAATGAGATAATTACATTTTCAACAGAAAATCAAGTGAAATTAGACTCATTGACCAGCTTAAAAAGACGATCTACTCCTACTTCCTATGCTGTTGATTCTGCATCCATGATTCAAGAATTAATGGTTTACCCCGGTCAAGTGAGCAGAATACTTTATTCTAGTTACCCTTCGGTACTTTCGCTGGACTCCATTAGGCAAAGCAAAGAAGCTACTACTCGTTATGCAGCTAGTCCCGAGACGATGACGCTAGATGAATTTGAAGAGGAAATGACAAAATTCCGGCAAGATTTGCTTTCAGCTCAGGCTACTCGTGACTCAGCTATGATGATAGCGTTTGCAAATAAAACTCCTCTCTACACAGCTCCTCAACAAATGGAGTATTATCCCCAAGAGCTTCCATACTACCCCCAGGGAATGGATGATAAAACGGCCAAAAGACTGGAGAAAAACCGGAAAAAGCAGGAAAATTATAAAAAGAAAAACAATGAACTTCTTAAAGATGCTCTTCTAGTGGGTGGGGCTGTAGCCACTACAGCTGCAATTTCGTCAAGTGGGGATAAGAAGAAGGAAGTGGATGCCGCCACTAATGATTCTACTTTACGCGCGCGAATTGCACTCGACTCCCTCATTATTGATAGTTTATCCAATGTTCCTCGTGTAATAGACACAGTAACAGTTACTGTTACTGAAGTAGAAGTTATAGAAAAGAATGTTCAGACCTTCTTGAATGAAAGTAAAGTAGAAGTGTACTTTGATATCAATGAATCCAGCTTATCTGATCAAGAGCGAAATAAATTATCCCCGGTTTCTAACTATTTAAAGAAAAATCCAGAATTTTATGTACAATTGGTAGGATTCGCAGACAACACAGGATCAGTGACTTATAACCTTGCACTTACTGAAAAACGCGTTGAGGAAGTTTCCAAAACTTTAACCGATTACTATAACATATCTCCCGCTCAAATATCGGTCAGCAGTGGTGGTTTAATCATTAGAGGAAGATCAAAAGGCTCTGTAGAAACTGACAGAAAAGTGGAAATACGTTTATTGAAAAAATAGGTATTAACCAAAAAAACTACAAAATGTAAAAGTCCCAACATGATGAAAAAGTCACTTTTAACACTCTTCATAATTTTTGCAGTTACCGCTGTGTCATTCGGCCAAGAATTTAGGATAAATACCTATGCAGGCTATGTTTTCAAGGATAAAGTAGACTCTTATTATTCTAGTAGTTCTTTTTTCAATGGTCAGATTCAAGATGGTCTAAGATGGGGAGCAGGTATCGAATATCACATTCCTGATCGAGGAGCAATTGAAATACAATACTTACGTCAAGATACAAATGCCCCTACTGTCTTTCAGGATGCAGGAATTATGGGTGGCCAAATGCAAAATATCAATTTCGATATGGCTATCAATTGGCTGATGCTTAATGGTACTAAACACTTCGTTGTGAATGAAATTCTGGAACCATTTGGAGGTGTTGGATTGGGTATGGGTATTTTTAATATTTCAAATCCAGATACTGGAAGGGAGGATTCAGGAACTAAGTTCGCTTGGAATATCCGAGGCGGATCAAACTTCTGGGTAGCAGACAATGTTGCGCTTAGAATTCAAGCCTCTTTATTCTCTGCCACACAGGCTGTTGGAGGGGGACTTTACTTTGGTACCGGAGGTATAGGGACAGGACTTTCCAGCTATTCCACCATGTATCAATTTGGCTTTGATGGAGGCTTGGTTTTTAGACTTCCACAAGCAGCCAAGTAATTTTATCAATTAGCATCAAGCGAAAAGCATCGAGAAACACAAGAGAATTTTTCGTTATTTACGCTTAAAAAAATTCAGTTTTTCACCTAGACATATCCTTCTAATGACTCGTGCATCGATTTTTCTTCTGCTATTTTGGATCAACTTGCCTATTCTTGCACAAGATTCATTGGTCTATAAACCAAACCAGATACGAGATTTTAAATTGGTTCCCTTACCGGCAATTGCTTCAAATCCTGCAAATGGCTGGCTATTCGGCATCGCACCATCAGCCACATGGAGAATGGGCGATCCTAAAAACACTCATCTATCCAATTTGGTGGGTAACCTTCTTTATACCACCAAAAAACAATGGCTAATTAGCTCCAGAAGCAATATTTTTCTAGCAGATGATAGTTGGATTTTAGTAGGAGATTGGCGTTTTTTCATTACATCTCAGCCAACTTTCGGATTAGGAAGCTCTAGTCCAAATTCGCCCATAGAAAACCCAATTCAACCAGGTGTATGGTGGGGTGAACAACAAATGGATTACAATTGGGTACGATTCTATGAGACGGTTCTAAAGCGAATCTCTACCTCTAAATTTTACTTGGGTGTAGGTTACCATCTTGATATTTATTCTAAAATCGAAAATTTCATGGAGGATGAAATCACTCAAGAGCTTACTTTCTCCAATGATTTCTACCATCAAACCAAGGGGTTTAATTTAGATAAAAATACTCTTTCAGGGATTACTTTGAATGCAGTCATGGAAAATCGTGATTTGGCAGTGTCCCCTTATGAGACCAACTTTGCTTTGGTATCTTTTAAAATCAATCCGGAATTTTTAGGTTCAAACCAATCTTCTTCCACTCTCCTACTCGACTACCGTCATTATTTCCCTTTAAGTGAAAAACGAAAACGTCATTTATTGGCACTATGGAGTTATGCCAATTTCCTTGTATCAGGAGATCTACCATACATGGCTTTACCTTCTATTGGCTATGACATGTTTGGGCGCTCAGGTAGAGGATATTCTCAAGGTCGATTTAGAGGGGAAAGCATGGTGTATTCAGAAGCAGAATATCGTTTTCCTTTGCAGAAAAACAAAGAAACTTTTGGCGGGACTGTTTTCGTGAACGCAGCAAGTTTTGGCAGTAAATTAACTCAAGAAAACATCTTTACAAAAATCAATCCTGGGTATGGTTTAGGATTTCGTGTGATGATTAACAAAGAAAATCGAACCACAATCTCGGCTGATTATGGTTTTGGTCAAAAAGGTAATTCAGGATTTTATCTAAATATAAACGAGTCATTCTAAGTCAGGAATTGGCAATAATACCTAAAAAAGGAGTTTACTGAAATTATTTTTTCAATTCTTTTTAAATAAAGTCTAATGATTTATTTCACAAATCTGTTTCATTTCCTGGTTTGGCTTTTGAAAATGGGAGAACATTTTTCAGAATGCCACGATCCTTTCATCCAGGGCATGAATATATCTGTTGTGGGTGATTTTCTTTCTCATATACCACCAGGCTCTCTCGATGGGGTTGAGTTCCGGAGAATATGGGGGCAGATAAACCAGTTCTAAAGCAGGTTTTGTCAGCAGCCATTTCTTCAGGAGTTTTGCATGGTGGTACCTTACATTGTCAACCACCACGATGATCTTCGAATGCTTCCGATAGGTATGCAGCACCTTTTTCAGATGCTTTTTAAAGCTTTTGTAGTTGCCTTTTTGATGAAAGGAGACTGTTATCTGGCCGGTCCCGAAGTTATAGCTGCCCATCGCGGTCTTCCGTTCCCGCCTTCTTTGTTTGGACATGATCTTCGGCTGGCTGCCAACCTTGCCCCACTTATAGCCCACGGTGGCAGTATTTGACAGGGAGAACTCATCCTCATACAGCAAAACCGTGTCAGGTGGACTTTCCAGAAGTTTTTTTTAAACTGTCCTTGAATTCCTCCTGGGCTTTTGGGTCCGCTTCAGGATAAAAGCCCTTTGCTTTTTGGTAGCTGAATCCAAGCCGCTTGACTATATTATAAATCTGGGCCTTTTTGAAGTCAACCCCAAACCTTTTACCGACCCAGTCAATCAGGATGGGGCCGGTCCAGGTTTCGGTATTGTACCCGTGGCCAACGGGAGACTCATTCAACAGCAGATTTGCCAACACCTCCATCTGTTCAGGGGAAAGAGAGGGTTTTCTGCCTCTTCCCGGCTTATCCTTCAATCCGTCTATCCCTTCTTTCTCAAAGCGGTGCACCCAGTTGGTAATCTGCTTGAAGCTGGTTTGGTACAGCTCCTCCAGTTTTCTGCTGGGCTGTCCCTGGGCCACCTGGTAGACCGCGTACAGCCTTAGGCCAATCGTGTACCGTTCATCTTTTTTGATCAGGGCTTTTATCTCATCGGGAGAATACCCCTTAACTTTTAGCACTGGTCTCCCCATAAGTGTCTTTTTTCAAGGAAGATAACGACTATTTGTGTAATATAAAAATAGACTTTATATAATCAAAGACAGGGGAGTTATCTCAAAATAATTAGCAAATACTGTTAACGTAAAAAGCCCCGAAAGACTAATCTTTCGGGGCTTTTATAGTAAATGACTAAAGTAAACTATTTAGTCTCATTTTTCTTTGCTGTAACTTCAGCTCTGATTTCCTGTGCAAGATTTTTGATAGCTTGCATACCTGTTCTTACTCTAGTACCAGCTGCTTTGTTACCGTTTTCGTAGAATTTTGCAAAGTCTGCTTCTAAAGAATCTACCAAATCTTTAACTTCTTGGTGTCTGCTCATAATCGTTTTATTGGTTGGTTATAAATTATACTTGAGTACAATAAACATCATTTATAGTGCCGTTAGAAGTCTTTTGACGTTTATTTTTAATTTTTAGTGCAGAAAAATGATGTTTTCATCAAAACGATCATTTTATTCAATTTTTAGCAACATTTCATGCTAAAAATTGAGTTTAATATTCTGTTAAAAATGCCTCCAAACTCCCCATATTGGCATTTTGATTGCCCAAAAAAGATTTAAATCGACTTAAATCATTACTTTTTTTCCATTCTCAGCAGATTCAAGTATGGCCTGAACTACTCGAATATCCCGAAGCCCTTCCTCGCCCGGAACTAATTGTGGTTTTCCATCCATTATAGTTTGTGAATCATTATCCATCTGCCATACTTGCTCCATGGGCTGCTGAAAAGGGAAATTAATTTCACCTAATGGACTTTTACCTTTGTTTCCTGCATAAGCCGAAAACGGTGCCATCTCTATCATTCCCTGTTCACAGTTGATATTTAGAAAATTCATGTTGGCAGCAAAGGAGGTTTTAATTGTACCAATGACACCACCTGGAAATTCCAGTTCAGCTTCTACAATTTCCCCTAAACCATCCTTGTAAATATCAGGACGCTCAGTCCATATTTTCGCAGAGTTTACAGCTATAGGCTCCATTCCGGATCCCAGTCTAGCTCCTTGAATTGAATACACTCCCATATCGTAGATCACTCCACCTCCCATTTCTCGTTTTTGCTTCCAGTGATCTGTACGATTTTCTCTATATCCAGCAGCACAATCTAAGCCCAACACTTTTCCTAAAGTCTGTTCTTTTACAATTTTTTGAAAAGCCTGAGTATTAGGTTCATGCTGGCAACGGTAGCCAATTGATAGTGCCACATTTGCTTCCTTACACGCATCTATCATAGCCTTACACTCCTCTACTGTCATTGCCATAGGTTTCTCACACCAAACATGCTTTCCAGCTTTTGCAGCTCGAATGACATATTCCATATGCATGGAAGGGGGCAAAACGATATAAATCACATCTATATCTGGATTCTCAGCTATTGAGTCGAACGTTTCGTAATTGTAAATATTCTTTTCGGGAATCTTATATTTCGTCTTCCAAATTGCCTCTTTGGAAGGTGTTCCTGTTACTATACCTGCGAGGTAGCACTTCTCTGTCATTTCCAAAGCTGGAGCTAATAAATCAGTGCTGTAATAACCCAATCCAACTAAGGCTACTCCGAGCTTGTCTTTGCGAGATGTGGATGAAGATAAAACACTAAAGGGTGACACCAAACTCACTCCTGCTCCAAGTGCAAGAGATTTCAAAGTTGTTCGTCTTGAGATAAAATTCATAGGTTATAGGTTAAGGGTTTGATAACTAATATACTTAACAATATAATGCTTTCATTTATACCACCAAAAAATTACTAAATTCAAACATTGTTTTAAATCCACTCTAAACTCAAAGCATCATGAAAAAGTTAGTGATCCTCATCTTTCTACTTGTACCGTTTCTCACACAAGCACAAGACAATACACAACCTTATCTAAGTCTAGAAGATGCAACAAGGATCTCCGATGCTGCAGAAGCTAAATCCAAAGTAGAAGGCTGGAATATGGTGATTGTGGTGCTAGATGCTGGAGGGCATATGATCTCACTTCGCAAAATGGATGGAGTGCAGATAGGAAGCATTGATGTTGCCTTAGGCAAAGCAAAAACTTCAGTTTATTTCAAACGCCCCACTAAAGCATTTGAAGATATGATGAAAGGTGAAGGCGGAGCTAGAATAGCCACCTTACCCAATGCTGTAGCAATTGAAGGTGGCCTTCCTATTTTCAAAGATGGAGTTATCGTGGGTGCAATTGGAATTTCTGGAGCCAGCTCAGCGCAGGATGGAATTGTTGCCGCAGCTGCTTTGGAAGCTTATTGATAATAGTCTCAAAAAAATAAAAAGCATTTTCGATCTTTAAAAAAGTAATAGAATCGATAGCGACTATACTTTTATTAATTGACGAGAGACGTTATATATTTTCAAATGGATAAACGGATATCAATTATTCAGATTTGAAATAATAGGATGCCCCTTTGATTTACAACAGTACTCACATAATTCTACCTTTTTCTTTATTGTCAAAGCTTTTCTCAATGCTTCTTTTCCTGTGTTAAAGGGTCCTAGGTAATCACGGTCATAGGGATTTGGAATATGCTCACATTCGCGATCGTGCACCTCATGCAGGCCATTGTCGTTTGGATTGGAAGAAAGATAAAAGAATTTCATAAATAAGTCGATGAGTTTTTAACTCCCCAAAAGTACCTACCAGTACGCAATGAAAACATACCCTATACAGGGTATTTTTCATACAATAAACTAAAATTAACGCCTTTGCTACTTACTTTTTTGTTTTTTGATTGCCGCATAGGCATGTGGTCAATGAGCTCAAAGATTTTTTTCAATGAAAAGTCATGATATGCCCCGGAAGCTTTCACTCCTCCGTCTAGACCTATTAGTACCCATTCAGGATTGGGAGTAGTTCGAGATAGCACTTTGATAAATCCACCAGAATCAATCTCATCCTCACCTGAGGATTTAATGAATTTACCATTCTTAAACTCTACAAAAAGTAGCTTTCTTTCTTCACTACTCTTTTCCATACCAACCAAAAGAGAATCTAGGGTAAGATTTTCAAAATTCATGATGACTATTCGGTTTATCCAGCGGTAGTCTTCGATAGTCTTACCATTCTGAGGAACCATAAAAAAGAGATATAATAGCAAGAAATATGACTTCATACAATTACAACCATAAGTATTTCATTTGGTTATAATTTCCTTCACTTATTTCAAATACTGACTGAGCAAATCTTCCCATTCCTCTTCTAAAGAAGAATTCGGTCGAGGTGTTCCAGCTCTTTTATACCAGTAATCGGCATTCCATTGATCACCCTCCTTTCTATGTAAATATGCATGGATCCTCGCTGCGGGTTTGCCATCCAGACTATCCACTTGATCATGTGCTTTCTCCCAGTCACCATTCCCATCATACCAAAGTGCCTTCAGCATAGGGTTGTAATGGTTGATCTTATCTTCTGATTTCAGAAAATCAGAAATTGTTTTATCATCTATAGCCATTTGTAATCCTTTTTTCTCCCCAAAGAAAATAAGCTCCTGTATAAATCCTTTACTCTTCCGTGACTTTTTTGTGATATCCTACGAGCAATTTTGGATAAACCAAAACCTCAAAGTCATGAAAAAAGTATTCATTTTATTCTACATCGCCTTTTTAGGCCTAGTCTCTTGTTCTGAAGACAATGACCCGATCACCATCGACCCTACTCGACCTACTGGCACATTGAATGTGGCCCGAAGCGGAAGTTTTGTAGATCAGAATGCCGCTGGATCTATGGGTACCGCAGCACTAGGTCTCGACTCACAAGGCAAGGAATTCTTACAATTTAGCACCGATTTCAATACAGCCTTAGCCACAGGCACCGTTACTGTTTACCTCTCTACTTCAGACACCTTCATGCCTGATCCTGGAAATGGCAATCCCAATCTATTGCTAGTAGGGCCTGTGAGAATGGCTGGCGAAAATTTCTTTGCCATTCCAGCCGGTATCAGCACTGCAAATTACACACACGTCCTATTATGGTGCGGATCTGTAGGTATTCCTTTTGGAAATGCTCCACTCCAATAAGTGAAGATGAGATCCAAAAACTCATTATCCTTTAAACCCAGCATCCTTTGCCTTGGCTTAATGTGCTTATTTGCTATTGATGTAGCTGCGCAAAGTGGCTGGACTAAGGAGAAAACCGAAAGTTTTTACCAACTCAGTTTTCATTCTATGAAGTCAGACAACTATTATTCCCTTAATGGAGACCTGCTAGAAACCAATCAATTTTCTCAGCAATCGTTGGTTTTCTACGGTGAGTATGGTGTTACGGATAAATTTACCATTATCGCCAATTGGCCACTTCAAACCTGGAACGGTTTCGAAACCACCGAAACGGTAAGAGGACTTGGAGACTTACGTTTAGAGTTCAAGCATTCCCTGCTCAAGAAGTATTTTCCTTTGAGTATTGCTGTTGCCCCTGAACTTCCTATTGGTAGGTCCAATCACTTTGCGAAAAGCAAAGTCAATGATTTTGAACAAATCAATTTGCCCTCAGGTGATGGAGAATTCAACATTTGGACCACATTAGCGACCTCTTTTGCACTTCCGGATATTCCTTTCTATGGAAATATTTTTGGTTCTTATAATTTCAGAACCCAATATAAAGGAGTGTCTTTCTCAGATCAATTCGCCCTAGGAGCCGAGATAGGTTATCATGTTTCCAATTTTGTCTGGGTTAATGCCCGACTAAACATACTAAAATCGGTGGATGATATTGAAGTTGCCACAGACTTTGTGCGAGGCGATGGTTCGGAATTCACGGGCTACAGCTTCGGTGCTAGTGTACCAGTTTACAAAAATATCCATGTCAGTTTGAACTACAGGAATTACAATGACTGGATATACGCACGCAAGAACATCTACTCTTCCGGTGTCCTTGGCTTAGGGATTTACTATGAACACAAACCACAGAACCAATGAATACTAGCATAAATCAACCATATAGAGAAACAATTCAGGTCAATTTCCCACTAGTTAAAAGCTACACAAAAGGTCAAGCAGTTTATAAGCAGGATCAGATCTCAGAAGGGTTCTATTTGGTAAAAAAGGGAAGTCTAAAACTTCAAAAAATGCTTCCAAATGGTGTTCAAACAATCTTAAAAATTGCTACTGAAGGTGAAATAATTGGTGAAGGCCAATTTGATTCTACATCCTTAAGGAAAAACCCAAGCTATGCGATTGCGCTTGAAGATGGTACTTTGATCCAAAAATTAGATAGCGTCACAAATTTATTACCGGAAGTCAAATCTCAACTGACTCAGAAACTGATTGATCGGGCTTTGGAAGCTTCCCAGCGACATGAGCGATTGATTTCTCTGGATGCAGAGCAGCGAATAAAATCTGTGCTAAAAGAACTTGCTTTAAAAAAAGGCCAGAAATACGGTGACGAAACACTCCTCAAAATCAACCTTACCCATGAGGATTTCGCTTTGCTTTCTGACTCCAGCAGACAGACAGTAACCAAAACATTCTCTACCCTTAAGAGACTGGGAATAATCAATTACAGTAGAAATAGAATCCTATTTCGAAATCTTGAAAATTTCAAACCCTAAGAATAATGAAGAACCCACTTCGCTATATACTCCCCATCCTAGTTATCATCTCACTCGGCTCATGCAATAAATCCGATGACCCTATTCCATCTACTCCCGATGAAGGTACCCTAACTATTTCCGGTAATTTAGATGTAATCAAAAAAGGAACATTCACCTCTCAAAGTGGCTCTAACACAAAAGGGATGATAGCTTTGGGCTCAGATGTCAAGGGTGATTTTTACGTACAACTGAGCAATGATTTTAATTCAAGTTTTCACACTGGAACTGTGACTGTTTACCTTTCCAATTCAAGCAATTTAACTTTAACTGAGTCTTCGAGCTTCCAGTTAGTTGCTGTTGTAGATGAGGGCGGTGAGCATTTCTTCAAATTACCAAGCTTTCCTGATGCCAAGTTTTCCCATGGTATTCTTTGGTGTGGCGCAGCAGCAATTCCATTTGGCTTCGCTGAGTTTGAGTAAAATGAGTATTGAGTCAATAAATAAAATAAGGCCAGCAATTGATTCCTGGCCTTATTTTGTATAGAAATATTTAAGGTCTAAGCTCCCACAGGCAATTCAAATATAAACTCAGAATAGGTATCTGAATCCGACTCAATATGAATCTCAGAGCTATGCACTTCTAAGATCCGCTTGACAATGGCCAACCCAAGTCCCGAACCCTCCACACCTTCCCGCTCTTTATCGATCATATAGTACCGATCAAAAATAGCTTCCAAATCTGCTTGTGGAATACCGCCACCTGTATTTTTGATTTTCACCTGTACTCCGCTCTTCACCAAATTAGCTTCAATTCTTATTTCACCATTCTGAGGAGTATATTTTACTGCATTATCGAGCAAGTTTTGGATCACTCGGTCTAATAAATAGACATCAGCTTTCACCATTGGCAGTGCCGATGATATACTAGTCTCAATTACAATATTTTTTGATTTGGCCAATAATTCATATTTCAAACTGCTATCCTGAAGCAACTCCTGAATATTCAGATTTTCCTTCTTCACCTGCATCTGACCCGATTCCAGTTTGGAAAGATCAAACAGGTCAGCAACTAATTTAGTTAGTTTTTCCGTACTATTTCCAATGATTTTCAAGTAGTTATCCTTTTCTTCTACAGAAAGAGACTCTCCTTTCATTTGCAGAGTTTCTATATAGCCATTGATTATAGCGAGTGGATTTCGCAGATCATGAGATACATTGGCAATCAATTCTCTACGAAGACTATCCACTTTTTTGAGTTCTTCTATATTATCAAGAATCCTATCTGCCATATGATTAAATGTCTCTCCCAAAACGGCAAACTCAGAGTTTGTCTTGTAATCAGGCACTCGCGCATTCATATCTCCATCTTTGAACCGCTCCACAGTTTTCACAATTGCCCTAAGGTGGCGGGTTAGCCAGGCTATCAAGACCAAGCCGATTAACAATGCTACCACCAGGGTGATAAGAATGGAATTAAAAGTCAGCTGAATCCAGTAGCTCCCAAGAACCCCCGACGCAATAGTTTCGTATTTTTCACTTGCCAAAATGATATACACATAACCCAGCAGCTTTTCATCCTCATAGACAGCTGTAGCAGAAAAAACTGCCTTTTCGCCTGGGTTTCTAGGATCATCTCCCATCACAAAATCATCACCTTTGGCAGCAATAAATTCCTTTATAGGATCAAGATCAACTCGCTTCAATTTTACCAGCTGATCAAAAACAACATAGGAAAGAATCTCTCCTGTCGGGTCTAGCAAATACACTTCAATCCCGGGATTCACCGCCATCATAGAATGCATAATGGTCCCTAAAGCAGCTTCATTTACTTCTCCATCCACAAAAGGATTCACCTCTTCTATCATATACTCAGCCACCGTCGCGTTCAATCGTTGCGTAGTCTCTTGAAAATAGCGCTGGGCGGTAGTCGCAGTAATAAAGACATAAGAACAACCCACGATCAGTAGAACTAGAATAAAGATTAATGAAATTCTCAGGAATAGGCTTTTCATGACTGCTGCTTAAAACTCATCGTTAAATCTATATCCAACACCCCAAGTGGTAAGGATATAGATTGGGTTGTTTGGATCTGCTTCTATTTTTGCCCGAAGTCGGTTGATATGAGCATTCACAGTATGCTCATATCCCGTAAAATCATAACCCCATATCAACTCCAGTAGCTCTGATCGAGTGTAACTTCTGCCAGGATTCTTTGCCATTAGTACCAAAAGATCAAATTCCTTGGGAGTCAGATCCACCCGCTTTTCCAACAAAATCACTTTCCGTTTTTTCTCATCAATTTCCAGAGATTCAAATTTGATCAACCTCACATCATTAGCGGCAAGCATAGCAAATTGATCTTGACGGCGTATAATTGCTTTGACTCTGGCAATAAATTCACGGATTTTAAAAGGCTTTGTGATATAATCGTCAGCACCAGATTCCAAACCAATAACTTTGTCTATTTCCTCTGACTTGGCAGTAATCATGAGAATTGGAGTGAAATTATCCAGTGCCCGAAGTCGCTGACAAATAGCGATTCCATCCATACCAGGAAGCATAATATCCAGAATGATCAGGTCGTAACTATTGGAATTTGCTTCTTCAAACCCCTCTCGACCATTATTTCTTACTTTCAATTCATAACCCAAATCCTTCAGGTGAATCTGGATCAGCTGACTGATATTGGGATCATCTTCTACTATTAGTACTTTTTTCATTTGAAAAATAAAGTAATGCGGAAAGTTAAAATCTAATCATCACGAAACTATCACGATGACCACACAACTATTCCTTCTGTGCAAAAAAACACGGGAAATCGAATTTTCAGAACTAATCTCTAAGAATTTAACATATTTATACCCACAACGCTCTCTAATTATGACAATAAAAAAAACACTGATTTTGTTGATTTTCACAATAGCCTGTTCTCTTAGCGTAAAAGCTCAGACAAAAACTGATCAGCAAGTAAAAAATTTGTTAAAATCGGACTATCCACAACCAAAGGATGTGGCTTTAACCCCGATTTTTGCTAAGCACCACAAATTTTTCTCAACCACATATGCCTTTCGGGCAAAGCCCCACAAGAACATGACCACGCCCAAAGGACGTGGATTTTTGAGTTACATTAAAGTCCTCTATTAAGCAGATAACGGATTCATTTCGCGGAGATATCGGCATATATATCAAAAACCTGAGAACTGGCACTTCAGTAGAAATCAATTCGGACACAGTATTTTCCACGGCGAGCATTGTCAAAATCCCCATTCTCTTAGGTATTTTCGAGAAAATAGAAAAGGGTGAACTGCATTATCGAGAGCCATTGATTTATCGGGATTCTGTCAAATATGGTGGGTCTGGGATTATGCAATTCTTTAAAGATTCTACCCAAACCGATCTAAGCACCTTGGTTGCCCTGATGCTCAGCTATTCCGATAATACCACTTCACTTTGGAATCAGACACTTGCTGGTGGAGGAATAGAAATCAATTCATTGATGGAACAATTAGGATACACAAACACACGAGTGAACAGTCGTACAGCTGGAAGAGAGCAGATTTGGGAAAAGTATGGTTGGGGGCAGACGACGCCAAAGGAGATGGCCGATATTCTAATTCGATTACACAATCGAGAGTTAATCAGCCCAGCTGCATCAGAACAGATGTATCGCTTACTATCCAACACTTTTTATACTGATTACGCCCTAACAGGAATACCTGCAGGAGTAAATGTTGCCAGCAAGCAAGGAATGGTCAATGCCTCCCGATCCGAAGTGTTTTTGGTGAATTCACCACAGGGAGATTATGTGTGTGCTATTTTCACCGACAATAATGAAGACCAAAGTTGGGAATATGACAATGAAGCATGGGTAATAACCAGGAAAATATCTAAGCTAATCTGGAATTATTTTAACCCAAAGCATCCATACCAACAACCGGAGGGATTAGAAAAATACTTAGAAGGACTTTCCTATTAAGGGGGCTATATCCCCGTCTTCTCTAGTTCTTCTATTTTTGATCGAAGAAATTCAAGATTCTCGTCCTTTCCAGGCTGGAAAAACCTAATTGCATAATCTGTATGATACTGATGCTCAGTCATGAATTTTTCACTGTTCCTCAACCAACCCAATAGCTCAACAGGCCTACCATTGAGCTGCTCATTTTCTTTCTTTAACAGCAAGGTTTGGGCATAAAATTGATTTGAACTCAAATGGTAAAGATCTGAATCACAGATTATGGAATCCATGAGATTCTTTGGAGTTTGTGGGACTTTGGTAGCAAGTATTGCATTATAGATAGCTTCGATTCTACTCTTTGGTACCCCGAACTCCTGTAAAAAGTCTTGTGCAAAATCAGCTCCTCTTTTCTCGTGATCCAGCGCGACTCCTTCCCAATAGCCAACATCATGTAACCATCCTGAAAGAAATAAATCCTCCAATTCATCCTTATCCATTTGATAATATTCGCCGATCTCTTTGGCTTTCGCTACAATTGATAAGGTATGCTCTAAATTATGGTAGCAAACGTTTGGATTTAATCGCTCAGCAAACATTTTTCTGATGTTGTATTCAAAATTGTCGAGATCTTTATCCACAGGCTTTAGAATAATTTGTAATAACTAAAACAAAACTAATTTACTATTTATATTGACTTCAACAGTTTTAAACAATTGAATTATAATCATTTAAAACATTAATCACTCAGATCTAAGTAAAATAACCAATATTTCTTTCTCGGAATACTACTGTTTTGAACCTTCAAAAATCACCAAAAACTTTAAAAATTTGAACAATTCAAACATTTTATCTTTTTGCCAAATATCAATAATTCATCGACTTTCCAACAAGAGGCTTAAATCAAACTATAATTCCATTGCTTAATTTTTAAAATATTCTTCGAAAACAGTAATTTAAGCAATAACAATCTGCAATTGGTCAGTAATTGAGAAGTTATATATTTGCTCAATTAACATTTTCAAAATTAACAGTAGGACATACTTTATTTATGGAACAAGCTTTGATTTATGTAGTCCCAGCTCTTGGGCTGGTAGGCCTGATCGTGATGGCCATTAAATCTGCCTGGGTAACCAAGCAGGAAACTGGCGATAAAAACATGATGGAACTCGCGGGTTATATCGCAGATGGAGCTATGGCTTTTTTGAAAGCTGAATGGAAAGTACTTTCCTATTTTGCAGTTATAGCAGTTATACTTTTAGCATGGTCGGGAATGTCGGTTGAGACATCCAGCCCAGTTATAGCTATTTCCTTCCTTATAGGAGCCGTATTTTCAGCTTTCGCTGGATATATAGGTATGAATATCGCTACCAAAGCAAATGTCCGAACCACCCAAGCCGCCAGAACCAGTTTGAAGCATGCCCTTAAAGTATCCTTCACTGGAGGCTCCGTAATGGGACTTGGTGTAGCTGGCTTAGCAGTATTAGGACTCGGATCACTCTTTATACTTTTCTACCATATATATGTGCAGCGTGTTGTCGGGGCCGGAGTGAATGGCGTGGAAATGGAAAAAGCACTAGAAGTACTTGCAGGTTTCTCTTTGGGAGCCGAATCTATTGCACTCTTTGCACGTGTGGGCGGAGGAATCTATACTAAAGCTGCCGATGTGGGAGCTGATTTGGTGGGAAAAGTAGAAGCTGGAATCCCGGAGGATGACGTAAGAAACCCAGCCACAATTGCAGATAACGTGGGTGACAACGTAGGTGATGTAGCAGGGATGGGAGCTGATTTATTTGGTTCTTATGTGGCTACAATCCTTGCTACGATGGTGTTGGGCAGAGAGATTGTTTCAGTGGATAATTTTGGGGGTATCGCCCCTATCCTACTGCCAATGGTACTGGCAGGTTTAGGAATTGTGTTCTCTATCATGGGGATGTTCTTTGTGACTATTAAAGATGATAAAGGAGATGTGCAGCATGCCTTGAACATGGGGAATTGGTCATCCATAGTCTTTACAGGAATTGCCTCATTTTTTGTGGTGAAATACATGCTTCCAGAGACCTTATCTATCCGTGGCTATGACTTCACCAGCATGGATGTGTTCTATGCCATCATCCTTGGGCTAGTGGTAGGTACACTGATGAGTATCATTACGGAATATTATACAGCAATGGGCAAACGTCCAGTAAAATCTATCATACAGCAATCAGCAACTGGCCATGCAACAAACATCATTGCCGGACTTGCGGTTGGAATGGAATCTACCGTTCTACCAATTCTAGTTTTAGCAGGTGGCATCATGGGATCATATGCATTTGCAGGTCTCTATGGAGTAGCGATAGCGGCAGCAGGAATGATGGCGACGACAGCAATGCAGCTCGCGATTGATGCTTTTGGCCCAATCGCAGATAATGCCGGTGGGATCGCGGAGATGAGTCAACTTCCAGAGGAAGTAAGACATCGTACTGATATATTGGATGCAGTGGGAAACACCACAGCTGCATCAGGTAAAGGCTTCGCTATTGCATCTGCCGCGTTGACTTCTTTAGCTTTATTTGCAGCATTTGTGGGTGTAGCGGGAATTGATGCCATTGATATATTCAAAGCCCCTGTGCTTGCCGCCTTATTTGTCGGGGGTATGATACCCTATATATTCTCCTCCCTTGCTATAGCAGCAGTGGGCAGGGCCGCGATGGATATGGTGAATGAAGTAAGACGGCAGTTCAGAGAAATCCCAGGCATTATGGAATATAAAGCCAAACCTGAATATGAGAAGTGTGTAGAGATCTCTACGAAAGCTTCACTTCGGGAAATGCTACTTCCTGGGGCCATTGCGCTACTCACTCCACTTCTTGTAGGTTTTGGATTCCAGGGTGTATTTGAACAAGTTTCCTCTGCTGAAATGCTTGGAGGATTACTCGCAGGTGTGACAGTATCAGGAGTATTGATGGGTATGTTCCAGTCAAATGCCGGTGGGGCTTGGGATAATGCGAAGAAGTCTTTTGAAAAAGGTGTAGAGATTGATGGAGAGATGTACTACAAAAAGTCTGAACCACATAAAGCTTCAGTAACCGGTGATACTGTTGGCGACCCTTTCAAAGACACTTCGGGTCCATCTATGAATATCCTTATAAAATTGATGTCTATTGTTGCTTTGATTATTGCTCCACACATCAGTCAAAGTAATCACGCTGCTGCAATGTCAGAGAAAGTAGAGATCAAAAAAGAAATCCAATATGAGGACGGAAAAAAAGTAGTGACCGAAACAATCACAGAAATTAAGAAAGTGAATTAACGGGACATACACTTTTTCCCGGCTTAAAAATGGACTGCCTAATTCAGGGCGGTCTTTTTTTTGATCTCATCCTCAAAGAATAAGCTTACTCTTGCATGTATTCAAAATAAAATACGGCAAAAACACGCATAGGCAAATAATCTTTGACTTGTAAGAAATAATTATCTTTTCGTTAAAAATCACCTACAAAATATTGAATTTACCAAAGCATTATTCGTAATTTATACAATAATGCTAGTAAGAATACCCGAAATCTGATTGATAGTTGAGTTTTCATAGCATTTAGGTTGATTCAGAAGCAATAATTTGAAATCTACGTTAACCATCAATATATGCTGTAACAAGCATCTGCGAAAAGGAGCTTACTGATAAGCGTGCTATTTAACTCTTTGAAAGAAAATATGGCAATGCAGGATTTTGCCAGAAATTGAATAAATAAAAAGCAAACCAATTAAGTACATATTAAACAACTAAACACATGAAGAAAAACTACGCAATGACATTGCTTTTTCTCTTGGGTTTTCTGGTGAGCGTACCATTGTACGCCCAGCAGACGGTCAAAGGAAAAGTAACCTCTCAAGAAGATGGAGAACCTCTTCCAGGGGCAAGTATTTTGATCCAAGGCACCAGTACAGGCGCTGTCACTGACATCGATGGTAATTATAGTATCGATGTTCCAAATTCAGATGCTGTATTGGTTTTCTCTTTTATAGGTTTTGATTCTAAAAGTCTGCCTGTAGGCTCTCTCACTACCCTAGATGTGGCTCTATCTACAGCTTCATCTGATCTGGATGAATTTATTGTAACAGCATTTGGTATATCTCAGGAGAAAAAATCGCTTGGCTATGCTGCTCAGAGCATCGATTCAGAAGCAATTACCACAGCACGCCAACCAAACCTAGTAAATGCGCTTCAAGGTCAGGTAGCTGGGGTGCAAGTGACAAATTCAGGAGGAGCACCGGGACAATCCGCCAGGATAGTAATTCGTGGCATCAACTCACTCGATCCTAGTGCAGATAATCAGCCATTATTCGTGGTGGACGGAGTACCTGTTGATAATTCTACTGTAGAGGCTGCAGATAATCGTACTCCCCGGGGAATGACCAATAGAATTGCAGATATCAATCCAAATGATATCGAGACAATGTCTATATTGAAAGGTGCTGCAGCCACAGCACTCTATGGAGTACGTGCAGCAAACGGTGCAGTCATCATCACTACTAAAAAAGGAAAATCAGGCCAAGTCCAAGTGAATTTTTCAAGCTCCTTTGGCATAGACAAACTCGTCAAAATGCCTGCTTTACAAAATGAGTATGGTCAGGGGTTCAGTGGTGAAAGAGATGATAGTAGCTTCTGGCCGTCTTGGGGCGCTAACATTGCGGAAGAAAATGACCCTTCCTATGTTTATCAGGACAATTGGAATAATGCATTTAATACTGGGAAAACTTTTGACAATAGTTTAAGTGTGTCTGGTGGCAATGATAAAGCAACTTTTTATGGATCATTCGGTAGACTAGATCAAGAAGGTATCATTCCTTTCTCCAACTGGGAAAGAACTACAGCAAAACTTTCTGGAACAGTAACTGCCAGTGAGAAATTCAATTTTTCAGGTTCAATCAACTTTAGTAATTCTGGCGGAAATAGAGTGCCTCACGACAGATTTCTTGAAAGAATGATGTATTGGTCTGAGTCTACGGATGTCACTGATTACATCAATGAAGATGGGACAATGAAAACCTATGGCAACACAAACCCTATCTATGACGCCAGATTTGCCACCTATGAAGATGATGTTAACAGAATTATTGGTAACATTAATTTCAATTATAGTCCGACTAATTGGTTAATGTTTTCATATCGTCTAGGAACTGACTTTTATAGTGATAGCCGTACAGAGATAACTCCTGGCCCAACGGGAATAGATGGTGAGCAAGCGTTAAGTTCTACTGGATTTATTGAAGAAACTAGAATTACCAGTAAAGACCTCAATTCCAACTTTTATATAACCTTGAAGAAACAATGGAATGATAGCTGGAATACCCAGTTAAGAGTGGGAAATGATGTCTTTGAAAGAAAGTACGATAGAATCTCACTTTCCGGAAGTGATTTCGTAATCCCTGGATTTTATAATGTCAGCAATACCACTCAGGTTTTTGGCAGTCAGGGTAAAAGTATCAGAAGGTTGGTGGGATTCTATGGTGATCTGATGGTTGATTATAAAAACTTCCTTTTCTTAAACATTACAGGTAGAAATGATATTTCCTCGACTCTACCTAAGGAAAACAACTCATTCTTTTACCCTTCTGTAAATCTAGGCTATGTATTTACTGAGAATTTTGAAATGCCATCATGGTTTACCTTTGGAAAACTAAGAGCCTCTTGGGCACAGGTAGGTAAGGATACTAATCCGCATATCTTAGGCGCAACTTTCGTCTCACCTTCGGTATTCCCGTTGAACGGTCAGGTTGGTTTCTCTAAGAACTCAACCTTTGGTGATCCGGCTCTTAAGCCAGAGGCAACAACATCCGTAGAATTTGGTACTCAACTGGCCTTCTTCAATAATAAATTGAATATGGATATAACTTATTATAAGTCCAATTCAAAAGATCAAATCATCCCAGTACCAATTTCCGACGCTACGGGATTTTCTTCATACATCACCAATGCTGGTGAGATAGAAAACAAAGGTTTTGAATTCGTACTTGGTGGAACGCCAATCGAAAAAGGCAATTTCCGCTGGGATGTATCCGCAAACCTGACTACCAATAAAAATGAAGTGAAATCAATCCGGGAAGGAATTGATCAGATCGTAGTTGGTTCTCAATTTGGCTATGTTGGCTCTACAGTTACAATGATTCTAAGAGAAGGTGAAGCTTACGGAAACATATCCGGAAGTCATTATGTACGACCTGATCTGGCAGAAGGTGAAAATACGTTGAATAGAGACTTACCACAATTAATAGGAGCAAATGGTTTTCCTGTAAGAACAGGAAATCAAATTATCCTCGGTAATGCAATTCCAAAACTTTTTGGTGGGTTAAAAAACCAATTCACTTACAATGGACTTGAATTTTCATTCCTTATAGACTTTAGATCTGGCCTTGAGCAATATGACCAGTTTGGCAACTTCCTTTCAGCTTTTGGAAAGCAAGAGGATTCGGAAAGAAGAAATGAAACTGTAGTATTTCCAGGTGTAATTGCTGATGGTTCTCAGAACACTAAAGAAGTATGGCTTGGACAAGGAGTAGGTCCTGATGGAGTTGATTATGGAGCAGGTTATTGGAGAAATCACTACAGGGGAGTGTCAGAAAACTTTGTAAATGATGCTAGCTTTATAAAGCTAAGAAATATCACCTTGGCTTACAGCTTGCAGCCATCTCTGCTTGAAAGAACGCCATTTAGGACTGCTAGAATATCATTGGCAGCAAACAACATCATCCTTTCAACTCCTTGGGATGGATTTGACCCTGAGTCCTTCTCAGCGGGTGCAGGCGGTAATGCCGTTGGATTCACAGGGTTAGGTTTCCCTGGCGTACAAAGCTATTTCGTTACGTTGAACTTAGGACTCTAACTACTAAAAGACTTGAAAGATGAAATTGAAAAATAAAATAAAAGCAATATTGGGCGCATCTATAGTTCTTTCGGCATCTGCCTGTGAGTCTTATTTAGATGTAAATGAGAACCCAAACAATCCTCAAGATGCACCTATCTCAGGCTTAATGGCAAACATTACCTATGAGACTAGCTTGAATGTGTACCGTGAAGGAAGTGCAGTAAGTAATTACGTACAGTATTTAGCATCTCCCAATCCTGCAAGTGGCTCAGATACGATGGATCCACTTAATTTCAGCTCACTTTGGTTCAGCCTCTACAATGTAATGACTGACCTATACACCATGAATGAAAAAGCAGAAGCTGAGGGAGCACTCCAATATCTTGGAGCAGGCCAAGTTTTGATGGCACTCAATCTTGGGATGACAGTTGATTTATTTGGAGATGTACCGTTTTCGGAAAGCTTCAACTTCAGTACAGTAACACCTGCGTATGATGATGATCAAGTACTATATAGTAACGTAATGAGTCTCTTGGATCAGGGGATTTCCAACCTTCAAGCTACCTCAACATCTTCCATTGGTGATGATGACTTCATCTATGGTGGAGATATTGACTCTTGGATGAAGTTTGCCTATACGCTCAAAGCTCGCTATATGATACACATGAAAGGCGGCGCAGGATATAGCGCAGCAGATGTGTTGGCAGCAGCTGATCAAGGCTTCACATCCAATAATGAAAATGCTCAGGTATTTTTCTTTGAGCAGCGATTTAACCCCTGGGCTCAGGATGCTATCAACAATGCCAACTTATTGCTGACTGGCTGGATCTCAGAACAGTTTATCGAAGCCTTGGATGGAACTTCATATCCTACAGTAGATCCAAGACTTGCCTTGATGGTAGGAACTACAGACGATGGCGAATTTATTGGAACTGTCAATGGAGCTGGACGTGGAAATGCGCCTGAGCAGGGAGCCAGATCCACACTGGTCGAAGGTCAATTTTATACCGAGAGACAAGCACCCTTATTAATTGCTACGTATGCTGAGTTGAAATTTATCGAAGCAGAAGCAGCATTTGACACAGACAAATCCCGCGCTTACGACTCATATCTTGCCGGAATCGAAGCCCATATGGATATGCTTGAGGTTGAGCCTGCTGATAAAGAGGCGTATTTATCCCATCCAAGTGTCAGCATGGGAGCAGCAGCTCTTACGATTGATGATATTTTTAAAGAGAAATATGTAGCAATGTTCTTGCATCCTGAAACATGGAACGATGCCAGAAGGTATGATTATGCTTATAAGAATATGACCTTACCGGCTAATCTCAATCCAAATCTTGGTGGAGAATACATCAGAAGACTTGCCTATCCTGATAGTGAAATAAGTAGAAATGGAGGCAATGTTCCTTCTGTAAGTCTGTTAGATCGAATCTGGTGGGATCAATAAACTAACCCACTTTATGAAAGTCTCCTGTTTAAAAGCAGGAGACTTTTTTTGTTTAAATTGAGTAAAACAACCACTATGAAAAAAATTCTCTTTGCCTGTGTAATTGCCTTCAGCTCCTGCACCGTTCAGCATATCAACAAGTCCATCACCAAATCAGATGTCTTCAATAAAGGGCATTTGGGCTTTATGTTGGTAGATCCTGTTAAGGATAAAGTACTTGTGGACATCAACTCAGACAAATACTTTATTCCTGCATCCAACACTAAGCTATTTACCTTTTATACTTCCTATACAGTTTTGGGAGACAGTTTGGTAAATGGCCTAAACTATTTAGAAAAAGGAGATTCGCTTATATTCTGGGGTACAGGAGATCCTAGTTTATTGCACCCAGATTTGAAAAATACCAAGGCAATCGAATTCTTAAAAGGCACTGATAAAAAGCTGTATTTACTGGATAATTTTGATCAAGTTGATGCATTCGGATCAGGATGGTCTTGGGACTGGTACAATTCTCATTACGCTGCAGAACGCTCTGCCATGCCAGTCTATGGCGACATAGTACGTTTCGCAAAAAGTGAAGGTGACAGTACGTTCACCATTTATCCCCCACAATTCGAGTCTTCCATGCAGCTCGTTGAGCCCAGAGGTACTTCAAGCGCTAGTTTCCGCAGAGATCATCTGGAAAATAAGTTTAGCTACTTTGTAACTTCAGATGCCACTAACAAAAGATTTGAAACTGATATACCATTCATTACATCAGCAGACTTTGCTACCCAATTGCTATCAGAGGAAATTGGGAAAGATATAAAAGTCATAAAAAAACAGCTATACCTCTCCGAGGAGCCTAAGAAACTACTAACTGCCCCAGCTGATAGCATCTATGCACAGATGATGAAAATCTCTGACAATTTCCTCGCTGAGCAACTTTTACTTCTGGTTTCCGATCAGCTGGATAACAAACTCAGCACTTCTGATGCCATCGCCTATTCCAAAGAAAACTTACTTGCAGACTTGCCTGATGAGCCTATTTGGGTAGACGGCTCTGGGCTTTCTTCCAAAAACATGTTCACGCCACGAAGCATAATCGCGTTACTTGGTAAGATCCGAACTGAAGTACCTTTAGAGAAAATCAAAGCCTATTTCCCCGCTGGAGGAGAATCAGGAACGATTCGAAATTGGTATCCATCAGATGAAGGCCAACCGCCATATATCTATGCCAAAACCGGAACGCTATCTATGAGTAATGCACTCAGCGGCTATTTGATTACCAAAAGCGGAAAAATCCTCCACTTTTCTTGTTTGATGAACAATTACGCGATTCCTAGTTCTGAGCTAAAAACCGAGTTGACAAAAGTGCTTTATTACATTCACGACAAGTATTAATCATGAAAAAAAACATACTTCTATCCTTTCTTCTTTTCCTTTTTTTTCACTCAGTCCACTCCCAAACGTTCACAATGGAGCAGGTAGGAAAGTTCAGTTTCCCTTCTGAATTAACTTCCTCCCCTACTGGAGAGAAAATAGCTTGGGCAATGAATGAACAGGGAAAGCGGAATATTTATTTTGCAGAAGGCCCAGCTTTTGATCCTAAAAAATTAACCGAATTCAACGAGGATGATGGTCAGGAAATCAGCAGTCTTCAATTTACCCCAGATGGAAATTTGTTGATTTTTGTGCGCGGAGGAGATCACGGAGGTGGTAATTCCTCCTCCACAGTAAATGCTCAAAATCTCCCGAAACTCCCAAAAGTGGAAATCTGGAAAATCAAACTTGCAGATGGAACGGTGGAAGCCATCACTGAAGCTGATGATCCTTTTGTAGGGCCTCCCCATCAATTGGGCTACCTCAAAGGAGGACAAGTCTGGACGGTGGATTTAAAAACTGCAGCTAAGCCATCCCAGCTTTTTGAAGTGAAAGGAAGCGTCAATTATGCAAAATATTCTCCCGATGGAACAAAGCTGGCATTTGTATCCAATCGAGGATCCCATTCATTGGTAGGAATCTATCAGGATAATGAAACTCCCATTCAATGGATGTCTCCTTCCTTTCATCGTGACGTGCTTCCTCAATGGTCACCTGATGGTGAAAAACTGGCTTTCATCAGGCTTCAAGGTGGAAAAGGAGCAACTTTTGATCTATTAGAACCTAGACACACACCATGGGAAATCTGGATTGCGGATGCATCTTCTGGTGAGACAAAAGAATTATGGAAAGCTCCAGAGACACTTAGAGGATCTTACTCATATCCATTTTTCTCATTCAGTGCAGATGGTAATTTGGTTTTCCAATCTTATGAGGACGGCTGGCAACATTTGTATTCTCTTGAGGTTGGGTCCGGTAAAACCACTTTACTGACTCCAGGCGACTACATGGTAGAACAGATCAAGATTAATGCTGACAATTCTAAACTTATATTCTCAGGAAACACGGGCTCTGAACCAGAAGACTTAGATCGAAGACATGTAGGATCAATCGATATTTCCAGTTCAACATTAACTTGGGAAACAAGTGGGGATGGCATAGAAGCCTATCCTGTTTGGATTGGAAATAGTGATAAGTACGCGTACTTCAGTGCGACTGCAAAACGATCCCATTTGATCGCCGTGAATGATGGCACAAAAACTAAACTTTTGCAAGAGTCCATTATCCCTACAGATTTCCCTCAATCTTACCTTGTGATTCCTAAGCAGGTAAAATTCACTGCACCTGATGGCACAACAGTTTATGGTCAGCTATTTGAAAAAGGAGGCGGTGAAGGCAAAAAACCAGGAGTTGTTTTCGCTCATGGTGGACCTCAACGACAAATGCTTTTGGGCTGGAGTTACATGGATTACTATTCCAATACCTATGCGTTGAATCAGTATTTGGCAGAACTTGGATTTGTGGTTTTATCTGTGAATTACCGTTTAGGTATTGGTTATGGATATGAATTCCACCGACCTGCCAATGGCTATTACCAAGGCGCTGTAGAGTATCAAGACATCAAAGCTGGGGGTGAGTTCCTCGCCTCTTTGCCGCAGGTGGATGGAGATAAAATCGGAATTTATGGGGGTAGTTACGGAGGTTATTTGACTGCTTTGGCATTGGCACGGGATTCTGACTTATTTAAAGTCGGAGTGGATATCCACGGTGTACATGATCTAGATGGTCGATATGATCTTCCCGAAACGTATGAAGTCGCAGCTGATTTAGACAAAGCAAAGAAAATAGCATGGGAATCTTCACCAATAGCTGATTTAGCTACCTGGAAATCGCCAGTGCTTTTTATTCATTCAGACGATGACCGAAATGTAAGCGTGAGCCAAACCGCTGATTTGATCCGAAGATTTGAGGAGCTGGGCAAGCCTTATGAATCCATTCTTATCCCAGGAGACACACACCACTGGATGAAGTGGTCAAACATGATCAGAGTAGATCAGGTAACAGCAGATTTCTTAAAGAAGCACCTGATTGATTAATTCGATTCAATGATTCAACTACAAAATATTCATCATATAGCCATTATCTGCAAGGATTATCAACGTTCCAAAAAGTTCTATACTGAAATATTAGGCCTAGAAATAGTAAGAGAAGTATATCGCAAAGAAAGAGACTCCTACAAACTTGACTTAAACCTAAATGGTCAATACGTTATAGAATTGTTCTCCTTTCCCTCCCCACCAGACAGAGTTTCCAGACCGGAAGCTGCTGGACTAAGACACATAGCTTTTGCTGTGACTGGTCTTGAAGCGTGCGTTGATGAGCTTTCTAAGCATAAAGTAAACTCTGAACCCATTCGGGTTGATGAATTTACAGGAAAACGATTCACATTTATAGCTGATCCGGATGGCTTACCTGTTGAGTTTTACGAAGTCTAAAATTAAATTAAATACATGTCCGAACTCAATACCAAAGCAACAGATGATTCAGTAGAAGGCTTCCTCCATTCCATCGAACATCCTACGAGGAAAGCAGATGGGTTGAGGCTTTTAGATCTTTTCAAAGAAGAGACAGGGGAAAGGCCTGTTTTGTGGGGCTCGAGTATAGTAGGCTTTGGTAAATACAACTACAAATACATCTCAGGGAAAGAGATGGAATGGTTTCCCGTTGGCTTTTCTCCCAGAAAGCAATCCATATCAATATATATTATGCTTGAAGAAGCAGATTTAAAACCTTTCTTAGCAAAACTTGGTAAACATAAAAAAGCCAAAGGCTGCCTTTATATCAATAAAATGTCTGATGTAAATGAAGAGGTTTTTAGGGAAATGATCCATACTTCCATAAATTTAATCCAAACAAAAACCCTATAACAATACTATGCTACATGTTTTAAATGGTGATTCGTTGGCATCTTCATTTCCGGCCAGCATTCCGGGCGAAATCACAGTTGTCCGGGAATGCCTAGTTGATGGCCCTGTAAGTGCACATTCTATCGAAGAGCTATGGGTAATTCGAGATACGTATCTCTCAAAAAATTACCCATCAGCTTCTGAAGAAGACTATTTCACTAAAGTAGTCCCAGAGTTTGGAAAAATTATGACTGCTGCTCCAGAAACAAAAGTCTATCTATGGTTTGAGCATGACTTGTTCTGTCAGGTGAATCTATGGTTTGTAATGCACTTGCTTCAAAAGCATAAAGGTTCAGTTTATCTGATATCTCCTACCACTGATTTAATCGAAGGTTTTGGGGGAATGAATCAGTTGAAATTAGAACAGGCATTTAGAGATGCAAAATTGCTTACTGCAAACGAAAGGCATATTTTGAGAGATATGTGGTATTTATACCAACGACCGGATATTGCTGAGGCCATCACTCTTTCTGAGCAGACCAGTCCTGAACTACCTTTTCTATACCCTGCAGTACTAGCATGGAAAGAGTCCATTCCTCATGGTGAATTTCTTGGGAGGCCAAAAGAAGCCTTAAAAGAAATCGCAGCTCAATTAGGCACAGATGACTTTGGGAAAATCTTTCGGGCTTTCCATATCAAGCATGCTATTTATGGCTATGGAGATTTGCAGGTAAAGCGACTCTGGGAAGAATTGAAAAATGAAGAGATGCAAAAATAAGTTTAAAGGAGCTGCATCAAAACGAGGACACTGAAAAAGTCCTCTGCAAAAATTGCACCATCAAAAAGGTGTGAAAATATAAATTAAACCCTCTGAGAATCGTTTATATGCAAACTGGTTAAATGAAATTTCCAAATATTTAAAGCAGAATGGCTTATGAGGATAATAATTCATAAGCCATTTTTTTTAGGGATAATTTTTCAGTGGCCTCCATCAAAACAGCTCCTTTTTTTCATTCTAATTCCCGTAACATTTTCTCAGATGAATCAATTACTCCTTTATACTTTTTCAGACCCCATCGACTAAAAAAGTACATAAAAACCAAACCAACCGGGATGTAAATCATCCAAAACACGGGGTTTAAAATCTTCGCTAAAGAACCACTCAGTTCAGCCAATGGTGGCAAAATCGTAATCATCACTATCCCTCCAGAGATCATCCCATACTGGTGCACCTTCTCAAATCGAATTTTGTTTTTGATAAATGTATTCAAAATGGTAGAGGGGGTTTCTGAGTCTATCCGCACGTTTCGCATACCTTTAATCGCTGTTAAACTAGCTGTTGGAAGAGCTATCATGATAAAAATACTGATTAGTGCAAAAATCTGATTGTACCATAGTTCAAATTCCGAAAAATGGGACAGCAAATACACGGCATAGCCTACACAGACCAAGGAACCCAGGATTTCGGAAATCCTGATGGTGTTTAGTTTCTTTCTGAATTTTTGTTTGGTGATTTCCATAAGAAGTTCCTTTTGAATTTTATCCTGTTTTTCCACTTGCAGACTGAGGTCAGCCCAGAGTGATTTCATTTCTTCGAGTTCCATGTTGTTAGTCGGTTTGAGCGGTGACACCTGATTTTAACTTTGCTTTGATTCTGGACATCCTCGTCCCTACATTGCTTACCGTGATTCCCGATATTTCAGCAATCTCCTCATAGTTCTTTCCCTCCAAAAAGAGAAATACTATACCCCGATCCAGCATATTCAGCTTTCTGATCTGCGCATAGAGCTGCTGGATTTTTTCTTCTTTTCCGACATCTTCCGGATCTGAAAATTGGATTTTCACATCTTGAAGAGGAACTACCCTAAGTTGTTTCTTAGATCGATTCAGATGAGTGATTGCTGTGTTCATCCCCACCCGATATAGCCAGGTGGACGGTTTGGCTGCTTTTTTAAAATTATCAAATGACTTCCAAGTTTGATACACGATCTCTTGATACAGATCATCTTGCTCCTCCCGCTCCCTCGCATAGATCGATACTATCTTGTAGATCAGCCCCTGGCTTTGGTGGATTAGATTGACAAACTCTTCTTCTTTATTCATTTGGTTTCTTTTCTCTATTAGTCTTCGATCTCTGGAAAAAATCACATAATTGCTGAAAAATATTTAGAAAAAATAAAACAGTTGATAAAAAACTGTTCGTGAGACACGAACAGTGGCGGAAGCAAGTCCAGCTTCTGGAGAAGCAAAACAATTGCTACATAAGAAGTCAAAATAACTCTTTGAGCTCTGCGAAAACCTTTGTGTCCCCTGCGGATAAAACAATCCATCACAAATCCTTATTTTCGTGTTATGCAGTGGTCCACGCCTTTTACAATTCCGGAATCACCCTTTCCGATTTCCCATCAAAGTAAAATCCTAAGTATGGGTTCATGCTTTGCGCAGACTATTGGGCAAAAGATGCTTGATCACAAATTTGACTGCCTAGTCAGTCCTTTCGGGACTATCTTTCACCCCATGATTTTGGGTGATCTGCTGGATCATGCAATGTTTCAAGATAAGTTGGAGGAAAATGGACTGATAGAGCGGGATGGAATGTATTATTATCTAGGGGCACATTCTGACCTTAATGGAAATTCTTCCGAGCAATTGAAAAAGAACTATGCCTTTCACCTTGAGGAAACCAAGAAATACCTGGAATCAGGGACGCATCTAATACTGACTTTAGGCACCTCATGGATTTACGAAACCGAGGACTTTGGCAGGGTGGCAAATTGCCACAAACTTCCCCAAAAGCTGTTTCGGAAAAGACTTGTTCCACTTGAAGAAATGGTCTCTCACCTAAGCCATGTTTTTGGAAATATATCTAGAGCTTATCCTGACTTGAAAATCATTTTGACAGTCAGTCCAGTTCGCCATATCAAAGATGGCATTCCAGAAAACCAACTTAGTAAAAGTCTCCTACGCGTGCTTTGTCATGAGTTAGAAAAGAGACTAAGTAACACGATATATTTCCCTGCTTATGAAATTCTTATAGACGAATTACGGGACTATCGCTTTTACAAAGAAGATTTGATTCATCCGAGTGCCGAAGCCGAAAACTACATCTGGGAAAAATGGCAAATATCGAATTTCAGCGAAGATACCAGACATAAAGTCGAT
The DNA here is from genome assembly GCF_035156405.1 of Algoriphagus aurantiacus. Classification (NCBI taxonomy): domain Bacteria; kingdom Pseudomonadati; phylum Bacteroidota; class Cytophagia; order Cytophagales; family Cyclobacteriaceae; genus Algoriphagus; species Algoriphagus aurantiacus. The sequence goes on along the minus strand of NZ_JAXRUT010000005.1, from coordinate 221,322 downwards.
CAGCTTCACAAGATCAATCAAGACCTAGCTCATAAACCACTCAATCCTGAAAGCGAGGCACACCGAAAGTTTCTGGCAAATCTCCTCCCAAAGCTGGAACGATTAAATACCGAATTTGATTTTTCAAGAGAGATAGCTGATGTTAAGCAAAAGTTGGAAGTTTTATCAGCTTAGTTTTTCAATCTTTCAATTCAAATATTTCACATCCTATATGTCTAATAGCCTTATACATTCCCAAAGCCCTTACCTTCTCCAACATGCCCACAATCCTGTGGATTGGTATCCTTGGGGGCCAGAAGCTTTGGGAAAGGCAACAACCGAAAACAAGCCAATTTTGGTTTCGATTGGTTACTCTGCTTGCCATTGGTGCCATGTGATGGAACGCGAAAGTTTTGAAGACGAAGCTACAGCCCAACTGATGAATGCTCATTTTGTCTGCATCAAAATTGACAGAGAAGAACGTCCTGATATTGACAACATTTACATGGATGCAGTTCAAGCAATGGGGCTACAGGGAGGCTGGCCGCTGAATGTGTTTTTGATGCCCAATCAAAAGCCATTTTACGGTGGTACCTATTTCCCAAACCAACAATGGAAAGGCCTTTTGACAAACATCGCGGATGCATTTGAAAAAAATGAAGATCAATTGGCTGAAAGTGCCGAAGGATTTGGCACTAGTCTTAATAGAAAGGAAACCGAGAAATACGGAATTTCAGCAGGTAATCAAGAGCTCGATCCAGATGAACTCGCGGAAATTGTAACCAAAATAATCGCCCAATTCGATTCTGAGTGGGGTGGATTGAATCGTGTCCCGAAATTCCCAATGCCAGCAATTTGGCATTTTCTTCTAGATTCTGCTGTTTTGAGCAAAAATGATAACCTACTCGAAAAGGTTTATTTCACGCTGAAAAAGATTGGAATGGGTGGAATATACGATCAGTTGCGGGGTGGATTTGCTAGATATTCCGTGGATGGAGAGTGGTTTGCTCCACACTTCGAAAAGATGCTTTATGACAATGGACAATTGCTGGAATTGTATGCAAAAGCTTACCAGGTGAGTAGAGATGGTTTCTTCAAAGAAAAAGTAATGGAAACTGTCGCTTGGCTAGAAGCTGAAATGCTGAACGGAGAAGGAGGATTTCATGCGGCTCAAGATGCTGACTCTGAAGGTGTGGAAGGCAAATTCTACGTGTGGACCTACGAGGAATTGAAAAAACTAATCCCAGATGAAATGCCTTGGTTAAGCAAATTGTACAATCTAAAACCAGGAGGAAATTGGGAAGAAGGAGTAAATATTTTATTTCAAACTTCAAGTGAAGAGGAAATTGCTGAAGAATTTGGGATGAGTGTGGGTGAGCTTCGGGTAAAACTAAAGGAAGTAAAAGGACAGCTTCTCGAAGTCAGAAATCAACGGATTTATCCTGGGAAAGACGATAAAATCCTAAGCGGCTGGAATGGCCTGATGAGTGCAGGATTGATACAGGCATATTATGCTACTGGGCAAAAAAGCATGCTTGACCTTGCTATCAAAAACTTGCAATTCCTTCAGGAAAAACTAGTGGTAGATGGTACGCTGCATCGTGCTTACAAAAATGGAAAGGCCTATACTCCAGGTTTCTTGGAAGATTACGCAGCTGTGATCAGAGCATCCATGATGGCCTTTGAAGCAACCGGAGATTCTAGATGGCTGGATCTTGCAAGACCCCTGACAGATTTTTGTATTGCCGAATTTTACGATGAGGCAGATGGATTTTTCTTTTTCAATAATCCCAAAGCTGAGAAACTGATCGCCAATAAAAAGGAGCTTTTTGACAATGTCATTCCTGCATCCAATTCAGTGATGGCAAGAAATCTTCATCGTCTTTCGCTTTTCACCTACGAAGAAAAATACTCAGAAATCGCCTCAAAAATGCTTGGGGGGATGAAAGAACTCATCCTTAAAGATCCTGGATTCCTGAGCAATTGGGCAAGTTTGTTTTTGGAAAAGCTTGTTCCTACGGCAGAAATCGCTATTACAGGAAATGGAGCATCGGTCAAGGCATGGGGATTTCAACAGAACTATTTGCCCAACATGATTTTAGCTTTCTCCGAAAGTCCGACAGATAATGCCGCAATTCTTGCTGATAAAACTCCCGATTCGGACGGAAATGCCTTAATTTATGTCTGCTTCGACCATGCCTGCCGCAAACCGGTAAGCACACGCGAAGAAGCGATTTCTCAACTCCCATATTTAGCCTAAAACTATTGGAAAGCCTTTTTGGAGATCAAGATTTGTATCCATCGGATAGCGGAAATAATTTCGCAGATATAATTCTGCCTGTTCCGATTCCGAGGATGTTCACTTATTATATTCCGCATTCCATGCAGCGGGAGATTAATCTTGGTGCCCGTGTGATTGTGCAGTTTGGGAAGAAAAAAGTGCTCACGGGAATTATTGGAAAGGTGCATAATAAACCTCCCCAAGCCTACCAGGCGAAGCCAATCTTGGAAGTTTTGGATGATCAACCCAGCGTCAATCCGCTTCAAATCCGATTTTGGGTATGGATGGCTGAATATTACTTCTGCCACATTGGAGAGGTCATGCATGCAGCATTGCCTTCAGGCTTGAGATTGAGCAGCGAAAGCAAAGTACAGCTCAACCCAAATTTCGATAGAGAAGAAAGCAAATATCCTTTGGATGATCGCGAGATCATGATCTTAGCTGCATTAGAAGATAAAGCTGAGCTTTCGTACGATGACTGCGAAAAAGTACTTTCAATCAAAAGCATACATCCGATTCTGAAAAGTCTAGTCAAGAAAGAAGCAATTCTGATTTTCGAGAAAGTACAGGAAAAGTACACGCCAAAGGTAGAAACCCGAATTCGATTGACTCCTGAGATTGTTGGAAGTAAAAGTGCATTACAGGAAGTTTTTGATAGCTTGTCGAAGAAAGCAAAACAGGAATCTATTCTACTGAAATATTTACGGGACGTTCCCTTTCTCCAAAAGCCAAAGTCCAACGAAAAAGGGGTAGACAAATCAACGCTACTGGAAGAGGGAGATTCTGAGAGTTCGCTGAATACCCTAATCAAAAACGGAATATTCGAAGCCTTCAAAGTCGTAGTAAACAGAATTGCCGAAGAAGAACCGGAATCCGAGCCTGCCGTTCTTTCCATCAGTCAGCAAGCTGCTTTCGAAGAAATAAAGCATCAATTTGAAAGTAAGCAATCAGTCTTGCTACACGGCGTAACAGGAAGCGGAAAGACAGAAATCTACATCCAGATGATCAGGGAAGTGCTTGACAGCGGTTCGCAAGTATTATTGCTTTTACCTGAAATCGCTCTCACTACACAGATCGTCACGCGACTAAAGAAAGTATTTGGAAGCCAAATGGGCGTTTATCATTCGAAGTATTCAGATAATGAGCGGGTGGAAGTTTGGAATGGGGTCTTGAGTGGTAGATTCTCCTTTGTCGTGGGTGTGCGATCCTCTATTTTCTTGCCTTTTGATAGCTTGGGATTGATCATTGTAGATGAAGAGCATGAATCCAGCTACAAGCAGTTTGATCCGGCACCGAGATTTCAGGCAAGAGATTCTGCGATTATGCTTGCCTATTTTCACCAAGCCAGAACGCTACTGGGCTCAGCCACACCATCCTTCGAATCCTATTTCAATGCCAGCCAAGGCAAATTTGGCTATGTAGAATTGACCCATCGATTTGGTGATGCCAGCATGCCCAATTTTTTCTTGGCGGATTTGGCGGCAGATAAACGGAAAAACCTACTCAAGCTAGATACAACCCGAATCCTCCGGGAAAGAATTCAAGATGCACTCGCAAAGCAAGAACAGGTTTTAATTTTCCAAAACAGAAGAGGCTATTCTCCTTATATCCAATGCGAGGATTGCGGCTGGACAGGTCAGTGTGTACAGTGCGACGTCAGCCTTACTTATCATCAATTCTCTGAGGAGCTCCGTTGCCATTATTGCGGCTATAAGGAAAAAACTCCCAGCTCCTGCCCTGCCTGTGGAAGTACGCAGTTGACCACAATGGGAATGGGAACGGAGCGAATTGAGGAAACCTTGAGTTTACTTTTCCCTGAAGCTAGAATTGGCAGAATGGATCTTGATACTACCCGAAGCAAGAATGGCTATCAGCGGTTGCTGGATGAATTTGGATCTGGGAATCTTGATATTCTTGTAGGTACTCAAATGATCACGAAAGGATTGGATTTTGGAAGAGTGACTGTAGTCGGTATCTGGGATGGAGATAGAATTTTAAATTTTCCAGACTTCCGTGCAGGAGAAAGAGCCTTTCAGCAGATCACACAAGTGGCAGGCCGGGCCGGACGAAGAGAAGTCCAAGGACAGGTCATAGTGCAAACGAGAGATCCTGAAACCCAGATTTATACTCAGGTAATCAAGGGAGATTACTTTGAATTTTTCAACCATGAAATTCACGACAGAAAGAAGTTTTATTACCCCCCTTTTGTGAAATTGGTGAAAATTACCACTCGCCATGCGGATTATAAAATAGCGGAAAAAGCAGCATTAAACTTACATCATGGCATGGCAGAGATTCCGATTAAAAAAATCGTTCTAGGCCCGGAAAAAGGCATTATTGCCAGAATCAAAAACCAGTACCAATTTGAGAGTTTGATCAAACTTGACCGGTCAGGAAATACGCCTGTGGTGTTTAAAGAACATCTTTGGAAAATCACCGAGGAATTGAAATCCAGACCGGAGTTCCGTTCGGTGAGGTTTGTGGTGGATGTGGATCCAAGTTGATTAGGGATTGAAAAATTGCAAGATTGGAAAATTACATGTCAATTTTAAAGCTTGTTTATTAACAAATTAAAAACTGGTTTATATATTCATGCGTACAATTTCAGGATCATGCGCATGAAATTATGAAGAAGCGGCTTAACATCACCATAGAGGAAAAACTACTGGATAAAGTCAAAACCTACGCAGACCAAAATAACACAACTATTTTTAGCTTGGTAGAAGATCATTTTGAAACTTTGGTCAAGCCTAAACCCAAATTGAAAAATGGGATGAGTTTGGTCGAATACGTAAAGTCATTGCCAAAATCAAAAGTAGAATATTCAGAAGGTTTCGATTGGAAAGAAGAATATTACAAAGCCAAGAGTAACCTTATTTAATTCAAACTGCCTTTTTTAAAGGATATTCTTTGATCAGCCATTCTGCCGGTATTTTGAGTAGACGACTAAATTTCCTGATCATCGTCAAGGAAAGCGACTGTTTATAATTCAAAACTTTGCTAATTGTCCCTTTATCTCCGTATTCTCTGGCTAGAGTCGCCGCATTATAGCCAAAATCCTCCATTCTGATTTTGATCATTTCTACTGGATCTACCTCAGGTAAGTCCCATTGTTTGCTTTCATAATCAGAAATCAAATGCACCAAAAGCATTTTTTCTTTATGTTCTTCCTCTCCTTTTTTTGCCGTCTTTAGCTGTTCATAGCGGGCAACCGCACAACCATATTCTTCTTCAGAATCAAGCAAATACCAATTTTTGACAGTACCCATTTTTATAAATAGTTAAATCGTAATAGCATCAATTTTGTCATACTCTGAATGTGTTCCGATAAAACGAACCTCAACCGTTTCATCTTCAAAGTTCACCTCGATTATCAATCGATATTTATTTCCCACAATTTTAAATCGAGCTCTATCACCTTTGATAATCTTCGCTTTAGGAAAACTATCTAGAAGGTCCTGACTTCTTTTCCAAGAGGCATTTTCCACAATATTCTTCCAAGTAGTCAAACTCTTCCCAGAATCAGAATGCTTACGGGAAAACGCAATTATTTTTGTAAGAAAAAGGATCGTCATACCTACCTTATAAACAACAAATGAAACAAAAAGTTGTTAAAATACCAACTTTTTGTTTTTCCATTTTACTCTAAGTATTCTAAGGCTACTCAGCCATTTCCATATTTTATTCAATAAACCGTAACACATCTTTATAAACTCTCCCTCCTGTCCAAAGAAACTGAGTTATTATCGGAATATGCTTTTTCTTGGGGTAAATTTTCACCGTCACGCTGTCAACTCTCATTTCCCCAACTCGCTTCATAAATCGTTCGCGGCTTGAACGAATACTTGGGAAGGTTCTTTCACCTTCAAGAATGAGCATTGGCGCCAATTGATCTGGGAGAAAATACATGGGGAGTATTCTTTCCACACCGCTGGATCATCCGTGAATGCCTTCAAATACTTTTTGACTTCACCTTTATTTGTTTCTTTCAAATATCCATACATATCCAATCCTGCCGCATCAATCAAAATTGAGCTGCCAGCTTTTTTCCATTTTCCGAAGGTGCCAACTCACCTTCCTTCACAGCAATTAAGGCAGCCAAATAACCGCCTGCTGAATGCCCAGAAACGAATATTCGATCTGGATTTCCGCCATATTTTATAAGGTTATCCTTTGTCCATTTCACAGCCTCCAAAGCAGATTTCTGCATTGCTGGAAGCTTGTACTCAGATGCCAAATGGTAATCGGAGATAACCACAATTAAGTCCCTCCTTGCCAATCTATTTCCGAGAAAGTGATAAATCTCCTTCTCCCCACTTTCCCAACTCCCACCATAGAAAAACACCAAAACAGGAAGATTATCTGCCTTCTTGGAAGCATAAACATCCAAATTCTTTTAGGGAGCTTCTCCTGATTATTGGCAGAAATGAAGTTAATATCCCTGGTTCGGTGCAGGGTTTGAAAAGCGCAAGAGCACAACAGGCAACTAAAAACGCAAATTACAAAGATGTAAAAAGCTTTAATCAAATAGAATTAAGAAGAATGAATGTAAATTTTGCGTCATCAGAAACCCAGCTTTGGTTAAATACGAAGTAAATTGATCCTTTGCCTAAAACATCTGGTCATATATGATAATTGTCCTTAATTTGAAGGGTCATTTTCATTCTTTCACTCAAAGAATACCTATGGAAAAGCTCATGTTTGAGTGTCCAAAATTTGTATCAATTTTTGGTTTTGCACTCCTCAGTATAAGTTTTTTTAGTTGTGGATCAGATTCCCAGGATACCATCCAACCTGAAATAAAAACGATTACTGAATCTGTCTATGCTTCTGGTAATATCAAGGCAGTTGATCAATACGATGCCTTCACCAATGCCAGTGGGCCGATTCAGGAGATTTTTGTAGAAGAAGGAGACTCTGTTTCCATCGGAACTCCCCTCTTGGCGGTCTTCAGCGAAAGGGAAAAATTGAGCCGTGAGAACGCCGAATTATCCAAGGCCTATGCAGATCTTCAGGCCAATCAATCCAAATTGAGAGATCTTCAACTTACCATCGATCTAGCGAAAAGTAAGATGCAAAACGATTCTCTCCTTTATGTTCGGCAAAAGAACTTGCACGATCAAAAAATCGGAACTGAGGTGGAGTTTGAGCAAAAACGCCTGAACTGGGAAAATTCGAAGACAGCTTATGAATCTTCTGTAATCCGATACAATGATTTAAAAAGAGAGATCCAATTTAACTCCAGCAGTGCTTCGAAAAACCTCGCAATTAGTCGAGTTCTGGAAAGTGACTATGTGCTAAAAAGCAAAATCAATGGAAAGGTTTATGCCTTGCTGAAAGAAAAAGGAGAAATGGTCACGCCACAAGTGGCTTTGGCAGTTTTAGGAAGTGCCAATGATTTCCTTCTGGAACTCCAAGTGGATGAATATGATATCTCTAAAGTGAAAGTAGGGCAAGTGATCTCTGTGTCGATGGATAGTTACAAAGGACAGGCTTTTGAAGCTGTAGTTGAAAAAATCTATCCCATCATGGATGCCCAAACAAAAGGCTTTAAAGTTGAAGGCATATTTACTACAGCTCCTCCCCAACTCTATCCAAATCTGAGTTTAGAAGCGAATATTATCACTGAAGTTCGGGAGCAAGCGCTGGTAATTCCAAGGTCTTATCTTATTGCAGATTCTCTGGTGATCAATGAAAATGAGGATACGCTTTCGGTAAAAGTAGGACTCCGAAACTATCAATTTGCCGAAATAATAGAAGGAATAACTTCAGATACCAGAATTATTAAGCCAGGTCTATGAAATGGTCACTGATAATCGAACTGGCTAAAGCTTTAATGTTTGCACGTGTGAAGCAAACGTTAGTCGCCGCTGTTGGAGTGACGTTTAGCATTACGATGTTTATCGCATTGCTTGGCTTTATGAATGGCCTAAACACCATGCTGGACAGCTTAGTGCTTAATAGGACTCCGCATGTCAGGTTCTACAATCAAATCAAACCTAATCCAAACCAGCCCATTGATCTTTCATCGGAGTTTGGTTCTGGGATCAACGTTATCCGATCCATAAAACCTAGTAATTCAAGATTGTCAATTTATAATTCAGACCCTATTTTACAGACACTTGAGAAGGATCCTAGGGTGAAAGGTGTAAGTGCTAAAATAGCGGCACAGGTCTTCTACAATGTAGGAAGCATTGATCTAACTGGAGTCATAAACGGAATTGATCCTGAAAAGGAAACTGAGTTATTTGCCTTTCAAGATTATGTTACTTTTGGAAATCCCGCCGCATTAGTCCAAACCAACAGCATTATTTTAGGAAAAGGTGCAGCGGATAGAATGTTGGCAGATATTGGAGATGTAATCCAGGTGACCACCGCAAATGGCAATAAAGCACAGCTCAAAGTAGTAGGTTATTATCAATCTGGATTGGCCGAATTTGATAATTCGAACAGTTTCGCCTCCATCAATACCGTCCAAAAAATAATGGGTGAACCAAATTCTTACCTGACGGATATTCAAGTAAAACTCTATGACTTTAACCAAGCTCCCGCCTTCGCTGATGAATATCGTGACATTTTTGAAATAGAGGCAGATGACATACAGACTGTCAATGCACAGTTTGAAACCGGAACTAGCATTCGTTCACTCATAAGTTATGCCGTAGGGATTACTTTATTAGTGGTTTCTGGCTTCGGGATTTACAATATCCTGAATATGATGATCTACGAGAAATTAGACACCATTGCAATTTTGAAAGCCATCGGTTTTAATAGCTCAGATGTTAGGCGGATTTTCATTACAATTGCAGTTTCTATTGGAGTTTTTGGAGGAGGGATCGGGCTACTCTTTGGCTATTTTGCCTGCTTGGGAATCGAACAAATCCCTTTTGAGACGGAAGCACTTCCTACTATAAAAACATTTCCGGTGGATTTCAACTCTAAGTATTACCTGATCGGTGGTGTTTTTAGTTTAGTAACCACCTATCTGGCAGGGTTTTTTCCGGCCAGAAAAGCTAGTATCGTGGATCCGGTAGATATAATCAGAGGAAAATGAAACAGCAAAATGACACTGTTTTGGAAGCCCGAAACATTGATAAGTTTTTTTATAGCCCCAAGGAAACTCAGGTGTTGAAAGAAATCACTTTTGATATTCCAAAAGGTGAATTTGTCTCTGTAGTTGGGAAGTCAGGTTGCGGGAAATCTACACTCCTATATATTTTATCTACCATGGATACCGCATTTGCGGGAGAGCTTTGGATAGATCAGGAAATGATCACTGGCAAGCCTGCAAATTACCTGGCAAAGCTTCGAAATGAAAAAATCGGCTTTGTTTTCCAGTTTCACTACCTCCTCAATGAATTTTCAGTTCTCGAAAATATTATGATTCCCGGTCTAAAATTGGGCAGGTTTTCCAGAGAAGAATTGGAGCATAGAGCCATGGAAAAACTGAAGATCTTTGAGATGGAAGAACATGCCCTGAAAAAAGCCAACCAACTTTCCGGAGGCCAAAAACAGCGGGTGGCAATTGCCAGAGCTTTGATCAATGACCCCTTGCTGATTATGGGTGATGAACCAACAGGAAATCTCGATAAGAAAAACTCGGATATTGTCTACAACAAGTTCAAAGAACTCGCACAGGAGTTTGGACAAACCATGCTAATCGTCACCCATGACCCTGAATTCGCCGCTGGCACTGACAGGATTATTGAAATGGAAGACGGAAGAGTGATTAATCAGTAGGCAGTTTTTCTCGTCATTGCGAGGAGGCACAGCCTGTCCCCAACTTTCGGGAACGAAGCAATCTCTGTCTTGAGCACGTCATTGCGAGGAGGAACGACGACGCAATCTCAGTACGGAACAACAGAAACTTGTAGGATATCCAGATTGCCGCGCTCCTACGTCGCTCGCAATGACGGAACCCCCAAACCTTGTACTATAACCAGATTGCTTCGTGCCTCGTAATGACGGACTCAAAATGGTGTACTATAAAATGCGATTACTTCTCCGTCTGTGGAAGATCTCAATGACAAGGTTATAATGACTTAACTTTTACCATTCCCTAACTTTACTCCATAAATCAACCCAGTCAGGATTTATCGCATTTACTAAATCTTCCTTTCTCTTCCTGCTGCCACCTTTGATTTGCTTTTCTCTTGCAATTGCTTCTTCAATAGAATGAAATGACTCATAATAAACCAGCATTGTCAAATTGTACTGAGAAGTAAAGGATTCTGGTTTTAGCCTATTTTTATGTTCATAAATTCTTCGAACTAGATCATTTGTCACACCAGTATACAATACAGTATGTCTGGCATTTGTCATGATATACACTGCTCCTCCTTTTTGCATCAAAAAATATAGTAATCTTTACGCTGTACTACAACCAGATTAGCTATCGTCATTGCGAGGAGGAACGACGACGTAATCTCAGTACGGAACAACAGGAACTTGTAGTATATCCAGATTGCCGCGCTCCTACGTCGCTCGCAATGACGGAACCTTTGTATTTATTGATAGCAAGTCTATAAGTCCCGTTTGAACATTACGGCTATGAAGAATGAAGAAGCAATCTCTGTGTAGAGCACATCATTGCGAGGAAGAATGACGGTAACACAAAATGGTGTGCTTAAAAACGAGATTTCTTTGCGCCATTGCGCCTTTGCGGGAGACTTTTTACTACACAGCTGGCTCCTGCTGACTCAAACAATGAAAACTACCCAAACCCCAGATAATATCAGTCGAATCAACTCCTACCACTTTTCGATCAGGAAAACAATCCGAAATAATATCCAATGCTTGCTGATCCTTTTTATCTCTAAAAGTAGGAACTACCACTGCATGGTTGGAAATGTAAAAATTGGCATAGGATGCTGGCAGCCGCTGATCATCCCAGATCACCGGATCAGGCATGGGTAGCTCCACCACATTCAATTGCTTACCATTTTCCAAACGCATTTTATGCAGTCTCTCCAGATTCTCTTGAAGGAGCTGATAATTTTCATCTACAATATTTTCTTCCACCGCGGTCACCACTGTGTCTTCATTGACAAAGCGCGTGATGTCATCGATGTGCCCATCAGTATCGTCTCCGACAATCCCATCTCCTACCCAAAGAATGTGATTTACCCCATAATAATCCTGCAGGTAGCGTTCGATTTTATCCTGCTTCAGGTGTGGGTTTCTATTTTCATTCAGTAAACATGCTTCAGAGGTCAGCAACGTTCCTTTTCCATTGAATTCCACTGCGCCACCTTCCATGACAATCCCTGGTTTGAAACATGGAATTACCAGCTCCTCAGCAATCTTGATAGGAATTTGATTATCTAAATCGTGGGGAGGATATTTTTCTCCCCATGCGTTGTAATTCCATTTCACCAAAACCTTCTTCACATCTGCTTCAGGATTGATCAGAAATGCAGGACCATGGTCTCTACACCATGCATCATTAGTCGGAAAGAAATGAAAACGGATATTCGCCATGTTTACCCCGGCTTTTTCTAAATGTGCCAAAGCAAAAGCTTTCATTGCTTCATCTGTAACATTGATATTGACGATTTCGCCAAGAGCCACGTATTTGATAAACTCGGAATAAGGCGCAAAGATTGTATCGAGTTTCCCCGGCCAAGAACCTTCCTTATGCGGCCAGCTCAACCAAGTGGCTGTATGTGGCGCAAATTCCGCAGGAAAATAGTATCCCAACTCAGCAGGAGTTTTTTCTCCCGATTTGGCTAATGCAAAGATGTCTGTCATGATGGCGCTATTCTTCGTCTAGGAATCGTTTGGTAATGGGTTGGTAAGAGTCAATTCTACGATCTCTCAAGAAAGGCCAGTGCGTGCGATACTGATCAGATTTGGCAAAATCAAGTTCTTCCACATGGATTTGCTCTTCGTCATGGCTTGCTTTGAAGATTACTCTGCCAAAAGGATTGGCTACAAAAGAACCTCCCCAGAATTTCATATCACCTTCGTGACCACAACGGTTGACAGATACCACAGGAATTCCATTTGCAACGGCGTGAGAACGCTGAATGGTTTGCCAAGCACCGTATTGCTCGTCATTGACATCAGGAGCTTGATCCTTGTGCCAGCCTATAGCCGTAGGATACACAAGGAAATCAGCCCCTTTCAGTGCAGTAATTCTTGCTGCTTCCGGATACCACTGATCCCAACAGATGAGCACGCCGATTTTTCCGAATTTGGTTTGGAAAACTTTATAGCCCAGATCTCCGGGAGTAAAGTAAAACTTCTCGAAATATCCCGGATCATCAGGAATATGCATTTTTCTGTATTTGCCTAAATAAGCTCCATCTGCATCCAAAACTGCTGTGGTGTTATGATACAATCCCTCTGCTCTTTTCTCAAAAAGAGAAGCGACGATCACTACACCCAGTTCTTTAGCCAAGTCGCCAAGTGTATCAGTAGACGGACCAGGAATCGCTTCAGCAAGTTTGAAGTTTTCATAGTCTTCTACATCACAAAAATAGAGGGAACGAAAAAGCTCCTGAAGAACTACTACCTGTGCGCCTTTGGCCGCAGCTTCCCTCACACCGGCGATGGTTTTTGTCATATTTTCGGTCACATCCGGAGAGCAACTCAACTGGACTAAGCCAACTTTTACAGTTTTATTTGCCAAAATAGATCGGTTTTAATGAATTGGTTACAAAGATACTTTCGCCCGTCGCTAATCCCAAATGAAGATTTTTAAATTCACATTGGGATATTTTAAAAGGAGGGATCAGAGTAACGGAAGGTTAGTGGAAATGATTCAAGTTTTCGAAATCCAACGTGTGGGAGATTCACCTATCAGATATAGAGGAATATTTGCAAAGCCTCAGGGTAATTCCGATATTCACAAAATTGGCATAAACCCATAGCTGTGGGGAATTAACATGAGTGAAAAAGCTTTGAAAATTTATAGGATAGTGCTAATCGCATTAGGCCTGTTTTACCTTCTTATAATTAGATCAGAAAACCTCTACACCAAACCAATATTTTTAGCTATTACATCCCTTATAATTGTTTTGTACTTCTACTTTTCAGGAAAAGGGCAACCAAATGAATGAAATGTCAAATTGGTATAGCCGCAAAAGCACCTTCCTATTCCTATTTTCAGGACAAGACACTATTTGAGTCCTTTAATCGAATGTCAACTCAAAGTCTGGCGAAGTCGTAGCTCAGGTAGATTGGATTTACTATCAAAAGTAAGGAATTAGCTGAATTGGATTTGATCAAGATCAGTAGTGGCGGATCTTGCTAATAACTTGTTTCCAGCGCTTCAATTGTTAAATCCTTGCATTGCCGTCAAAGTAACACCCCAAACAATTGCGCATGAAATGAAAATGCCGATAGCATTCGCAAAAAATGCCTTTTTCCGCTCTAATCCAAAAAGATATCCAGCAATAGTTCCAGCATAAACCCCAGTTCCCGGAATAGGCATTGCCACGAAAACCATTAGGCCCCAAAAACCATATTTCTTAACGTTTTTTCCTGCTCCCGCCTTTGCACGGCGACCTACAAAAATCGCAGCCTTCTTGTAATAATACCACTTCAAAAAGTACCGATTGAGTACATCAAAAAAGAAATTCATTATTGGAAAGACCAACAAATTAGCCAAAAAGCTACAAATAAAAGCCCAATAAATATTCACACCCTTTAGTAAGGCGTAGGGAATTCCAACTTTAGCCTCCCCAAAAGGGGAAATGCTCCAAAGCACTGCGGTAATTAAATCTAATAACATTCATTAGTAATTGAATACAGCAAAAGTAATCAGTTTCGGAGTGTAAATAATGAAAAATCTATGATGAATTATTTAAACTAATATGATTATCCCTAATGATGCCAGTAGCCATATTTTCTTTGTTTTACTGGCTGGAAGACCCGCCACAGCGAGGTAGGCCGATGACAGATGACCGAAGTGGCCTTGACCTAGTGTTTTTCCGAATCCTATAATGCTTTTATCGCTTTACTGGTAGAAAAGCGGATATACATATAAATTAGTCTTGCCCAAATCATTAACGGCCGAAATCCGTCTAGGTATGTCAGACTCAATCTTTTTACTTTATATATCCTCTTATGTTCACCAAAATCCAAAAAACTTCCTATCCTCCGAAACAGCCCATATTTATCTGGGATGGGGAATGTGGATTTTGCAAGTATTGGATTATCATATGGAAGAGCAAAACAGTAGGTTTGATTTACAAGACTTATCAGGAAGTTGTTTCTGAATTCCCTGATATCCCAATTAAAGAATTCCAAAAAGCATCTAGATTGATCGAGACAGATGGGGCTGTTTTTAGTGGACCGGATTCTGCTTATCGAACCTTTTGGTATTTCAGAAAACCAAAAAAAAACTGGCATCGCTGGTATCAAAAGCCGGGGTTCTTTCAGTCAATAAGTGATCACGGCTACAACTGGATTGCGAAGAACCGCCCTTTGATGATGAAGCTCACTTTGGCTTTTTGGGGTAAAAATCCATCAAATCAAAAACCTTATTGGATGTTGTGGTTGCTGGGAGTTTTAGTGATTCTGGGATATTTAGCTTATTTCCTTTTTTGATTAATAAACCTTATACCCATTGAGCTTACAGCCACAAACAAATCATTCCACCGATACTAAGGAATCCATTACCCATTCACTTTCAAAAAACATCCTAATCATTTATTCCTAAATTAGTGTTCGCCAATGTGGACTTGAGAAGAAATATCAAAAGACGCAGAGGGGCAGTTGAAAACCAATAATAAACCATAAAAACACATACCTAAAATGAGGATATTTTTTACAGGGGGATCGGGAAAAGCAGGAAAACACGTAATACACTACCTACTCGACCAAGGACATCGAGTGATGAATGTTGACCTCAAGCCTTTGGATAACCCAGGGGTGGATAATCTGATAGCTGATATTACGGATTCCGGACAAATGTTCAATGCCATGAGTTCCTATGCAGGTTTAGATGAATTGGAGCCAGGTAATGGCATCCCGAAATTTGATGCGGTGGTACACTTCGCAGCCGTGCCCAGAATCTTAATCAATCCTGACAATGAAACTTTTCGGGTCAATACCATCGGTACCTACAATGTGATAGAGGCGGCTGTAAAGCTGGGAATTAAGAAGATTATTATTGCTTCTTCAGAAACCACTTATGGCATCTGCTTTTCAGATGGGCAAACCGACCCAAAATCGCTGCCTCTGGAGGAGGACTATGATGTGGACCCCATGGATAGCTACGGATTGTCGAAAGTGGTAAATGAGAAAACTGCACGCAGCTTCCAACGACGCTCAGGGGTTGATATTTATGCCCTTCGTATCGGAAATGTGATTGAGCCGCATGAATACACGGAACTGTTTCCTCATTATTTCAAAAACCCAGAGGTGCGTCGTAGGAATGCATTCTGTTACATTGATGCGTATGACTTGGGCCAGATTGTGGATTTATGTTTGAAAAAAGATGGCCTTGGTTATCAGGTTTTCAATGCCGGAAACGATCACAACGGTGCGATTATCCCAAGCAAAGGCTTGGCTGAGCGATTTTTCCCAGGTGTGCCAATCACCCGTGAATTGGAGGGACATGAGGCATTGTTTTCAAATAAAAAAATCCGTGAAGTCCTAGGCTTCAAGGAGCAGCATAACTGGCGTAAGCATGTGAAATGGGAGTGAAAACTTAATTCCCACCTTATCTCCATTGCAGGAGGAATTGAATAGTAAAATCAATCTCATTCGGGCCTATCCTTCGAATAAAGCTCCTTCATAACACGGATTTTATCCGGATCGTCGAGTAGTGATTGCTCTGAAAACATCATGATTCCTGTAGCAGGGAACTTTGAGCCTTGGATCATCACCTCATGAAACTCCTCAGGGCTGACTATTCCCGGATTATTATGAGATTGGACAATTGGCCAGATTTGCGGTCTTCCCTTTTTTTCTACCTCCAGTGTCTGCCCCAGCCAAGCCACATACTCCCCTACCCAGCTGGTTGGTCTTCCTTTCATGTGATGAAAAAGCATGGGGGCTAAGACATCTACTCGCTCGGCCAAGGCTACAGGATCCAAGCCCATCGTTCTGTACAAAACTGAATCATAATCGGTGGGATACCAGGCACAATGAAACACGCCTAATTTCGCCGAAGGCTGCTGGGATTTCAGGATTTCCCCCATATCCTCTACCCATCCATTCAGCACATCCACTCTCCATTTTCGCCACTGAGGATCGACATTTTTCAAAATCCATGATGCCCGATCCGAAATAGTTTCACCCGGAATCACCGTATCGATACTTGTAGCAAAAGCTTCGGTACATCGATCGCAAAAACAAGTCTCAGGCAAAATCGGCTCAGTTGTCTCAAACTGAGCATGCCAGTGTACGTAATCCAGAAAAACACCATCTACGTCATAATTTCGAAGGATTTTTTTCAATTCCTCGGACCGAAATTCTTTGAATCCAGGATGGGTTGGACAAATCCCCATAAACCAATCCGCGGGAGGTGATTTTTCACCTTTTTCGTCAATTGGCCAAGCGTCAGGATGATCAGTCAAATAATCCTTCCCATTAAGGGTGGCGAACTCGACAAAAATTTTGACTCCCTGATTTCTGGAAGTCTCATAAAACTCCCGATTGAGCGATCCACTCCTCACAAAAACGGCATTCATTCCCAAGGAGTCAAAGGAATATCCGGCTTTCAGCAAAGTTCCTGGATTGCCATAGACACCTTTGATAAATTCTCCTGAGGGTTCCTGAGAGGGAGAAGATTTGCAAGAAAAAATGGTGAAAATCAGAAAACATAAGAATGCATTTCTCATAGTTTGCAGGGATTTTGAGAATAAACAGATCATAAGATATGGAAGTAATAGATAAAGTCTTGAAAACCCAAGGCTCCAATCCAGCTATTGACATTCATAAGAAATCGAGCATGAAGCAAGCAACAGACAGAGGGATGATTATCAGCCTTGCGAGATTCCCTGCCTGACGTGTGAGAGATTCTCCCGAATCAAGCCCGATAACTATCGGGACGGGACAGGCTATCCCGTTTCCTTCGTCACGGGACAGGTTATGACTTTTGATAGAAAATTATAAATACATGAAACTGGGACAAATGTTACGGGCTTTAGATATGAATTATATTCAAATCTTTTAATTCACGTAGGAAATTTTCACAATTGATTCGTAATGAGACACTCTTCGAATTGAGTTTTCATAAAGCAATTCAAAATTACCCTTGCAATACCCTTATCTTGTCAGCATGAAGAAACTCATCTTTTTCTGGAAAGAATTATTAACGACATTTTGGTTTTTGCCGGTATCCATCCTGATTTCTTCCATTCTCCTTGCTGTGGGATCAGTCTATTTAGATAACACTGTCAGTATTTCGCAGGATGGTTGGTTTCGTTTTTTTGTGGTCAACAGTTCGGATTCTGCCCGAACTATCCTCTCCACCATTTCAGGTGCGATGATCGGCGTGGCAGGAACAGTATTCTCCGTTACATTGGTTGCATTGACTCTTGCCTCCTCGCAGTTCGGGCCCCGGCTCATCAAAAAATTCATGTACGTTCGGCTCAATCAGGTGGTGTTGGGCTCGTATATCTCTACTTATCTCTATTGTCTGATTGTTTTGATCGCCATCAAGGGCAATGACGATTACACGTTTATCCCTTCGATTTCTATACTAATTGCAATTTTCGCAGCCATTGTCAATATCATTCTCCTGATCACATTTATTCACCAGATTGCAACCAGCATTCAGGCAGACAAGGTGGTTTCGGATATTTCAAATTTCATCTCTAATCAAGTTGAAAACCTGTTTCCTGACCGGATAGGTGATGAAAAAGAAACAGACGGAAAAGTAGATTCCAAAAAGATACTATCAAGTTACCAAAATCAAATCTCCGTCAAATCACCTAAAAACGGCTATCTTCAGTATATCGACGGAGAATCTTTAATGAAAGCCGTTGCCACTCACGATGTATTGTTTGAACTGAATTATAGACCCGGCGCCTTCTTGATTAAGGGAATGGATATTGGATTGATTTTCTCAAATAGGATTGTAGAAGAGAAAGAAATAGATAAGATCCTAAGCCATTTTGTAATAGGTGAAACCAAAACTGCGCAGCAAGATTTGGAATTTTCCATCCACCAAATGGTAGAAATAGCCTCGCGAGCGATCTCTCCAGGTATCAATGATCCATTTACTGCCATTGCTTGTATCGATAACTTGACAGCGACACTTTCCTATTTGGTTCATGCAAAATTCCCATCAAAATATCGTTATGATTCAGATGGAAATCTTCGAATCATTGCAGATACAATGGACTTTGAGGGTGTTTTAGATGCATCTTTCAACCAAATCCGCCAGTATTCCGGAGGAAGTCCTTCCGTAATTATCAGGTTGATGGAGGCATTGATTTTAATTAACGGCTTCGCAAAAGAAGATTCACATAAAAAGGCCCTAGTTCGACATGCCAAGATGGTTTTTAGAAAAGGAAAACAAACTATTCAAGAAAAAAATGACTTGGAAGATCTGAGGTCAAGAGCAGAGAAGATTTTAAGCACCTTACAGCTCCATATAGATTTGAAATAGAGTACGCAATAGGCTTAAATTCTAAGATTTTCTGACAAAACATATTACACCATTCTTATGGATTTAAAGCTCGATTATTTAGCCAATTATCTACCTCAAGTTCCAGCTAACTTCCTCTTAAGACCTTTTGTATTATTCAGCAAAAGCCTTTAAAATCTAAAAAAATTCATTCTCTTAGTTTTTTAAACCTTCCGATTAGAATCGAGTCTTAACCTAAAATTTCAACTCATGAGAATTCCTCTCCTGCTTTTGGTTTTGTTCTTTTACGGTGGCGTCTCATGCAATCCTAAGGAGAATGAAAATCCGCCTCCACTCGATGAATCCATGTATTTCCCGCCCTCCGGTGGTTCAATTTGGGAAACAATTCCGATCTCAAGTTTGGGTTGGAATGAAAGTCAGGTGCCTGCTCTACTGGATTTTTTGGAGTCAAAAAATACCAAATCCTTCCTGATTCTAGTCAATGGAAGAATCGCACTGGAAGAATACTTTGACGGACATTCCGCAAGTGCTACTTGGCAATGGAACAGTGCTGGAAAAACCCTTGTTGCCAGCACAATCGGGATAGCCCAGCAGGAAGGTCTGATTGACATTAACACCAAGGTTTCCGAGTATTTGGGTGATGGATGGACGAGCGAACCCATTGACAAAGAAAATCTGATTAACTCAAAGCACCTACTGAGCATGACTTCGGGGATCGATGATTCCAAACAGCTGGTGATCAAGTCCAATTTAACTTACCTGGCTGATGCCGGCAGCAGATGGTCCTATCACAATGTATTTCAAAAGCTCATGGACGTGGTTGGAGAGGCAAGCGGAGAAGGTTTTGAGCCTTTTTTCGGTTCTAGATTGAAGAATAAGATCGGGATGGACGGATTTTGGAGCAATGGACTCATCTTTAAAATTTACCATAGCAGTACCCGAAGCATGGCTAAGTTTGGGCTTCTTGCCTTGAATAAGGGAATGTGGATGGAGGAACAGGTGATTGAGGAAACATTTTTCACCCAATGTATCAATACATCCCAAAACCTCAATCCTTCTTATGGTTACCTGTGGTGGCTCAACGGCAAAAACCAGTTTATGCTACCCGGCGGACAAACTGTCTATCCGGGACCTTTGATAGCTTCTGCACCAGCTGACATGTATGCTGCAATGGGTGCAGAAGATCAGCGAATCTATGTGGTACCGAGCAAAAAACTTGTCATCATCCGAATGGGAAAAGCCTCAGACCCAGCAAATCCAAATTTTGCCTTGTCCGGATTTGATGAGGCCCTGTGGGAGAAGATTAATGCGGTTATCAATTAGAAACCTTATTGACTTTTCCCATTCCGGATCTTCTGGAATGTTTTTGAATTACTTCTTAATTTATTAGCAGGAAAATAAATGTATTGATTGATCGACCACTATTTCACTTTCAACCTCTCTACAAAATACATATCCACTTCTCCTTTGTTTTTGGCGAGTACTTTTCCTCTGTGAGTACACGAAAAATGATCTTTAACAAGTTCGTAAGTGGCGCCGGAGATATTGATTTTCCCTGCTTCACTGCTACTTTCCATTCTTGAGGCGAGATTCACCGTGTCTCCCCATATATCATACGCAAACTTATTCAGCCCCACGATTCCGGCTACAATATTTCCGGTATGGATTCCAATCCTAAGTTCGAAAATCGGTTTGCTCTCAAGTCTGTTTTTTTCTTTATGATTTTCGATGAAATCCCGTATTTCAAATGCTGCGTTGATGACATCAAGAGGATGTGTTTTGTTTTCTACCGGAATTCCTCCCGCTGCCATGTAAGAATCTCCTATAGTTTTAATTTTTTCGATTCCATGCTTTTGGATAATCCGATCAAATTCTTTGAAACAAAAATCAATTTCAGATACGAGCTCAACCGCGTTCATCTGCTCTGCGATAATCGAAAAACCCTTAAAATCAGTGAATAGCACGGTTACACTTTCATACTTTTTGGACTCCGCAGCCCCTTTCTCCTTCAATTCTCTGGCAATGTCAAATGGCAGAATATTCAGCAAGAGCTCATCAGATTTCTCTTTTTCAATCTGAAGATCCAATGTTCTTTCTTTCACCTTTGACTCAAGATTTGCATTGTACTCCTCAAGCCTCTTTTCGTTCAGTCTTAAATTTTCCTCCACCTCTTTTCTCACTTCTACTTCCTGAATCAATTTCTCATTGAGCTGATTTGTGCTCTCCAAAAGCATCGCATTTTGAAGTGAAATGGCAGTCTGAGTAGCCATCACTTGCAGGATCTCAATGCGCTCCTTCGTAAAAGCCCCGGAAAGCAATCTGTTTTCCAGATATAGCAATGAAAAACCTACTCCAGAATGCTTCTGAGGAATACACAGAATGGATTTGATTTTATTTTCACTGATATAACCCTCATCTGAATACGGCAATGTCTTAGTAGCATCTTCCAACACCAGCGTCTCCCCTGACCTGAGCACATAATTGATTACTGAATGGCTGATTTCTTCAAACTCATCGTAAGGAATGTTTTGTAGTACCTGGATTTCATTGGTGGAGTTATCAATTGAAGCTTTGATCAGCTTACTGTCTTTTTCGATTGTGATAAGAAATGCCCGATCTGCTCCGGCATTCTCACTCACCAACTGCATCAGGCCAGTGAGAATAGTCTCCAACTTCATTTCACCGGAAATCAGCTTAATGGTCTTTAGGATAGTATCTAAGTCGAGAATATTGGCATTCATTCCAATTTCCTCTGCTGAAATAAATCCAGCATATGTCTCTTTCATTTGAACAAGTTTGGCCTTTGTCCCCCATTTTTCATAGGATTTGTAGGCATTCGATAGATAGAATTGGGCAGCCTCGGGTTGTTGCTGGGAATTAAAATATATTCCTCCTCTCTCCCACATCAAAGCCTCATCCTGAATGTATTTATGTATTCTAGCATACCTTATTGCGTAGTTAAATGACTTAACTGCTTTGTCAAAATTACCCTTAAGGGCTTCGTACTCTGCTTTCATAAACTCATGGCGATGTTGGAAATTCACTTCAGAATGCTTCACTAGTCCCCCGATCAGCTTAATATTCTTTCTGCATATTTTCAAAAGTGACTTTTGTTCGGAAGTAGATCTTGAATGAAAAATCGGGGTAATACAGAGGTTTTCGTAATAAAAAAACAGCATCTCAGTGATGGATCCCTTTACAGGAATTAGATGTAATTTCTCCATGCAGCAGAACTTCCAAGCTGTTTCATTTTGATTGAAAATAAGGCTCAAAACCTTCTTTTGCGAGTAAAGATTATGATAGTACAAGCTAAAAGCTGGTTCATCTGGAAAGTCTATCTTTTGCTCGTCAAAAATCTCCCCACTCAACACTTCAAAATCTTTTACTCCCTCCACTAGACTTAAAGCGGACTGTCGAAACAAATCAATTCGCTTGATTTGCATGATTTGATTTAGAGGAGTGATTTGTTTGCTGAGCAATTCTCCTCGAAGTAAAATCTTAGGAATAGGCTCCCCACCATAAAAATTCCAATAAATAATCAGCTGCCCAATGATGGAAGTGAATTCAAAATCCCCAGTTTCAAGCCCTTTTTTCAATGCCTCTTCCAGTTCTGGGATGCTTTCCGCCAGGTGTTTTAGCCAATGCGAAATAAACATCACATACACTTGCTTAAAGGAGACAAACTCGTCTTCATCTTGGATAATTTCAAAAACGCTATTACCCAATTGCCCCATCCTAAGCCCTTTTGTCATATTGCCCATAAAAGCAATATTGATATAGCCAAAAACCACAAATGCCATTGGGGTCTTAGGACCTAATCCAAATTTCAGTGTAAGCCGGATCAATTCAAACATGATCAATGGAAGCAAATTGGGTTCAGTGAGATATGCCGCCAATGCCATATGATGCATGATAGACATGGCTATCAGCAACTTCTCGTCCTTGATCTCAGGGAGATGCAGAATCTTGTCCTCGGAAAAGGCAGCCAATCTTAAGTTTGTCCTGAAAAACCCAAACAGCACGTTCAGCTGGCTAGGATGGGGCTTTAAATCTATGTCAATAGACCGAAGTATCTCCAGTCCTATTTCAATTACTCTCTTTTGGTCATTTTCAACATTTGCATTTTGGATTTTTAGATCGGCTAACTTCAACTTATCCAACGTGCTTTTGGCATTAGTATCAAGTAATGCGGTATACTTTCCAAACATTTCTTGATTGTTACATTGATAGGCGGCTATGGCAGACTTTAGGTAGAGATCATAGGTAAAATCTCGATCCATTTCCCAAGAGTCAGCAGTGAGGAGTAGAAGCGCGTTTTCGAAATACTGCTTTGCCAGAACATAGGCTGTTGAATTTTGAGCTCTCTGCCCTGCAATGCTGTTGAGCTCACAAAGCGTTTTTATTTCTGCAGGATCTGAAATTAATTCCTTGCCAAAATTGAACTGATTCACAATTTCAAAAATACCCTCTCTTGGACCCTTTTCCTTGGTGTTTTTCAGAAGAGTCCTACCGATTTTAAGATGATTTTCCTTTTTCCCTTTTTCGTCAATCAATGAATAGATTGCTTGCTGAACTCTGTCATGAACGAAATAAAAACTACCATCTAAACTTTCTATGACCAGATCTAAATCCAACGCAAGGTTGAAGTCTTGGGCTACTTTCTCATTTTCTTGTTCTGAGATACTCACCAAATCTTGCAAGAAGAATTTGTTTCCAATACAGGATGCTAGTTTCAGAATCGAAATGGTGTCTGGAGGAAGTTCATTGATAGTTTCAAGGAACAAATTGACGATATCCCCCTCTACATTATAACTGATCAACTTATCTAGTTTCCATTTCCATGAGCCTTCATCGCTATCAAAAAACAACATCTCATTCTTGTAAATTGCCTTTAAAAATTGATTGGCAAACAGCGCATTTCCAACTGACTTTTTGTAAACAATAGATGCTAATTCATCTAAGGGCCTATCAGATTTTCCTAGCGTATTGATAACTAAACGTCGGATATCCTCTTCCTTTAAGTTCTCCAGTAATATTTCTTCAGGCCTAATACCCTGGCCCTCCAATTCCATTTTAAACTGAAGAAATAAATGTCCTGGCGTGATTTCGTTATCCCGGTATGCTCCTACTATTAAAATATTATTGAGTTCGGAATCGACGAGGATAGTTTTCATCAAATCCAGAGAAGAGACATCAGACCACTGGAGATCATCTATAAAAATAAACACTGGCTTTCCCAATTCAGCAAAGACCTGAAAAAACCTAGTGAGGGCATAATTAAATCTTAACTGGGCTTCGGCGCCCGTCAAAGTAGGGATATCGGGCTCGTTATCCAGCAATTTTTCTAGCCCGGGAATAACCTCAAATAACACCCTACCAATGGGCTGCAAGAGACTATGAAGCTTGGATTTCCATTTGTTCAGCTCAACTTCATTCAAAAGCAAAATTTGGTTGGTCAACTTCCCCAAGGCTTGAGAAAAAGCCGAGTAAGGAACATCAGCCCGGAGTTGATCAAACTTACCGGAAATAAAAAAGCCTCCTGCCTGAACTACCGGTCGATATAAGCGCTCCACCAAGGCCGATTTACCAACCCCTGAGTTGCCGTAAACATAAACTAGGTTTTTACCATTATTGGATACTTTGGCGAAAGCGTCTCTTAGCTGTTTGATTTGTTTATCTCTGGCATAAAGTTGATCTGAAAACATCAATACGCCCGATAAATCCTGTGTACCAAGTAAAAACCCCTCAATATCTAGATCCTTTTGAATGGCATATAGAATCATTTCCAAATCATACAAAACTCCCTGAGCGGAATGATACCTGTATTGGACATCCTTCTCAATCATTTTCATGATCATTTCCGAAAGAACCTGTGGTATCTCGGCCATCTCTGAGGGATGCTTGGGAGTCAAAGCAATATGAGCATGAATTTTTGAAGCCCCTTCCTTAGATTCAAATGGTAAATGCTTTGTGAAAATCCAATAAAAAATTATCCCCAAAGCATAAATATCCGAGTAAAAGCCGATATCAGTACTGATTCTACCTGTTTGCTCAGGAGCGATAAAATCATAATCCGCTTCAAAAAAAACCAACCTTCTTTCAATTCCTATTTTTCTTTTGATTTGGGTAGCTAATCCTAGACTAATGAAAAACACCTCATTTGTATCATCCTCAATTAAGATGTGTTCAGGGTTGAGATTTAGGTGAACAAATTCCTTTCGGTGAACTTCTACTAGCTTTTTTGTGATGGCTACACAAATTTTCACTTTCTCGCTTAAGCTTAAAGGCTTTGAAACATGGTCTTTTAAACTTTCCCCTTTTATAAACTGAAGTTTTAAACTAAGGTCTGTACCATTGTTTTCATTATTCAAGACCTTCCTAAAACCTGGGATTGAAACACCTGAAAGAGATGCTTCATTAGTGGCTTTTAGGGTTTCTATCTGGGAGAGTGTTGTAAGAGAGATTATTTTTGTGGCAAAACTATTACTCCCCGCTGTTTTTGAATTCTGGGTGGCAGAGTCATTAACTGAATACAAAATTTGCCATTTCATCTGTTTATAATTGATTTTTTATGGTCATTACCTGTCCCGAAAATCGGGATGGAATCTCGCAGTAGATAATCATCCCTCTGTGTGTCGCTTGCGTCATGCTCGATTTCATATGACTATAATTTTCTTACAAAGGCCATACGGAATTTCGCAGGTCTTATAATCATTCCTCCGTGTGGCGTCATGCTCGATTTCATTAAAAAAACTGTTTTATCTGCCAAATACGGTGATTAATTCACAAAAATGGATTTTCAGGGGAACCATTTCACTAAATTTAATACAAATTTCAGTATTTAAAACACAAAATAAATTTTACAACTGCATCAGCTTCAGCATATTTTTAATTACATTCCATTAGATTTTTATTTTTTTTTTTAACCTCATTTTATTGATCAACATGTCAAACCCAACCGAAACTCCAAAAAAAATAGGACATGAATATGTGCAGTATGACGAAGATCGCATTGCCTATGACATGCTTCAGGAATTCGAAGCTCAAGTCACCAGAATGTACAAAGACAAAAAAATGCTGCGTCAGGTACATACCAAAATGCATGGCTGCGTAAAAGCTACTTTTTCTGTAGAAAGGGATTTGCCAGAGGAATTGAGAGTAGGTGTATTTGCCGGTGAACCAAAAGATTACAATGCCTGGGTCCGCTTTTCCAACGGAAATACAGTACCGCAGAAAGACAGGAAAAAGGACATTCGAGGTGTCGCAATTAAACTGCTGGGGGTACCGGGCGAAAAAATATTGGAAGACGAAATCCTCGCTGAAACGCAGGATTTCCTGTTGATGAGCAGCGAAACTTTCTTCGCAAAGACCATCAAAGAATTGAGTAAACTTCTGAAGGCAATTACTTCCTCGAATTTTATAAAAAGTAAACTCTTTATTCTAAATCCCTTTCTCTGGCCTATCATCATGCGCGCAACCAAAAGCAAGGTCGCATGTGAGAATCCGCTGGAAATCCCTTACTGGAGTACCCAGCCTTATCAGTTTGGGACAACAGACTGTGCTGTTAAATACCATCTTCGCCCTTCACCCAGTAATACTATCGTAGTGGAAAACACGACCGATTACAATTATTTGAGGTATAACCTTGCTCAAACTTTGCATGACAATGAAGCTAAGTTTGACTTTTTCGTCCAGTTTCAAACTGATGCGGAGGCAATGCCCATAGAAGACCCTACCGTAGCATGGAGCTCCCAATACATCAAAGTCGCCACGCTGACGATATACGCACAGGTTTTTGATTCGAATGCCCAAATCGAATTTGGAGACAATCTTTCTTTCAACCCTTGGCACTCCCTTCCTGTGCACAGGCCGTTAGGTGCATTCAATAGAGTACGAAAAAGAGTTTACGAGGACATGTCAAAATTCCGTCATGACAAAAACAAACTCCCTAGTGTTGAACCAAAAGATTCTCCAGACTTCCTAAACGACATTCGTAGTTCAAATACAAAGGTCACAATCGATCAACAGGTTCCTTCAAAACACATCCTTTTTACTACGGCAGAAGTCATAATCAATTGCGACAAAGAAACAGCCTACAAATTCGTGTCTAGTGTGGATAAACTTTCGAGCTGGCTATTGAAAACCGGACCTATTTATGGGGTAATAAAAGTAAGTACACTGCGAGGCCATTGGGAAAAAGTCGGGGACAATAGACTAGTAGAAAGAGGAGACTCGGCGACTCTTGTAGAGGAACTCATCTCGGTACACCCATATTCCAATTACTCCTACCAGACCACAGACTTCAGTGATATTTTCAAGCATTTCACTAAGAAAACATACGGACACATGTGGTTTGACACTGTCGATGATCAGACACGACTTCGATGGGTCTATACCTTCACCTATAAAAACCTGTTGTCACGAATCTTTCTTTCCCTATTCGTCCCCCTATTTCTTAAAAAATACCTTCAAAATGGTTTAAACAACGCTAAGGCGTTTTTAGAAGATTAATCCTGTATCCCAAATTAAATGGTGGAAAGAAAACGTAACACATTAATCGAGGGAAAGAAGAAATAGGCTCCACCTTTTACCTTGATTACTCTAGGCAAGTCCTTGATGGTTTTGCTCACAGGTAGATCTTGTAAAGTGAAATTCTGTTCCTCGTCGAGATCTGGCGTCTCTTTCACTCCGATTACAGGATCTGGATCATTATAGAGCTCCTTATTTTTTGGAAGATTAGCCCAGGTATATTGGAGAAATTCAAACTGACGACTGATATCTATATTGAAACAAATAAACAATAAACCCACCTCTCCATTTGGGGTTGTCATCGTGGGAGATCCTTCATATATATCTCCATAAAGCCGAGCACGTCTAATTATTCTGTGTTGTTTACTAAGCTTTAGAGAAATTTTGATGCCATGATCATCTACATTATCCCTTGGGTTCATTCTTCTCAAGTGGGAACCAAACGGGCATTTTACTGCATCTTTATCGAATTTTGAATACCCGAAATCATTGATGTCACTATTAGGTCCGGGATCGCTATCAGGGAAAAGTGTTATTGGCGCTCCATTCTGCCATCTTCCCATCATTTTTGCCGCCAATTTCAAACTTTCGGCCTCATTGATTGAACCGTCTGGATTCAGGGTATTCTCATTCATAAAGTCCCAAAACTTGTTGACGTCCTGCTCCAATTGGCGCATCACCATAAATGTCCCATCTTTCCCTAGATCCTTCTGACCACTTCCTTCTGCATCAGAAGGAAGTAAGTTTAAGTCACCTTGCTCCTTGATAATCAAAGGAGTATCAGGATAAACCCCAAATTCATTTTTGTAGCCAAATAAAAACTCACCGGCTTTGATGACATCATCTTTGTCTCCTACTCTTCCAGATCCCTCAATTATAGGCTGGGATATCCCATCCCTGAATCCAAAGTGTTCTTTGTTATCAGGTTGTGTTTGACCATCGATAAAAAACAATTCCGTCAGCCCATTTGCACCAAATTGTGACGCAAGCTCTCTGTAATAATTAAGACATACTATTTTGTCTTTTTCCAGATCATCCGTTGACGTCTTATCATTTCCAAATATCATCAAACAAAGATGAATGTGATCAGTACGCGGACCTCCCCAATTCCATAATTCAGGACGACTGGTGCCAAAATCCCCCAAAAGTCTGGTACGGTGATCAGAGACCATCCCCTGTCGAAATTCTCTGGAAAATGCAGCAAGATTCTCTTCATTTAGCCCTAGCGCTCTCAATCCATCGTGTGTAAAAGCTATATTCAAGTGGGTAGGTGGGATTTTTGACTCATCATGAATATGTCTAGCGGATGTCATCTCCTTCCAAGACGTAGACAGCCATTTTTTGAAAGCCTTGGCATCTGAAATTTGTAGGTAAACAAACCTCGAATACAACATATGAGCATAACCGCGGATAAGGTAACCTTGGATATTTTCTAGTTCTAGTATTGTCATATCTATAAGCTATAGGAGTTTAAGAAATTTGGCCGCCTGACGCTCCGAAAGTGTCTTGATCAATTGAACCCTAATCCTGGTGTTATTATTAACATTTTTTATTGAAAGATCTGGATAGGCCGAATACCAGAAATTAGTTACTAGCTCTGAATTGCGGCTCCAGGCGAGAAAATATTCTTCCTTGTATGCACCACCAGTAATTAAAAAGTTTGTTTTGGGGAAAACCTTTGTGTTTGAAAATATGCCGGTAAGTCCCCAACCGCTGTTGTCTACAAAATCCCCCAAATATTGCTGCCAGCTACCGTCGAAATTGGAGAAAAATAAGACTCTAGAATTTTTCTCAAACATTACCCATTTAGCAAAATGAATGGTTGGGATCCCCATTAATTTCCCCTGATTGAAGATAAATTTGATCAGGAAATTTGATAATAAAAACATGAATTTGATAGAAATCAACCGAACCTTACCTGCCTTCATATCAACCAGCTGAGTAAATTGATTTTGGCTTTTCCAATCCTCATAAACTTCCAGTTCATCCAAATATTCATTGTCTAACTGACTTCGTTTACGGGTGAAATTCTCATCCTTTCTCTCGTAAAAAAAGTGTACAATCAAAACCCAGATAAGTAATACAGGAAGTAAAGCAAGTAGGACGATCACTAAAAAAATCATCCCGATGTAATTGATTTGTGGCATCGAAACGTCTTCTTCTTTTAAAAAGTCAAATTCAGGTTCAGATAGCACCTGTTCTCTAATTTTCGTATGAATAGCTTGAGCAGGCATTTCTTCCCATGACATGGAACTCACAAACTCCCGTATATAATTCCGCAGCTTTTTTTCTTCCCGAATTTGCACGACCGTTCTACCCGGAGCCCCAATGTAAACAGCCGCATCTTTAATAACATGGCTTACAAAAAAAGACACTCTATTCTCTGTGGTGATGGTATTCAGGGGTGGATAATCTTTACAAAAAACATAAATCAGGTCCAAAATAGTACTTGAGTTTTCGCACAACTTATGGAGCATAGCTGCTTCTTTCCCATCGTAATCCACCACAAAAAGTAATTTTGGATTCCTTTTTTGGCTATCGTTTATCCATGACTTCCCATGATCGATCACCACCCACCGAGCATAATGTATAATGGTGAGGGCATCAAAATTCAAAGAGATTCCTTTTTGGGAATTGATTTTAATGTCTAACAATTGATCTAATAAATCTTGAACCTTATCTGGAATGACAGGAACCAGAATAGTAATTGAGTTTTGCTTCATATAGATTATTTTAACCTATAACTAATTTAATATCAACAAAAAAACATAGTGCTGTGGAAGTCAAATACCTAGGATGATAACCGGCTCGGACCAATCAACTCCTTTCAAAAACCAGTAAGAGGAATTAATCAGCTTCTCATTTCAAGAAAAAGATTTTAAACCAGTACTTTTTGGAAAAAAATCTAGATTAAAAATAATACAAAGCCTGTTTCAATATAAAATTAAATATCCATTATCGCAATCCTCATCCAATGGAAGTCAGTAGCTTACCTTCTCTACCTGTAGGAATATAGAATTCTTATCTATTGCTTGGTAAAGCTATTCTCAGAAATCAATTAATTCCCGAAAGTTGAAATAGGATTTGCTGGGGATAATTACTTTTGATGACATACACGCTGGCAAATTCCTTATCTTAATCGCTCAACATGAAATCGAGCATGACGCAAGCGACACACCAAGGAATGATTATCAACCATGCGAGATTCCATCCCGATTTTCGGGACAAGTAATGACCATTGAAAAACAATTATAAACAGATGAAAAATATGCTGTCATACATGAAACTCTTCTCACTGTGCATCCTTATAAGTTTATTCACCTTTTTCTCAGCAGTTGCGCAGAACAACTGCATGACGGCAGAAACTATCAAAGCGCTCGACGCTCAGTGGGAGGCAAATAATCTAGCTCCAGATCCTGAATTTTTTAAAAATGTACTAGCTGAAAATTTTGTCTGGGTTCATAACCATGCTTCGATGATAGACACAAAAGAAGCAGTAGTAAAACGAGCAGAAAACCAAGCTGCAAAAGGAAGCAGCGACACACGATCCCGAATACAAAGCGATGTGGAAGTTGCAATCACGGGTAATGTCGCAGTAGTTACAGGATTTACTATTGTGGATAGAGGCCTCAGTCCTACCAAGTATCATTTTATGAGAACTTATGTGGAGATGGAGGGGAAATGTCTTCTGACAGGCAATCATACAATGGCAGTTCCTAAAGAGGAATAGCGATTTTTTCCCGGCTTTTACGCTATATCCCTGAGTTTTTAATTAATGTAACTTACTTGTTTCTAATGATGAATATCGAGGAAACAACAATAATCAAATACCCTATTGAAAGTAAGATCAACAGATTGGGAATATTACGCTGCATACCCCACATCCACTAAGTTCCTAATCCGATTAAGGCAATCCAAATTAGAAGGGCAAGAAGTATCAATGGGATACATTTAACTGTTCGCGTTCGATTTTACTTATAGTTTGAGACTAATGGGAAAGTATGAATTTAACTTTCCACCTAACATCAGCACGTAGCTGCACAGATTTGTAAAATTTGTGGTTGCAGTAGGTTTGCCAAATGCTACTACTCTTTCGTAACCGACTAAAATCGATTTATGCAGAGGTTGCGTTTACTAAGTCTTATCCATCCTTTGTACAACCTCTAATTGGTGGGCATACTGTTTAATCAATTTTATCAAATTGGAAAAAATCATAATATAAAAATGAATATGAACCATTCTCATCATTCGGTTGAAATGTAATTACTTGGCCTCCATCCATTTCAGTGAATTCCAGTATACCAGTTTGAGCAAGGTGAGTGTTTAAATAGCCATTTTCATCAATCATTTTTAATCTTTCATTTTCCATTTTAACTTCTACTACAAATTCCCCTTCTATATCTGGAACAGCCCCTCCTTTGCCATTATATCTATATTTACCAGTCAGCTTCTTTAATTGTTCAGAGTCAGATTGCTTGAGTTCTATCATTACAGGATTATCGATTTCCCATCCATAGTAATTTGAAATGGACAGAACGATTTCATTTATCAGTGGACGTCCATTATCAGCGTTTGTCATAATGATTACACCATCTCCTTTATAGGCAAAAGCCATCATTTCAGTTGTAAACCCCTCATTTTTACCTCCATGTTCAAACATCAAAGAATTATTATCCCCTTTTATAGAAGGCCCTAACCCCCAGTTGTTCATGCTTTTTGTTAACATCATTTCAATAGTTTCTTTGGATAATATCCCATTATCTTTTCCGGCAAGGATAGCTTGAATTTCAATGCAATATTTTGCCAGTTCTGTCGGAGTTGTCCATAGTCCCGCAGCGGCCTGCTCAGGATAATTATGCCACTTACCATCAATTATTTCACCTTTTCTATCGAAGGCAACACTAGCTGATAACGCTAGCACCTCTGGTAAAGGCTGTTCATAGGTACTACTCGTCATTCCTAGCGGATTCAAGATTTTATCATTCATTACTTTTTCAAAATTCAATCCACTAACATCTTCAACTATTTTTTCCATAAGAGTATATCCACCTCCTGAATACCTCCATATACTACCCGGTATTGTATCTAAAATAACTGGAGGTGTATTTCCTTCACCATTCAAAACCTGAATCAAAGAAGGAAGAGATTCATCGCGCTGATAGCCCGGAAAGCCATGTCCTGATAATCCGGAAGTATGAGATAGTAGTCTCTTAAGCGTTACTTTTTGTTCTTTGGTGAAATCATTGTAAGGTATCTCCCAATTCTTTAGATAGAAATTAACATCTTTATCAAGATCAATAATACCATCTTCAACTAGTTTTAAAACTGATAGTGCGGCCAATGGTTTACTGATAGAGCCCGCCTGAAAAAGTGTATTCGTATTAACCTCAGTTTCTTCGTTAGCTATTCCATATCCTTTCGCCCAGTGTAATTTCCGACCTTTTATAACAGCTATACTTATGCCTGGCACATTGTAATGATCCATCCGATCTAATAAAGTGTATTTTTCGAACGGTTGACCTTCAATTTGAATAGTCGTTATAAGGCCCTTTTCGATTTTTTCAATTTCAGAATCTATTGAATCCTTAGCTCCATAGTTACAGGACGTAAAAAAAAATAAAGCAGGTAAAATTGCATTAAAAATAGTCTTCATTTCATGTTTTGATTAAATACAACTATGAGATAGGTTTAACTCTTCTCACTCGATTCACTTAAAGATTGAGAATAATGGGAAGGTCTAAATTTAACTTCCTAATGAGCATTTACATTTCTCAACCAGCTTAGGATGAACGTTGCTGTGTGGCCAAGGATAAATACGAGCAAGCCAAAAAGTGGCGAAAGTAAGGTGATTTTCAAGCCACCGGCGATGATCCCCGGATCATTTGCCCCAGATGCCTCAAGTGCGTCAAATCCCTGAATCAATCCGAATAGACTGTTGGCAAAAGAAATCACCAAACCAAGAAGCACCACTTGGCCGATCATTTTTTTATACTTCAAAAAGATGGCAGCATCCCCCTTCAGATTAGCAAAGGCTTTGACTGTAAAAAATATCGCCAAAAGCAAACATGCTAAAATCAGTAGCATACCATTCAATCCACCTTCTACAAACCTTTCGGAAATGGTGCCAATAAAGCTTTGTCCTAATACAGTTCCAAGTAAATTCATGTGTTATAGTTTTTGATTATGAAACAAGTGTACCCAGAATAAATTTCCGTTTTTAAGTTTTGCGATCAATGACCAGTAAAACTAAGGTTTTGACCTAAACTACCGCTGTTTTGGGGTTTAATCTCAAAACCATGTTAACCATCGGCTAAAACTGGTCATCCATCGCATTTTCTTTGCAAATAAGAATATTTGAATGACCTTGACCAGTTCAATGAAATTAAAAAGGCTACTTATAGAACTCTCTAAAAAATTGCTGATGCAGTTTTCGATCTGTATAGGAGCCCTTCTTTTCTTTACTTTTTACTTTGGTATCACCCTTTCAGATTTAGGTTCCGCATTTGCTTTTGGTGCTTTTTTGCTTCCTGTCACCCTTGGAATGGTCAATGTTTTCAGTTTTCACCTTATCCCGGAATACTTATTTAGACAAAGGTATTACTGGTTTGCCTTATATACAGTGTATACCCTTGTCATCTCCATTTTCCTGATTGCAATGTCCTCCTTTTATGGAGTCATTTTTATTAATTCTTGGGAAAGCATGGATACTGGTTTCATGCTCAGTAAAAATCTTTACCTGATTATTATAGGTGTGTATATCGTGGTTTTATTCACTTCACTTTTTTCTTCCTTACGAGAAAGCTATAAAATGCATTTGCACAATCAGGAACTTCAATTCGCTCTGCTAAATGGTGAACTACAGCTCAAACAGCAGGAACTCTCCTACCTTAAAATGCAAATTCAGCCTCATTTTTTGTTCAACACACTGAATACCATTTATGGATCTGCTATTGCAAAGCGTGCTGAAACACCCGAGTTGATTCTTAAACTTTCTAGCTTACTGGATTACCTTTTATACCAAACCCAAAAAACGCTGGTACCTCTTCAAGATGAAATGGACCATTTAAAAGACTACTTGGCATTGGAAAAGATGAGACATGGAAGCAAATTAAAGGTGACATCAACTTTCCCAAAAGAAACAAGTAATCATATGATTGCTCCTATGCTTTTTCTCCCATTGGTTGAAAACAGCTTTAAACATGGAAAGTCACAAGTGAATGATGCTTTTGTGAAATTAAGAATAGTAACTCAGGGAGATAAAGTAATGTTTTTCCTAAAAAACTCTTTTGATGATTCATTAACTAAAGGAAACTTAACTTCCTCCGGAATAGGACTTCAAAACATCAAAAAGCGACTTCAGCTTTTATATCCAAATTCACATACATTGACTATTCATAGAATGGATGGATTTTTTGAAGTTGAACTCCAGATACTTACTACCCAACATCAATCGCAGGTACCATGAATTGCATCATTGTTGACGATGAACCAATCGCACAGGATATCCTTAGAGATTATATCGCAAAGGTGGATTTCTTAGACTTGGTGGCTTGCTGTAGCAATGCCAATGAGGCATTTAATGAAATTCAGCAACAGGAAATAAATTTAGTGTTTTTGGATATAAACATGCCAGGAATTGATGGCATGGCCTTAGCTAAAATTATCCCTAAAGAAATACAGGTAATATTCACCACTGCGCACAGGGAATATGCGATAGAAGGCTTCAACTTGGAAGCCACAGATTACTTGCTGAAACCCATTCCCTTTGAAAGATTCTTGAAGTCTGTGACGAAAGTCAGAGAATCCCACGACCAAAAAAGCCGCACTATTCTTCCTGAAAAGTCAGGATTCTTATTTGTTCGCCAAGATCGAAAAATGGAGAAAATTGCGCTTCAAGATATTCTTTATATAGAAAGTTATGCGGACTATATTAAGATTCACACGAATGATCGCAGTCTGGTAGTACGGGAAAGTATTTCAAATTTCGAAACCAAACTTCCTGAAAATCAATTTATTCGATTTCACCGATCCTATATTGCTAGCATCTCTGCTATAAACTCCTATACCCATGAATATTTGGATATTGGAGGAAAAGCCCTCACTATAAGCAGGTCTTACAAGGAGGAAGTTTTTAAGAGATTGGCTCAGTTTGAATAAGGGTAACAGCAAAAATTTCTGAATATTTTTTTTTCTAGAGTAATGATATATAGAATATTTGATTTTACTTTGCAACTCAAAGTACTTTTATCTATGAAAAAACCAGAGCAAGAGTTAGCTGAAATCAAATCCATGATGGAGAGGAGTACCAGATTCCTATCCCTTAGTGGGCTTTCTGGAATATTGGCCGGTACCTATGCACTTATTGCTGCTGGGATGGCTTATGCATGGATCTATTATCCGAACATGCCTTTCGGGACGAACATCAATGCAATCAGTCAGGATGATATATTCGGAAAACTACTGGCTACAGCTGTAATTGTTATGCTCCTATCAATTGGCACCGCCTGGGTTATGAGCCTAAGCAAAAGCAAGAAAAAAGCCCATAAATTCTGGACACCTGCCAGTAAGCGATTTATCCAGGCACTTTTTATCCCAGTGGTGGTAGGTGGATTATTCTGTCTGGCAATTATGTCCAGAGGCTATCTAGCTATTGCAGCACCGGCAACTTTGATTTTCTATGGCTTGGGATTGCTAAACGCCTCGAATTTCACCCTGAATGACATCAAGTACTTGGGATATTGTCAGCTTTTGTTGGGAATTATATCGGCATTCTTTCCTGGATATGGACTGATTCTTTGGGCTATTGGCTTTGGGGTATTGCATATCATCTATGGGACAATGATGTATTATAAATACGAAAGATAAGGTGAAGGGGAATTACGACAAAGCTTTTGAAAATGTGGTCCGCCTGCGGGTCATGTCTATCTTGATGGTCAATGAGGAGTATGATTTTAATTCCTTCAAAGATATCCTTGAGGTAACGGACGGAAACTTGGCCTCTCACCTGAAAAACCTTGAAAAAGCGGAATATATCTCAGTGAACAAAAGCTTTGTGGGCAGAAAAACGATGACCACTTACGAGGCTACTGACCAAGGCAAAAAGGCATTTGAGGGGCACCTAGTATTCCTTGAAAATTTAATTAATGAAAACAAAACTTAAAAAAATTTACCTACTTACTTTGAATTACAAAGTACTTTCAAGACCACAATCATTATGAAAACATCTATCGAATTTCTGGAAGGTATCAAAATCAAATCTGCAATTGTAGCAGGAATCATTGGAGCCAGCATCCCGCTATCATGCCTTAGCTTTATTATTCTGACAAAGGAAGATCTCTTTGAAACCTGGATGCTTATCCCACTTACATTCATTCCGTTTGGCGGAATACTAGGAGGTATCTTCTTTTATCTGATGGGCTTTATTTGGTTTCCCACAGGAGGAAGAAAGCTCGCGGCCATCATTTTCAGTGTACTGATGTATTTTATCGCCCTCTGGATGAGTTCTGTTCTGGCATTTAGTGTCACTGGACATTGGGATTAACTATCTACACTGATACCTAAACGCCACAACCAAAACTATGAATAAGCTCAATATTTCAGCTCCAATGGAAGCATTTTACCTCAGAATTAAACGAAATAGATGGTACTGGATATTCTCTATACTCTGCCGTTTCCTTTTGGCCTACGCCTTTATAGTGGCTGGCATGGTGAAAATATTTGGAGAACGATTCGCTAGCGGATTATCTACCCTCCATCCTATGGGAGCTTATTTAGAGGCATTGCATCACACAGGTTATTATTACACATTTATTGGAATAGCTCAAGTTACAGCAGGTGTTTTTTTAGTGATTCCACAAACTGTCACTTTGGGAGCTCTGCTATACCTTCCAATCATTGTTAATATCTGGATACTCTCCTTTGCTGTACGCTTTGAAGGTTCTATTATCACTTCTCCCTTAATGGTATTGGCCAATCTATACCTCCTTACATGGAACTATGATAAACTAAAATACATACTACCATTTAACAAATCGTCCAAAGAAGTAAGTATAAAAAGACCCAATAAATACAATAAGGAATTTCCACTTCTGTTTTTTTCAGGGGTAATTACTTTATTCGTCTTGGTGGTTTTGCTTGCCAGTTATGGACATCAAGTGATGCCAAGAAATTCTCTATCTGATTGTAAATCACAATTTATAAACACTAAAAATGAATCTGCGGGATTTGAATTCTGTGAATGTATACATAGCAGTGGCAATCCGCTGGATGAATGTCTGGGGAGGTTTGATGAAATACTAAAAAATAATCCTTGAAATATCATTCACTATATCACACTCAAAACACATAACAGCACGACAATAATCACATTTAATACACACAACATGCATGAAGAAATAAAAAACCACATCGAAGATCCAGCTTACCTAGAGAAGTTGTACAGAAAGAATAAGGCTGATTTTAGAACAGCTTTTATGGCTATTTATGCCGAATTAGAGCAAAATACCCCTGCTAGATTCTGGCATGAACGGTTGAATTACGAATCGAATTCCATTTCATGGGGAACAAAAGCCGACTTACTCTTCGTAGTCATCGCCTCCTTCCTTGCCGGTTTGGTCGCGAAAATACCTTCTGCCTTTTCCATCTCAGAGGATTACTTTTACCCTAGGAATATAGGATTTATAGTCTTCCCATTTTTGATGGCTTTTTTCGCTTGGAAAAACAAGGTACCCACCAAATTGCTGGCTATCCTTACTACTATCACGGTTATCTGCCTGATCTATATCAATTTACTTCCCGACAATATTGAAAGCGATACGCTGATATTGGCATGCATCCATCTACCTGTTCTACTTTGGATAATACTTGGGGTTGCATTTTCTGGAAAAGAGCTTGGTGATTTCCATAAGCGCCTCGATTTTCTCCGATTCAATGGGGATGCGGTGGTGATGATAGCAATTCTGGGTATAGCATCTGGTATTCTCTCCGGGATTACATTTGGTCTTTTTGAGCTTATTGGAATTAATATCGAGCAATTCTTTCAGGACTATGTAGTCGTGTTTGGGCTTCCGGCAATCCCTATTCTGGCGGCTTTTTTGACGCAGACCAATCCACAATTGGTAAACAAAGTATCTCCTATAATAGCCAAATTATTCAGTCCAGCCGTATTGGTAATGCTTGTGGTTTATTTGGTCGCTATAGTTTATTCGGGGAAAGATCCATACAACGACCGGGAATTTCTGTTACTGTTCAACTTACTTTTGATTGGTGTGATGGCTTTGATATTTTTCTCCGTGGCGGAGAGTACTGGCAAGAAAAAGTATAGCACAGATTTCTGGATCTTATTTATACTTTCCATTGTCACCATTATCGTGAATGGAATTGCACTATCTGCTATTCTGTTCAGGATATCAGAATGGGGAATTACACCAAATAGAATGGCAGTACTCGGAAGTAACATTTTGATGCTATTCCACCTTGTGATGATTGCTTGGAAGCTTTTCGGCAGCCTTACCCAAAAGTCCAATAGCGCTGAGGTCGGGAGAGCAATTGTAGTATATGTGCCAATTTATATTATATGGATCACTCTTGTCGTATTTGTATTTCCCTTGGTTTTTGGATTCCAATAAATACATTAAACTCTTTTGCAGGTATCATTTGGGGGTAATGATACCTGCAAAAGTTTGACTGACAATCTTTCCGTTTTGTATGATAAAAGTATCAGAGCAATAGCTGAAGTTTAATTTTGGAGCATCTGCTTCCCAGATGATATAACCCACATCTCTGATAGCGGTATTTTTTGATACGGTTACGGTGGTCGAATCTTTAGGAAGTGCCGCAAATGCATTCTCAAAATTGAGTTGGATCTCGGCAAGCCCTCTATAAGTCCGGTATGGAGTGATCAATATAGATTCTTCCGTATAATCAGCCATTGTTTCATTCAGATCATTTCCAATAAATGCTTTCAAATGATGGTCTACAACGGACTGCGTGATGTCTTCATCGTATTGCATCACCTCTTCGGACATAGCCTCCAGAGATTCTTGTTCGGTCTCCTTTCTATTTTCATTCGAACAAGAAAAACTAAATGCGAGAAGGGTAATAAAAAATAGAACTTTTTTCATGGTTGTATAGAAGTTGTTCTATTAAAGATAGTTATAAATCCCTCAGCACAGCAAATTGTAGGATCAAGCTGTTTATATAGTCTGATTTATCAACTTTTCTCCAATCACTATGTGAGGTTTTCGTCTTAATATTAGTATGAATTAGCTATCTTGAGCCTATTAAAAACCCAACCTAAAATGAAAAAACACTTAAACCTAAGTATCAGCTTTCTTCTAGCACTATCGCTCGGTTTTACCGCATGCAGCAGTAAAACCGGATCTGAAGAAACTGCAACAACAGTAGAAACAGTAGCTGTAGAAAGTGCAAGTTTCGGCGGATTAGCCCTTTATACAGTCCGTGACTCCATGGCAAGCAACCCACAAAGCACGCTTCAGGCTGTAGCTGATGCCGGTTATGCCTATGTAGAAGCGGCAAATTATGCAGATGGGAAATTCTATGGCATGACTCCTTCAGAATTCAAATCTTATGTGGAATCACTTGGTATGACTGTAAAAAGCGCGCACATGGGAATGGTGAATATGGAAAATGCAGATCAATTGATTGCTGACGTGAAAGCAGCTGGAATTGAATATTTTGTTATCCCAGTGCCTCCAATGGGCATGTTTACTTTTGGTCCGGAAGGAATGGGCATGAAAGGGACACCTGATGAATTGGTTACTATCATGAACACGTTGGGAGAAAAATGTACCCAAGCTGGAATTAAACTTCTTTACCATAACCACGACTTTGAATTCAAAGCGATGGAAGATGGAACAATCATCGAAGATCTGCTACTTGAAAAATGTGATCCTGAGTTTGTCAATTTCCAGATGGATCTTTTCTGGGTGAATAAAGCTGGAGTTGATCCACTCACCTACTTCGAAAAGTACCCAGGTCGCTTCAAAGCTTGGCATGTGAAAGACATGAACGACGAAGGAAACTTTGCTCCAGTGGGAACCGGAAATATTGATTTCAAGAGAATCTTGGCAGAAAAAGAAAAGTCAGGAATGGAATTCTACCTTGTGGAACAAGACCAGACTTTCGGTTTAGATCCTATGGAAGCTATCCAAATCAGCCATAGTGGACTGGAAGAAATCGGTTTCAAATAAGATTTGAGCTTGTCTTTATAGATTTTAACTCAAGACTTAAACTCAACTTTAAAAAGCCATCCGAAAAAATTGGATGGCTTTTGCTTTTTGTAACAGGCGTAAATTAAAATGTGTATCAGAGTATCTACACGTAGGTTATTATTATCAAAGGATGAGGTTCAAATTTGTCGACTCTCCTTTTTTTAAATGGGCTGGGCCTGTCCCGACGACTGTAGTGGAGGAGTTTTCCTCATTGAATCCATACATAATTCTGGTCTTTACAATCATGAGTATTTCAGGTTAAATCAATAGCTTAATTCCTATGAGCGACACTTTTATTTATATCATAGTTGGAATAGTAATTCTACATTTTGCAGTCGGCATAGGCTATTTGATTTATAAGATATCAGGAGGAAAATCTTCCAAAAAGGGCGAGGTAAAAAATGGTAAGGGTGAGTAGTTGGTTGTAAGTTGTAAGCGGTATAGTAGTAAGTGAGGGTGTAATATAAACTCTGTCTAAGTAGATGAATATTAATGAATACGAGCTGTACACGCGAAGATGAAAGTGCAAATTAGATCCAGTTTCTGGAGAAGCAGGACAACAGTCGGCAACCAAGCCATTTGTGCGACACGAACGGCAGCGATGGTGTTTAAGCTACCCACTCTCTGTAAGTCTCTGTGTGCTCAGTGGTTACTTATAACAGGAAAAATTCATGAATTAAGCCCTCAAAAATGGGAATGAAATGGTTAACCTGATTTAAAAACATCAGCCTATATCTGCGTCTTTTTCCGGAGTAATCTGCCTACGGTAGCCAGGTCTGCGGGATCCTATAAACCATCAAAAAAAGATGCCACCTCCAAATAGAGATGACATCTAACCACTCAACCCCAACTAATAACCATATACTAGGCTAGGAAAAGAGAAGCAATTCCTAACACTTGCTCTTTATTAAGCGGCTCATCCCATCCTTCGGATACTGCTCCGGCATCTATATCAGTCAGATTAACCACATTTACACCCCCGTGTGTGACATTATCTTCACCGGCATAGATTGGCTGGGTAGCAGCAGGAAGACTACCGATTGATGCATTGGTAATCCAACCTTTTACATCATCTAGGCCTTTTTTAGTTCTCATTCTTCTGACCATAGAAGCATGTCTTGCTTCCACTGAGTGTATGGATAGCGCAGCAGTCAATACCACATCACTTTCCATGACATTTCCAGCCTGACCTTTATAA
Source organism: Algoriphagus aurantiacus (assembly GCF_035156405.1). Taxonomy (NCBI): domain Bacteria; kingdom Pseudomonadati; phylum Bacteroidota; class Cytophagia; order Cytophagales; family Cyclobacteriaceae; genus Algoriphagus; species Algoriphagus aurantiacus. The sequence continues at coordinate 179,554 of NZ_JAXRUT010000005.1, read as the reverse complement.
GCTCTAACACCTGTATCTTCGAAGGCTTGAGAAAGTGCCAAAAATGTAGGGTAATCATCAAATGGCATAAAGTTACCACCCGCGGTAAAGTCAAAATCCGGCTCAGGCACTGGTGTACCCATCAGCACATTTGAAATCACCTCATTTAAGAAATTGACATGAGCCAATTCATGGTCTCTGATTTTGGTAAAAATAGCCAAATCAGCTCCGTCAATTACTCCTGACTCAATACCCATTTGATAATATCTGTACTCCAAATGCTCCAAGGTTAAGGCATAATTCAATACACCGATCAAACTTGCAGTATCTGCCTTCGCCACTCTAGGCAAAGCCGACAGAATTCCGAGAGGTAAAGCAGCCATAGCTACTTTTTTACTCATATCTCCAAACTGGCGGAAAGCCTCTCTTCTGGAGAAAAACATTTCTTTCTCTTCCGGACTATTGGTATCCGGGCACATTTTATCAAGCAATTTTAATAAGTTCATATCTTATGTTGTTTAAAGTGATGGATTATGATGGCAACTGACTAAAGTCAATTGGTGTGGTTACAAATGAGCTGGCTGCTGTCAATACTTCAGAGAAGTTAAGCGTACGCTCAAGTCCATTTGCGTCTATCAAATCATCTCCGGCAAAATCAACTGAGCCTGGATTGATCAAGTCTCTGATTGCAGCAGCATGTCTAGCTTCGACCGAAACAATTTTACCGGCAATAAGCAAGTAATCTACATTCTCAATGAATTGTCCTGCTCCATTATAAGCCGCAACTCCTAAGTCTTCAAATGTCTTCGCTGCCATCAATACAGATGATCTATTGCTGAAATCAATTGAACTAAAATCAACTTCCAGATCAGCAATTGCCGCACCTCCTAAAGCTGCTTTGAAAAAGTCCCTGTGAGCTCTCTCATGCTTTTCTAAATCTCCCATAATGGTTTTTTCTTCCGCACTTGCATTAGCGAAATAGCTTCCCTGCATTACAGTGGCATAAAATGCTGCTTCAAGTTGCTCTAATGCATAGGCATAATTCAAGATCCCTATGTCTCCCGAACCAAGCATTACACCATCTTCCATCGGAGGAATTGGCTCTTCTACGATATCCTTACAGCCAACCATTATCAATCCTGCCGCAGCTACTGATAGTGAGCCTGTTCTAAGGAACTGTCTGCGGTTAGCATTTTTGACCAGCCCTTGAGGCTTAATTAGTTCATTTTTCATTTTCTGAGTGTTTAGGTTAATAATCCAGTTATGGTTTTCATCTTAAAAGATCCAATCACTCATCGGGATTTGATTCGAATAAGTGATTTGAAAAGATTTACGAGGTGTAGGAGCTAACTGGATTGGGTGGATTTGAAAAATGATATCATTAGGAAATACAATCAGAAATTATTCTTGATAAAATACCAAAAATGCTTTGATAAAATCCTATTCCATTTGTAAATTAGATCTATAAATGATTGAATTCCAATCAATTTGCTAAGGGTCCCCCTCAAGGGTTTTAAAAAATTTATTTAACCTTCTTTTTCAATTCCAACCCCAAAAAACCATGAAAAATTACTTTCAAAATTCATTTGGAAGACTAGTACTGATTTTTTCAGTAATCTTCTCAATCGCAAGTTGTATCTCTGATGAGAGCACATTGGATCTGCCATTGGACCCAACCACGGGTATTGAACAAGTGGCAGACTACCCGGAGACATTTTCTTTAGAAAATCTAAGGATGGAACCAGGAACTCTAAAAATGCTGGCCGCACTCCGGGGAGCAACTGCCAAATATCATAACCTAGATAATGCTATCGCTGACGGCTATGCGCAAGCTTCAGGTTGCGTATCCTCTCCTAATGGAGGAATGGGCTATCACTTCGCTAATTTTGGTATTGTAGATGGAACCTTCGATCCTAGTATGCCTGAAGCATTGCTGTACGAAATGGGTAAAAACGGAAAGATGAAACTGGTAGCAGTAGAATTTATTATTGTAAAAGATGCATGGGATTTTGAAAATGACATGATTCCGTATTTTGGTATGCAAGTGTTTGATGAAGCTTTTGCCCCTATCCCTCTACCCTTTGATAATTACCAACTTCACGTTTGGGTATGGAAAAACAACCCATCGGGTATATTCACGCAATTTAACCCTAAGGTTACGTGTAATTAATACTAACTACTTCAGTTATTAACAATAGAGTAGAGAGGCGATCTCTCTACTCTATTTTATTTTTATCAACGGTAATCATATCCAGAATAGAACTGTATGGGAGATTACCTAAATCTCAGTTTTTTCAATAGACTGTAAAACCAACCATAGATTTTTTGACTGCATATCTCCAAAAAAAACCTATTTTCAGATAAAATTCAGTCATCAAATCGAGCATGTCGAAGGCGACACACAGAGGGATAATTATAATTCCAGCGAGATTCCATGTGACCGCTAAAAAACAATTATAAACACATGAAAAAGCCTCTATTTTCTTTTTGCCTTGCCTTTTTGGCTCATTTTTGTCTGGCACAGCAAGCAATCTCCACCCGTGAAATGAATCTCATCAACTGGATGGAGTTCGCAGAATTTGTACCCAAGCAAATAAATACCGTATTACTCCCAACTGGTACGCTTGAACCTCATGGTGTAGTAAATAACGGCGCGGATAACACAGCACCTACAGCTATGGCTATAGATATGGCAGAGGATCTCAATGCCCTTATAGCCCCTACCCTCAACTATGGAATTACCGGAAGTATGGCAGCTTTCCCCGGCGCTTTTCAAATCACCGAAGAAGCTTACCGTCCATTTATTAGAGACATTCTAAAAGGTCTTGCGAAAAATGGCTTTAAGAATATCATCATCCTAAATGGCCATGGCGGTGAGCAAACAAATGTATTGCAACAGGTGGTCATTTGCCTCAGATGTGACGTTTGAAGTCTTCGATGAAGACGGCGGACATGCAGGACTAAACGAAACCGCTTATATCCAAGCTATTGATCCATCTTTAATACATAAAGAAAAATACAGTGCCGAAATGGCCACTCCTTATCCAGCTGCTGGAACTTGGTCAGCTAATCCCTTCCCATCTTCTATCGGACTTTACCAAGAAGGTCAGGGCTATCCGAATTTTGATCAGGCACAAGCAGATGAGTATTTTAAAAAAGTAAATGCTAAAGTCTCCAACTTCATCCAAGAAATCATCAAAAAGTGGGATTTGGCAGGATTGTAATTATACTGAAACAAAATCACTACTTATATGAAATCAATACTTACAGTTTTTTCTCTTATTTCTCTCACCCTTTGTGGATGTAGCGATAGTTCGGTGGAGAGTCCAGTTTCACTTTTTGATGGCAAAAGCTTATCAGGATGGCAAGGTGACACTGTGAATACTTGGCGTGTGGAAGACGGAATGATTATAGGTGGTTCTTTGGATGAAACAGTGCCTAATAATGAATTCTTGGTCACGGGCCGAACGTATGAGAATTTCATTCTGACCTTGAAAATCAAACTGACAGGAGATGATGGCTTTATCAATTCAGGAATACAATTTCACAGCAAACGACTAAAAGATCCAGACTTTGAGATGGAAGGATACCAGGCAGATTGGGGTGAAGGATACTGGGCGAGTTTGTATGATGAATCCCGGAGAAACGTCACCTTGATCGCCCCAGATTCAGCTCAAGTTCTGCAATGGATCAAAATAGATGATTGGAACGATTACAAAGTCCATACTGAAAATGGACGGATCCAATTGTTTATAAATGGAAATCAAACGGTGGATTATACCGAAAAAGACAAATCAATTCCCCAGTCAGGCCTAATCGGATTGCAAATCCATGGAGGAGGAAAAGCCCAAGTTGCATTTAAAAATATTTTTATTGAAGAACTGCCTCAAAAAGAATAGCTTATAGATTGGTTTAACCTAGAATATGCATTTGAGGAAATCGTAGATTTTCTAATGCATAGTTCAGCTTCAAAAACCTTTCGATTATCAATCAACCCAAACACCATGATTAGAAACTGCTTACTGTTCGTTTTTTACGTGATTCTATGCGCTAATCCTTTTCCCTCTATTGCAACACCAGCTCAGTCAAGTGACCAAAAGTCCGACATTGAGTTCAAACTTCAAGCTACCATGCTTGGATATTTTGCTCCGGATGGCACCAGAAATCCTACACTCAAGGCTAAAAAAGGTGATCGAGTCACCATCACAATAACCAATGGTGAGATCATGACACACGATGTGGCTATGGAAAAGCTTGGAATAAAAAGTGAAACAATCCTGGAAGAAGGTGCAACTACAAGCATCACATTTGTTGCCATAGATGATGATACTTATTACTGTTCCATCCCGGGCCACCGAGCAGCGGGTATGGTAGGGAAATTTGAACTTATAAAAAGAACTGAAGCTGAAGTCGAAATAGTTGGAACCATTCCTCAGAAAAACGGGAAGCCACTAAACCTGAATTTCGAAACAGGCACACTGCAGGATTGGACAGGATCTGGAGATGCCTTTGCCAGCCCCATTTTCAGTTCAGACCCTTCACCGGTACATAATGAAGAGGATAAGATAAATTTTGAAGGACAAAACTTCCTTAGCAGTGGAGGAACAGAAAACTACAAATTAACGGGAACACTAACTTCAGCGCCTTTTGAGGTGACTCAGCCATTTGCAAGTTTTAGAATTTCGGGAGGAGCATTGGCCGATACACGGGTTGAATTGATTTTATCAGAATCCGAGGAAGTAATTTATAAATCCACGGGCCAAGGTCGCGCCACGCTTCAACCAATTGTAGTGGATTTAAGCTCTTATTTAGACGAGACAATTTTCATCAGAATTGTCGATAATGAAACCGGCATCTCCCAAATCCCTTACATCTCTGATGATAAGTGGGCACATATCAACTTTGATGATTTTGCATTTTATCCCAGCCGTCCAACCTTTTCCAATGAATTAAAGCAAGAAGATATCATCATTCTACCTCCATTGGATCCTGTGGTGAATTCAGGACTTTCAGGATTAGAGGCTGCTAAGGCTATGACTCCACCAGATGGATTTAAAGTCACTCTTGCAGCAGCCGAACCGGACATCATCAGACCGATCAGTTTTACTCTTGATCATCGAGGAAGACTTTGGGTGGTCGAGGGACACACCTATCCTACTCCGGCTCCAGAAGGTGAAGGAAAGGATCGCATCTTGATTTTCGAAGATACAGATGGTGATGGGACGCTGGATTCCAGGAAAGTTTTCACAGAAGGGCTGAATCTTGTCAGCGGAATAGAAGTCGGTATGGGCGGCGTTTGGCTTGGAGCTGCTCCTTATCTTTTATTTATTCCTGCAGATTTTGAAAACGACAAACCTACAGGTCCGCCTGTCAAACTTCTGGATGGCTGGGGAACAGATGATACGCACGAAGTATTGAATAATTTGAGATGGGGCCCAGATGGTTGGCTGTATGGCACACATGGTGTGTTCACTCATTCCAATGTGGGAAAGCCAGGATCAACGGACGATGAGCGGACTAAAATCAATGCGGGAGTTTGGCGCTATCACCCGACACGACATGATTTTGAGGTATTTACTGAAGGTAGCAGCAATCCTTGGGGAATTGATTTTAATACATACGGGCATCCTTTCATCACCGTCTGTGTGATTCCGCACATGTATCACGTCATTCAGGGCGCTCGCTACCAAAGACAGGCTGGTAATCACTTCAACCCATATACCTATGATGATATCAAAACTATCGCGGATCATGTACACTGGGTAGGTGATCGCGGTCCGCATGCCGGCAATTTCCGCTCTGCATCTGCCGGAGGCGGACATGCTCATGCAGGGGCAATGATTTATCTGGGTGGAGATACTTGGCCTGAGAAATACCGCAACAATATCTTTATGAACAACATCAATGGCTCCCGATTAAACATTGATCAACTTTCCAGGAATGGCTCTGGCTATGTTGCAAAACATCAGAATGACTTCATGGCAATGAATGATTCCTGGTCCCAATGGCTCAATTTCAAGTATGGTCCAGATGGCTCCGTGTTTGCTATAGATTGGTATGACCAGAACCAATGTCACAGCCCTAATCCAGACGTGCATGACAAGTCTTTGGGGAGGATTTTCAAGATTTCCCATGAAAATGATCAATGGGTGAAGGTGGACTTATCCAAAGCTAGCAGCCTAGAACTCGCCAATTATCAAACCCATTCAAATGAATGGTATGCAAGGCAAGCGAGAACAATCCTTCAAGAGCGAGGTGCTACCCCTGAAGCTGTTGCAGTGCTAAGAGAAATCCTGACGGATGATCCTCAAACAACAAATCGATTACGAGCGCTTTGGACACTTCATGTGACAAATAGGCTTTCAGCCGATGACCTGAGTAAATTAATGTCTGATTCTGATGAATACATCCGAAGCTGGGCAATCCAGCTGGAGGTGGAAGACAAAATGGTTTCAGCAGAGACTTTGACGCAATTCGCCATCATGGCAAAAAATGATAAATCAGCTTTGGTAAGACTTTATCTGACTTCCGCTATGCTTCGGCTAGAACCGGAATTGCGCTGGGAAGTGATGGAAGCATTGGTGCAAAGAACAGAAGATCTGGAAGATCACAATATGCCGCTCATGCTTTGGTATGCATTAGAACCATTGGCAGACCTTGATGCAGACCGCGCGTTAGCCTTGGCAGAAAAAGCCTCCAACCCTCTTATTTTGAAATACACAGTGCAGAAACTGAGCGAGCTAAATACTAGTGAGGCAACTGCAGCATTGCAAAGACTCAGGAAATCACTGGATGAATCCGATTCACACAGCAATCATGCATTGAAAATACAATTAGCCAAAATCACTTTAAAACCTTAACAACAAAGCACTATGAAGAGTATCAATCTCAACAAAACTGGCAAGGGTCTGATTGGTTTATTAGCTTTTTCCTTCTTTACAAATACTGCCCTGAGTCAGGATAAACCTGAGTCTGACTTCAAAAAAACGGTGATTTCCCGGGATTTCCTTTCCGAAGGTGTCGCTGTAGCTGACATTAATAAAGACGGTCAACTCGATATTATTGCTGGTTATTATTGGTTCGAAGCGCCTGATTGGACACGACATGAAATCTCCCCATCGCAGACTTTTGACCCACGGAAAGAATACAGCAATTCCTTCCTGAATCTCGGGATGGATGTCAATCTGGATGGATGGGATGATGTGGTGATCATAGATTACCCAGGCACTCCAGCCTATTGGTTTGAAAACCCAAAAACTGAAAGTAGCAATTGGCAAAAGCACATCATTGCAGACTCAGTGGGAATTTCGAATGAATCACCAGGTTTTATTGATATTGACGGTGATGGCAGACTCGATATACTTTGTGGAGATCCGGAAAAGAAGCAAATCATCTGGCTTCAAGCTCCTACCAAACCCGGAGAAACTGAATGGAAACGCTTTGCAATTTCCGAAGAAAATGTACCCGGCACTGACCGTTTTTCGCATGGTCTGGGCTATGGCGATATTAATGGCGATGGGATCAATGATGTGGTGATAGCTGAGGGTTGGTTTGAAGGAAAAGCAGATAAAAAATCCGGCGATTGGACTTTCCACGAAGTCCAGATCAGTGAACCCGCGTCGCATATGCAGGTCTTGGATGTAAATGGAGACAAGAAAAATGATGTGGTCAGTGCATCGGCACATGCGCTAGGCGTATGGTGGCATGATCAAATAAATGATTCCACTTTTAAAACTCATCTGATTACAAATTTGACAGCCCAAACTCATGCCACAATCATGGCTGATCTCAATGGGAATGGGAATTTGGAAATGATCTCAGGTAAAAGATACTTGGCACACAATGGGAATGACGCTGGAGACGGCGACACCCCTTATTTGTTCTATATAGAATTCACTCCTGGAATCGAACCGTTTTTCCGTGAGCACATCATAGACAATGACTCAGGGGCTGGGTTGAATATCACGGTGGCAGATATGAATCAAGATCAAAAGCTAGATATAGTCATTGCCAATAAGAACGGAATTTTCCTTTTTGAAAATCAGATAAAATAAGGATCGAAGCAGTTCAATTTTATTTTCAATAATGCCTGATTAAAGAGTTTAAATCGTTGATTTAATTTATTTGACACACCATTTATCAATGTATTTCTCCTACGAACAAAGGAAAATGAGAAAACATGCTTCTTAAAATGGGATTCTAATATATTTGAAGGCGCAAAGCGCAACTTCCAAAACAATAAACCTCTTTCACACTTTTAGCATGTCTAAAAATTTATTCCCAATAATAGCCCTAATCAGTTCCCTTCTGGCATTTGGGTGCTCAACCCCGGATACTCGAAAAGCAGATCTAGAAGAGCTTTCTAATTTCTATCCAAAATCTACGGGGGACACTATAGCAGCTGACAGTACTGAGCTGATCATGACCAATTTTGCCGGTCCGGACATCGTCCCTAGTCCAGCTGCCCTGGCAGTATCTCCCAATGGAATTGTATTCGTGGGTGTGGATATGATGGGTTCACTTGGTAAAGAACCTGGAAAAGGTGCAATAGTTCGCTTAGTCGATAGCAATAATGATGGTGAACTGGATTCTCATACTGAGTTTGTGAAAGTGGACAATCCACGGGGAATCATCGCAGTGAGAGATCAAGTGTTCGTTCTTCACACGCAATTTTCTGAAGAAACCGGAAAGGCCGAAGGAATGAACTTGGTGGTTTTTGAAGACAAAGACAATGACGGCGTGGCTGATGGACCTGCGAAAATGCTCATCGAAGGCATCTCCTCTCCAGAATCTATTCGCTCCCGTGGTACCGATCACTCTACCAATGGTATAAGAATGGGTATCGATGGCTGGATTTATATTGCCGTAGGTGATTTCGGATTCCACAATGCGACAGATAGAGATGGCAAGCAAATGACCATGCTGGGCGGAGGCATAGTCCGTGTTCGTCCTGACGGAACAGAAATGGAAGAATATATCCATGGAACAAGAAATATCTACGATGTGGCTATTGATCCATTTATGAATATTTATACCCGTGGCAATACCAATGACGGTGGTGGCTGGAATATCCGCTTCATCCACTATACACAGTCTGGCGAATACGGCTACCCTAACTTTTTCAAAAACTTCACAGAAGAAACCATTCCTGCTCTAGCTGATCTAGGCGGAGGTTCTGGCACAGGAAGTTACTTTATGGATGATGATCGCTGGCCAGCCAAATACAATCACGTGCCGATGATGGCAGATTGGGGCAGAAGTCAATTGTATATACACCGCGTAACCATGGATGGACCAGGATTTACTCAAGAGGATGAGGAGTTTATCAAGCTTCCTCAGATTTCAGATCTTGATGTTGACGGTTCTGGACGTATGTTCCTTGCTGCCTGGGATGGTGCCGGATATTTTGGGAGCGAAGAGAAGGGTTACGTGGTACGCGTAGTTCCAAAAGATTGGACTTACGAAGCTTTCCCAGACCTAAAAACTGCCACGCTGGAAGAATTGACAGAATTGCTAAAAGCGCATAGTTCAGTTTCACGTTTTCATGCCCAGCGTGAAATGCTGGCCCGATTCCCAAATGAAGCTGGAGCTGCTGCACTTTCTGTAGCAAGTGACAAGACTTTATCGCTTGAAGTAAGAGTAGCAGGTATTTATACCTATGCGCAGGCAACCTGCGAAAGCGGCAATGGAGAATTGGTGAAACTAAGCCATGAAGAGAAAATTAGAGAGTTCGCACTGCGTGCATTGGCAGATCGCAAGACCTGCCTTCAAGGTGTTCCGTTAGATCCATTTATCGAAGGAGTGACTGATCCAAATGACAGGGTGAAATCAGCAGCAATCGTTGCGTTGGGAAGAATTGGAAATCCAGAAGCAGCTGAGGAATTATTGAAGGTCAAAGTACCAGGTTCATTCAAGCAGCCAGAGAAAGGAACAGAAGGTCCTCACGCTACTCCAAATTCAGCGATTATTCTACCACACATAGCTGTGAAAGCACTGGTTGAACTTAATGCAGTTGATGCCGCGGTAGATGCCATTGGCACAGAAAATTCTAAGCTTGCACTTTGGTCCTTACGCTACATGCATGATGCAAAAGCAGTGGATGGGTTAATCAAAGCCTATGGCGACACAGATGACATGGAGTTGAAGGCTGAGATCTTGGGTACACTTTCTCGATTGTACAAGAAAGAAGCTCCCTACGATGGATCTTGGTGGTGGGGCACTCGCCCTGACACACATGGACCTTATTACAAAGGAATTACTTGGGAGTCCTCGGACAAAATTAAAGATTTCTTGATCGGCGAGCGTGATGCCTTTGCCGACCCTACCAAAAAGCAGTTCTTCGCTGATCTCAACGAGAGAAACAGAATGGAAATTGAAGAGTTTGGTGCCGATGAATCAAACTTGGTCATCCAAGAAACTGAAGTTGATCTGGAAGAAATAAAGAGCAAAAAAGGCCAGGTTGGTGCCTCGTCTATAGAGGATGTCATGATCGCAGTAGCAGACATTGAAGGTGATCCAGTGAAAGGGAAAACACTTTTCACCAGTCAAGGATGTGTGGCTTGTCATAGCATAGAAAAAGGTCAGCCGCTGAAAGGTCCATTTATGGGACAAATCGGTTCGATCATGAATCGCTCTCAGATCACTGAATCTATTCTGAAACCAAATGCTTCTATCTCACAAGGCTTTGCTTCTGTATTGATTGATACCAATGACGATAAGAGTTACATGGGTTTTGTCACGGCAGAGACAGCAGATGAAGTGGTGATTCAGGACATCACTGGTACAGCTACCAAACTGGATAAAAACACCATCAAAGCACGGAAGGTAATGGAAACATCCATGATGCCTCCAGGCTTAGCCAATTCACTTTCCTATGAGGAACTGGCTTCATTGATCACTTATTTGCAGCAGCAGAAATAGGCAAACGCTATTTTAATTGATTACCGAAACACTTTGGGATGTTAGAATCCCAAGGTGTTTTTTTCTATCATTTTTTACCATATGGATCGTTAATGCAAAGTCAATTTTAATGGAATTTCAAAAATTAGAAATTTTAAAATCTCACATGAAATTTGATAATAATAAGATCGGAGTACTTACCAAAAATAATTATGTAATAGGCACATCTAAATCAGCGATTTGGCGTCTGGCTTATTTTATCCAATATTCTTTCTTTTATGAAAAAACAATGAATTAAAACGTTAGTAAAATATTGATATTAAACCAAAAACAAAATATAATTTTTTTTGTCGACAATTAATTTTTTATGTGAACTGAATCATACATTTGGTGCTTTAATCCATCACCATTTATGAAAAATCCATTCCTTTATTTAATATTATTTGTAGTTGTTTTCTCGTGTGACACAGCAGATCCAGATCCAGTGATTGATGATGAGCCGGAAGTAATTTCAGAAGGTGTCTTTACGGTAGATCTCCCAACAGGCTACCCTTTCGGTACAAGCGAAGTTTGGCTAATTCTTCATGATCTTGAGGGTAATCCGATTGATTACGAGAAAGTAGGTTTAGGCGGAAAGGCGGAATTTGACGTGGATAGAAAACAGAGATACCATTTGAGCTTGTATATGCGAACCACATCTTTTGATATGGATATCAATTTCATTCAAACTTACACGAATATCAAAGCTACACGAGATATAACTTTTGGATTATCAAGAACAGGATATAGTATTCCAGAACCAACTGGTAATTTTGACGTGACGATTAAGCTGAGTGATTATGGGAATACAGCATACACTTCCACTTCATTTAATACCTATAATCCTATTACAAACTTTCTTGAATACGATATCCAATTGATAGCTCCTATATATCCAAATGAAAAGAAATACTTAGTAACTGCTGAAAGTAAAGGAGAAAGCAGATACACATTTATCACAGATCCTGTGAAAGACAAATCCTATATTTTTGATTTTGAATCTCTGAAAACCTTTGATAAGGTCATTAGTATAGGAGATATTTCATCAACTAATATTTATTATTCAGTAAATGCAATGAATGAGATGGATGGCTTTTACCTTTCTGGATATCTGGTCAGTAGTAACAAATTTGGTAGCTCTTCACTAGAATTAGGCTATCTAAATGAATTCCAAATTTATTCAACTTCAGTTAATGCATCTCAACGTACAGATGCTAAGACTACATCTAATTACTATAAAATTGGTGAGATACCTGAAAAAATCAACCTCCTTGATATCCCTGAAATTCAGGTGCAAAAGAAACAGGTTACTGACTTCAGCGTTTCTCTTTTCACTGGGTCAACAGATTATGTTGTTGTATTCGATTACCCAAATTTATCCACCTATCCCGAGCCCATTAAAAATGTGAGATGGTTTGTTTATGGCAACTCCTCCACATTCAATCTTGAACTCCCTGAGGAAATAAAAAACACCTATCCACTACTATCTGATCTTAACAAATTGCAACTGGAATCAGTAGATATAAATAAAAGCAGTATATCCTATGATCAGTATATTATCGATGAATTAGTGGAGGCTCCAATTCTCAAAAAAGTTGAAATATCATCCATTCGACAATCCTTTCCGAAGAATTAGCAGCACTTAGTTTCTTTATCCCCACTCACTTAGTTTCTTTATCCCCACTCATTAATCAGATCATATTGTGAATTACTCACCTTAGAATCTATGAATTCTAAGGTGTTTTTTTGGAAAAAGAATCTAACCAATGTTGATGCAGGGGGTTTACATGGATAGCATGAATTAATATTATTCAAGTTCCGCTTGATTCAAGCCTGTGTATTAACTGTGACCACGAAGTGGTATGTAATGAGGGGATTAAAAATGGTCAGGATTTGCTATAGCAACCCAGAAAGGGTTGAACTCTAAGTGCACTATTTTTCCCTCGCCACGGGTCTGCGTCATAGACTACTTCTCCGCCGCCGTGGGCTGTGTCCTCACAGCCCACATCTCTGTCTACTCCTTATTCGTGACAAAATAAACCATCGAGGTTCTGAATACCTCAACGGTTATTGCAACACACTATGCTTGCTATGTGGTTGATAAAATGATCAATTTTCAATTCTCAAATTCAAGGATCAAGGAATTACCAATCGTAATAATCATAGGCTTTTTGGTTATAAAAATCTTTGCCCTGGTATAATAACCTAGACCACGGCAAAGAATACCCAATAATCAAACTCTACTTTTCGACTAAGATCATGCTTCCAGACACATCCACTACATCTGCGATCTTTGAGAACACAATCGTTGGGATTTCAATCTTGTAATCTTCCAGTTTCACTGGGAATTTGAAGTCAAGCTTCAGTTGCTTTCCATCGGACACAATCGTACCGGGAATTAGGATCTGATGGGAAACTCCATGTATGGTCAATGTGCCTTCTGCAGTTACCTGATAAGTGCCAGCTACAGTAAAGTCACCCTTTTCTTTGATCTTTCCCTTAAACACACTTGTAGGATACTTCTCACTTTCCAGATAGTTTTCATTGAAATGTTCCTGCATTAGTTTGTTTGGAAACTGGAAGTCTGTAATCTTCATCTGAACTGCCATTTCATTGGTTTCAGCATTGATTATGGCAGCTGTTTTTGAATTATCAGCTTGAATATCTTCCAAAGGCGTGTCTGAGTAGAATGACACGGTTCCCTTGGTCGTGGAGAATAAATGCTGCGCAAACAGGGTAATGCTGAAACAGCTCAGCAGGAGTACTAGGGATATTTTTTTCATTTTCATCTGTTTATAATTGATTTTTAATGGTCAGATGGAATCACGCAGGTCATATAATCATACCTCTATGTGACTCTTGAATCACGCTCGATTTCATTTGTTTTTATTTATCACGACTTAAACTGAATGTTCTTGCGATATTGAATCCATAATAGATATCTGCATTTTCCCAGGTACCCGTATTCAGCGCGATAAAATGTCGCTCCACCATTCCTCTTGCATTGGTGAAATGAAGTTGGAACACATGCCCTCCTGTTTCTATATCCACTCCCACGGAAAGTGAGTTATGATAGGGATATGGATTGCTTGTCGCCAGTTGAAAACCATCCCGATCTACAAAATTGTAATAGTATTCCGCAGACAAGGTTACTCTTTGGGTCACCTTATACCTACCTCCCATTCCAAAAGAAAAGAGGTTATTGTCCATGTAGGTATTTTCCACCTTGTTCATATGGATGAAGGTCGGAATCAATTGCAAAGAAATTTTTTCGCTGAATTTTCTTCCGATCAGCACTTGACTGGTATAGGTAAGTCTCTCCTCATTCGAGTAGAATTTCATTTGACTTTCCGAGTTCATCACATATCCTGTAGCCATGGTATTCAAGGCCATACTACCATAGGCCGAAAGCGTAAATGGGAATACATCGGACTGTCTGAGCACCTTGTATTTGGTATAGAAGTCATAAGTCTTCTCTTCCGAGCTTCTCCCCACTCCTACCAGCAATCGATCAGTAATTCCATATTCTAAACCCAGACGAATTCTGGCTTCATCCAGTCCAAAGAAATTGGAAATAAAGCCACTGTTCACGGAGCCAAATCGATGGGAAATCCAAAAGTTTAAATGGTTTTTGGAAATTGTCTCCATCGTCTGCCCATTGATCAGACGTGTTGCTTTGAAAGTTGCCTGAGTATATATAGTCTCTTTGGGCAATTCTTCATTCAACATATTCAACAAGTCATCCTGCCCATAAGAGGCATGGACGCTAAGTAGCACAGTAAGCAATGCCAGAGTTTTCTTTAGCCCTTTCATATGATTATAATTTGTTTTCAATGGCCATATGGAATCTCGCTTGATAGATAATCATCCCTCTGTGTGTCGCCTTCGACATGCTCGATTTCATGTGTTTATAATTTGTTTTTTATAGGTCACATGGAATCTCGCATTATGGATAATCATCTTTCCGTGTGACGCTTGAGTCATGCTCGATTTCATGTCAGTTTATCAGAAGGATCAGGCAAAGACATGAAGTGAGTTTCCAGACAATTCTGCTTTATAGGCTTGGATGCCTTTCATTCCATCAGAATTCAGACCGGTACCAGTAAGGTTATATCGTGCTCCATGCTCAGTGCAATAGAATTCATTATTCTTATAGATCACACTGGATTTATTTTCATGCGAGCAAACTTGAGTCACAGCTGCAAAAGTATCAGCAGAAACTCGGGCTATCACAATCCTATTTACAACGAGATACCCACCTGTCTTCAATAGTTTTGCATTGGCAGAATCATTAAGATCGAGCGTGAAATCCACGCCAGTAGGTCCATTCGTTGGATCACCTGCTTCATTGATACAGGAAGTAATGGCTGAGGCACCGCAGTAGATTGCAAGTAGAGAAGCCCCTTTGAATCCCATTGATTTAAGGAATTCATTTCGTGAAATTTTCTCTTTCATGATTTCTAGTAATTTTATGGTAGATATAGTCGTTGAGCACATGCCCAGCAGTTTTCGTTTAAACTTTATTTTTCAGTTCTCATCCTAAATTTACTCCGAACAGGTATCCAATGAGAGCAGTAATTCCCATATCCCCTGTCCTCCAGAAAGTAATCCGGTGTACAGGTTTGAGAATAGGTGAACCACTAGTCTTAGCAGAAACAGCCCCGATAGCTAAGCACGATGTGAACAAAATCCCATCATTTGCACCTAGCACAGCGGCTCTTAGCCAATTGCTTCGCTGGACAAAAAGCACGGCCAGACAATCATCCTCTATTTCTGCTTTCATTACCTGAATTTATTTCTTTTGCCTTTAAAACTGGCCTACAACTTGGCCTTTGACCATATCTTAAGCAT
Source organism: Algoriphagus aurantiacus (assembly GCF_035156405.1). Taxonomy (NCBI): domain Bacteria; kingdom Pseudomonadati; phylum Bacteroidota; class Cytophagia; order Cytophagales; family Cyclobacteriaceae; genus Algoriphagus; species Algoriphagus aurantiacus. Next base: position 163,786 of record NZ_JAXRUT010000005.1, on the reverse strand, counting down.
ATCTTAAGCTCCTCTTAAGCTCCTCTTAAGTTTTCTCTGTGGAACAGGGCTATTCTCCATCCATCTACAAGCTGCAACTCTTCCCAACTACCCAAACCTTTTAGGTCCGGAAGCTCTTTCTTCAGAATCCATATAGAATGATTTGGTGCTTTTTCAATGATCCATCTAGAATCTGACTTCAAATTGATCAAGGGTGATTCCCACTCATTATTCTGCTGAAACCGCGTCTCGCGATTCAAACTTTCATCTCCACCATAAATCGAAATCACTTGCATATCCGAATTGAAAAGAATTGACGGCAGCTTCCTGCATGAAGTTTATATGAATTCTGACAAACGGGATAGTTCGTATTCCCTGATTTTATACTTTTGAAAGCTAGTCTATACTAAAACCCATCTCCATGCGAATCACCCTTTTTACTCTGCTTACATTTTTAATTGCAAGTTCTTCATCCTTTGCACAGAAGTCTTTTCACAAAAACAAAGTAATCGCCCATCGTGGTGCCTGGAAAGCTCAATCCCACCCGCAGAATTCTATTGCTTCCCTAAAAGAAGCTGTGGAACTAGGTTGTGAAGGTTCTGAGTTTGACGTTTGGATGACTTCCGATGGGATTTTGGTGGTGAATCACGATGCGGATTTCGAAGGGATGGACATCGAAACTTCAACTTATAAGGAGCTTTTAACCAAAAAACATGAAAATGGAGAGAAGCTCTCTACGGTGGAAGAATACCTGAAAGCAGGTAAAAAACAGAAAGGTACCAAGTTGATTTTTGAAATAAAGCCTTCCAAAATCTCTGTAGAACGGAGTATTGAAGTGGCAGAAAAGTCAGTGTTGGCCGTGAAGAAAATGAAAGCTGAGAAATGGGTGGATTACATCACATTCAGCTACGAAGGAGGATTAAAAGCAATTGAAATGGATCCAGAAGCAAATGTCGCTTATCTCACCGGAGACAAGACTCCAGTAGAACTCAAAGACGCTGGATTTTTTGGATTTGACTACAATATCAATTTGCTAAGAAAGAATCCTCAGTGGATCAAAGAAGCTAAAGATCTAGGATTGACTGTAAATGCCTGGACAGTGAATAATCCTGAAGACCTGAAATGGTTCCTAGATCAAGACCCGGATTTCATCACTACCGACGAACCGGAATTACTTTTTCAACTTATGGAGGAACGTAAGTAAGGAATACCGACAAATATTATTGGAGCAAATACATTCTCACGACTCGACTTTAGTTAAGGGCCGCCATTTTTTAATTATATTTTGCTAAGTAAAATTGCCATTACTTAGCAGCAGCATTTTTTAGGATCATGAATGAAGCAATCAAGCTATATAACCAAAGCCAAGATTCAACAAACAACGAAATTTGTGATAGGCTTGCCTTGTCCATTGATGAAATTTTGACCGAAGCAGAATGTAAGATCTGGCATGGCCATCCAGTGTGGTTTTTGGAAGGAAATCCAATAGTGGGATATAGCAAGCAAAAACCGGGAATACGGCTAATGTTTTGGAGTGGGGCTGATTTTGAAGAAGATGATCTGAACAAGAAAGGTGAAAAATTCAAAGACGCATCTATTTTTTACAATTCAATCCTGGAAATCGACAAAATCAAATTGGAACGGTGGCTTGATAAATCAAAAAATATCCAATGGGACTACAAAAACATAATCAAACGAAAAGGGCGACTTGATCGATTGAAATGAAGGCCTAGCATCCTCGATAAAAAGTAGCGCAGCCTACAGTAATTTAATTTTTTTGAATTTATAAACCTCTATTGGTTGATTTGGTTAAGTCCTAATCTGGTAATCATTACCTGGCCCGAAGACCCGCACTATCAAAAGATCAATATTATCCACTTAGGCCTTGTTTTTGGGCTCGTTATTAGGGATTAACCCAAAATTTATGGATAAGATTTTAAGAAATATTTTTACAGCTAGCGCATTGCTTTTTTCTTTTATCCTATCCAGCTATGCTCAATCATCCAATTATACTTTTCAGATCAATGATCAGCTAGACGAGAGAATCTATGCCATCGACAGATTGACTTTTTATGAAGATGAAAGCAATGAACTTGGGTTAGCTGATATTCTTTCAAGCCCCATTTCCGACAAACTTAAGATCAATCCTGACTTCAGTAAAAATCAATTTTCTACTGAAAACACGTATTGGGTAAAGGTGGCTATTCAGAAAACCCCTCAGAGTGAGAAGCGATGGCTTTTGGAGTTTTATGATCAGACGATAGATCAAATAACTGCCTATATACCTTCAGAAGATGGATTTCGTGAATTAAAATTGGGGGATAAAGCGCCATTTGGAGACAGGGTTTATTCCCATAAAAACTTCCAAATCCCCGTAGACAACGATTCCGCTGGTATCGCAACCTACTATTTTAAAATCAAATCCTCCCAAAAAGCTGACATACGGATAGCATTCAGATCTTACAATCGATTCATTTATTATGCACTGAATGAGTATTTTCTTTACGGGATTTTCTATGGGATGATCCTTATTATTTCTCTCTACAATGGCCTGATTTATTTGGCGATTAAGGAAGTGAAATACCTCTATTATGTCTTCTATCTAATGAGTGTAGCGATTTTTGCAGCCTGTATGGACGGTATTGCATTTCAGTATTTATGGCCAAATCATCCCGAATGGAACCAACCATTCTCAGGGTTTTCCAGCTATTTGATTGTGGTCTTTGCGTTGCTTTTCTCTACTCATTTTCTCAATTTGAAGAGAAGATTCCCCAGCATGCATCGCTCTTTTCAGGTTATTCTAGCCGTTAAGACAATTCTTTTCGCAGGAGGAATTGTGTTTTTACCCGCACTATTGGAGATTCAGATTTACGATATTATTCCGTTTTTTCTGATTCTATTTTCTAGTATTTATGTCTGGGTGAAAGGCTATAGTGTTGCCAGACTTTTTGTGATTGCTTATGGGATTTTATTTTTGGGAGTAGGGCTGAAAGCTATGGTTCATACCGCTGTCATCCCTCACAGCACAGTCTTGTACTACAGTCTTCATATTGCATTTCTGTTGGAAATGCTCCTCCTCACATTGGCACTTGGAGATCGGGTAAAAATACTTAAGGACAACCGAGATAGAGCTTTACTTAGATCCCTGAGACAGGCAGAAGCCAATGCTCAATTGAAAGAAAAAGTCAACCGTGAACTGGAGCAACGTGTGGACGAAAGAACTCAAGAACTGGAAAAGAAGAATCAGTTACTATTGGATTACAATCAGCAGATCCTGGCAAAAGACGAGGAAATCAAGCGTATCAATTCATTACTGGATAAGGATATCTGGAAGCTAAAATCGCAGATCAAAGAAAACTTACAGGCTAGAATCACAAATAAGCGAATGAGCTATGCCGATTTCAAGAAGATCTTTCCAGATTCGAGCGCTTGCCTTCGCTACCTTGAGCAAGTCAAATGGGAAAACGGTTTTACTTGCAAGGCTTGTGAGCATGGCAAGTTTTCTAAGCAGTCAAAGATTTTTCACCGGAGGTGCTCAAGGTGCGGACATATAGAATCGGCTACGGCAGGGACAATTTTCCATGGCATCCGGCTTCCTCTTGAAAAGGCATTCTACCTTTCCTACACGGTCATCGCTGAGCACAACAAACTCACTTTGGAAGATCTTTCGAAGTTGCTTGATCTGAGAGTAAATGCCATCAGTAGCTTCCGGGTAAAAGTGAAATTACAGCTTGAATTTAAGGGGATTCATTATCCAGATTGGGAGGATATAGTGCTTGAGAGATCACACGAGCTCAACTGATTTTGTCCTATAATAACTAATGAAAAATTCCTGATAATAAAGCGTGAATCAAATAAAAAAATAGGCTCTATTTCAAATCAAGAGTATTTTTTAATGCAATTAAAGGAGGAATTGGAGGCTTAACTTTTAAAGTTTTTAAAGGGTTTTTCATACGATTTCGAAGTTATTATAAAGAAGGAGTCATCTGGCTGACTAGTTTCAGTTGTGGCTCGATATGATTCGCATCACACAACGAAAACTATAACCAAACCCAATTAGCTCGATGGAAAAATTGCTACCTGAGAGGGAAAATGCTTGGCATCACAGCAAGTATTTGATGTTATCCCTTATTCTATTCTCATTGTTTATCGTCCAAGATTCTTTCGGACAAACCAATGTTCCCGTTCAGGGAACTGTACTCGAATCCTCTGGGCAGCCGCTGCCCGGAGTGAATGTGGTCATTAAAGGAACCACCAATGGCACCGTCACAGGTCTTGATGGTAAGTACTCCTTAGAAGTACCCGAAGACGCCGTGCTTGTTTTTACCTTTGTAGGATTCAAAACCCAAGAAACTCCGTTAAATGGTAGATCTACCATAGATGTCACGCTGGAGGAAGATCTGGGTGATTTGGATGAGTTCGTAGTCGTCGGATATGGTATTCAGCGGAAAAGTGATCTCACGGGAGCAATATCCAGTGTGGATTCCAAAGACATTAGCCGTCTTCCAGTTTCAGACGTGACACAATCACTGCAAGGACGTGTGAGTGGTGTCCAAATTACCCAAAACTCCGGAGCGCCAGGAGCAGGTTCCACCGTCCGGATTCGTGGTGTCGGTACTCTGAATAACTCCTCTCCTCTCTATGTGGTAGATGGAATGCTTCTAGATGACATCAATTTCCTTAATCCAAACGATGTGGAATCTATGGAGGTGTTGAAAGATGCTTCAGCAACAGCCATTTACGGTTCCCGAGGTGCAAACGGAGTAATCATCGTTACTACAAAGCAAGGATCATTTGATGCTGAAACCCGAATATCTGTAGATGCATATACTGGTGTGCAGCAAGTAGCCAATAAAATTGACTTGGTCAATGCTCGGGAATTTGCTCAGCTAGCTAATGAGCTTGAGCAAAATGTAGGAAACCAGCCTATCTATAATGTGAATGATTACAATGAAGGGACGGATTGGCAAGATTACATTTTCAGAAATGCTCCTATCAACAACGTAAGCTTAGGTGCAACAGGAGGATCGGCAAAATCGAACTTCAATCTGAGCGTAAATTATTTCAATCAACAAGGCGTTGTAAAGGAGTCTGAATTTGAGCGACTGACTTTCCGATTGAATAATCAATACAAATTCAGCGATGCGGTGACTTTCGGTCACAACCTTTCCTTCATTTATTACAATCAGCAAAACGAACCCGGAGTAATTGGCAATGCCTATCGAGCTTATCCGATTTTTGACCCAATGCAGCCGGATGGCAGCTATACGAATACCAGTCCTGTAGGAAACGCTGCCGCTCAGTTTGAATACAACTCAAACAATCAGACCAACAATTACCGTGGAGTTGGTAATTTCTTTATGGATGTCAAATTCTTAAAGAACTTCACCTTCCGAAGCAATTTAGGCTTGGATCTGGCTTTCCAAGATTCTAAAAGTTTCACACCTGTTTATTTCGTATCACCAACTCAGCAAAATCCTGAGAATTCGGTTAACGTAGGAAATCTTAGAAACAGAAATATTCTTTGGGAAAACACAATTAACTATTCCAAAGAGTGGGAAGACCATCGTCTTAACTTGCTCGGAGGTATTACCACACAAGACTTCTACACTGAGTCTCTCGGCGGAGGCAGAAGAAACCTGCCTGGTCAAGATCCTTCACTTTGGTACTTGAATGCTGGCGAACTAACCACCCAAACCAATTCCAATTCTGCTGGAGACTGGGCGATGCTTTCATATCTTTTCAGAGTAAATTATACGTTCAGAAACAAGTTCCTCTTCACAGGAACTCTCAGAAGAGATGGCTCAAGTCGATTTGGTGAAGAAAACAGGTTCGGTAATTTCCCTTCTGTTGCTCTCGGATATAACATCATCGAGGAAGCATTCCTTCAGGATCAATCATTCCTTTCTAATCTTAAACTCCGGGGGAGCTGGGGTAAAGTCGGAAATGACAAAATCGCCTTTTACGAAGGAAGACCAGTCGTTACTGGAAACCAAAATGCTGTTTTCGGTGAAAATGAAGACCTGATTTACGGTGCAACCTTAACTAGACTGGCAAATCCTTTTATCAAATGGGAAGAAACCGTGACTTCAAATATCGGTTTGGAGTTTGGCTTGTTTGATGAAAAACTGACCGGAGAATTTGATTATTACACTCGTCAAACCAATGATATTTTAGTGGGTGTTCCTATTCCTAATTATGTAGGGTCTGCAAACAATCCTATCATCAATGCGGCCAGTGTGAAAAATAGCGGGATTGATCTGACTTTGAACTGGAGAGATCAGAAGGGTGATTTTGCCTACAACTTTGGCATCGTCGCTTCTACTGTGAACAACGAGGTATTGGACATAGGTGAAGGAAATGAAGCCATCTTTGGCGGTGGTGTAGGTATCAGCGGATATTTAGGTTCGAGAACTACCATAGGGCAATCAATCGGACATTACTATGGCTACAAAACTGTTGGGGTTTTTCAAAACGAGTCAGACTTATATTCCATTCCAAAACGCGGACCGGAAGTAGCTGGTGATTTGATCTTTCAGGACACGAATGATGACGGGGTTGTAGACAATAATGACCGGGTAATCTTGGGAAGTCCTATTCCTGACTTGGTCTTCGGATTCAACCTTGGTTTTGATTACAAAGGTTTTGATTTCAGTACCGATTTTAACGGAACGTATGGCAACGAAATCTACAATGCCAAAAAGCAAACCCGCTTTAACACATATAATTTTGAAACAAGCTATCTCGACAGATGGACAGGCCCAGGCACTAGTAATACGGAGCCTAGAGTGACAAATGGTGGACACAACTACGAAGTCTCAGACAGATTTATCGAGGATGGTTCTTTCCTTCGCCTAAGAAATGTGCAAATAGGTTACAGCTTCCCTGAGGTGGCTTTGAACAAATTCAAAGTTCAAAACTTCCGAGTTTACTTATCAGGGACAAACGTATTCACCTGGACAAAATACTCTGGTTATACTCCAGAAATCGGCGGTGGGAATGTACTCGGAACCGGATACGATAGCGGTCTTTACCCACTCGCACGAACCTTCAACGTAGGTGTTTCAGCTAGCTTCTAAACCCAATAAAACCATGCAAAATAAGATTAAATATAAAATAGCAGCAGTTGGACTCAGCATTCTGATGAGTGTAGGTCTGATGTCCTGCGAAGATTATTTGGATAAAGCACCTTTAGGTGAGCTCACTTCTGAGAATTTCTTCAAAGATGAACTGCAGGCAACACAAGCTGTGAATGCAACCTATTCACATCTGAGAAACTTCAACGTACATGTATTCTCCTACATTGGAATCACAGATATTGCTTCAGATGATGCCGACAAGGGGTCTGTGCCAGGCGATGCAGGCTTTCTTCAGGATATAAACGACTTCACCTTTGATGCAAATAATACTGCTGTCAATGGGATCTGGTCCGGATACTTCCAAGGAGTCTTTCGTGCAAATCAGGTGATCGCAAACGTGCCTGAAATCGATATGGATGGGCAATTGAAAACAAGACTTATCGGTGAAGCAAGATTCTTAAGGGCATATTTCTACTTCTTTCTCGTTCGTACCTATGGTGATCTTCCATTGATCGATCATCCGCTGAATCCAGATGAATACAAGCAAACCCGCGTTTCAAAAGATTTGATCTATGACTTCATTGAAGAAGACCTAAGCTTTGCGGCAGCAAATCTTCCTGAGAAATCTGAATACCCAGCCTCTGAGTTGGGAAGAGCTACAGCAGGAGCTGCAAAATCGTTTTTAGCAAAAGTGCATCTCTTCCAAAATGATTACCAAGAAGCATTTGATCTAGCCCAAGAAGTCATTACTAGCGGTGAATATGAACTATACCCTGATTACGAAGAAATTTTCCGCAGAGAAGGCGAGCATTCTTCAGAGAGTATTTTCGAAGTTTCCACCGTAGCTCTAGAAGCAGGCGGAGGCGGAGCCCAGTTCAATGAAGTGCAGGGAATCCGTGGCAATCCAAATAACGGCTGGGGATTCAATAGCCCCTCAGATGATTTGATGGCAGCTTATGAGGAAAATGACCCTAGATTAGCCGCTACAATCATCAATGATGGAGACACATTACCTTCCGGAGAAGTAGTGGCAGCCGATCCTAATATGGGTGAAAATGCGCGATTCAGCAGAAAAGTTTGGCTTCCTGAGAGACCACCTTCTGGTTTTGGAAACAGTGGTGCAAATATTCGTTTATTCAGATATGCTGATCTGCTATTGATTGCCGCCGAGGCTGCGAATGAGATTGGAAATCCTACCCAAGCATTAGAGTATGTAAATATGGTGCGTGAAAGAGCACGCCAAGGTGATGACAGTATTTTACCAGATGTGACGGTAACTGATCAAGCCGACTTGAGAACAACTATTTACCAAGAGCGTAGAGTAGAGCTTGCTATGGAGCAGCACCGCTATTTTGATCTCGTAAGACAAGGTCGTGCTCAGGAAGTCTTTGCAGAATTGGGCATCACTTGGACACCTAATAAGCATGAAGTCTATCCTGTGCCTCAGTCTGAAATCGATATTAGCGGAGGTTCTATTATCCAAAACCAAGGCTACTAAGCACATTGACTCCTGCCTACTTACGTGGGCGGGAGTCTCTACTTTATCCTTACTTTCCAATTATTTTTAAGTCATGAAATCGAGCATTTTGCAAGCAACACACGGAGGGATGATTATCAACTATGCGAGATTCTCCCGAATCAAGTTCGGAACAGGCTATATGACTATTGAAAAACAATTATAAACAGATGAAAACCCAATCCATATTCTCCTTAATCTGCCCGGCAGTACTTACTCTTGCATGCTCTAAATCTGAAGAACAAGTAAACACCATCAAAGCAACCCCATACGATATTCATGTGGAACTGGCTTGGGAAAAAGCTCCAGAGGTAGATTCCTATGAGGTCTGGGTCAGCATGGATGATGAAAATTATACGAGAAGAGCGGTGCTGGAAGATACTATTTACCTGGATTTTGTAAACGATCTGGGGACCGAACTTGAGCTGGATTATGAGATAAGGGCTCACTCCGGAGATGATTCTACAATCGTCGGAAGAGCCACTACCAAAACCCATAAAATGACGGATGAAGAGCTGTTGGATATGGTGGAGTTTTACACGTTCCGCTATTTCTGGGATGGTGCAGAGCCTAATTCAGGAATGGGACCAGAACGGATTCACCTGGATGGGGAATATCCGCAAAACGATGCTCATGTAGTGACCACCGGCGGATCTGGAATGGGAATTATCGGGCTGATCGCAGGAATGGAAAGAGGTTGGATCACCAAAGAACAGGGAGTTGCACGATTTGAAAAGATCGTGGGATTTCTGGAAAAAGCAGACCGATTCAAAGGAGTTTGGCCACATTGGATTAATGGTCAAACGGGTAAAGTGCAACCTTTTGGACAGAAAGATAATGGTGGTGACTTGGTGGAATCAGCCTTCTTGATGCAGAGTCTGATCGCTGTGCGGGAATATTTCAAAGAAGGTGATGATCGCCAAAAAGCTGTAGCATCCCGAATTGATCAACTATGGAAAGAAATGGACTGGAGCTGGTACACGCAGGATGGACAGGATGTGCTTTACTGGCACTGGTCTCCCGAATATGCGTGGGAGATGAATTTCCCACTGGAAGGTTACAATGAATGTCTGATTACATATGTGTTGGCTGCATCCTCACCTACCCATACTGTAGATCCGGATGTTTACCACAAAGGCTGGGCAAGAAGTGGTGGGATCAAAGCTAAAAATGAAGCTTTCGGCTATGAGCTCCAACTCAAACATAACGGTGCCGAAAAGATGGGTGGACCGCTTTTCTGGGCACATTATTCCTATCTGGGTTTGAACCCAATGGGACTTAAAGATCAGTATGCCGATTACCAAAAGGAAAACACTAATCATACACTTATCAATAGGGCTTGGGCGATTGAGAATTCAGGTGGATTTGCAGGATATGGTGAAGATCTGTGGGGACTCACTGCCTCCTACTCTATCAATGGTTACAATGCCCATTTTCCTGGTAACGACACAGGAGTTATTTCTCCGACAGCAGCTATTTCCTCCATTCCTTACACCCCTGAGGAATCTATGAAAGTGATCAAAAACCTCTATTACAATTACGGTAAAAAAGTTTTGGGCAGATACGGTTTCTATGATGCGATGAGTCCTGAGCATGACTTTTACCCTAATCGATATCTTGCCATCGACCAAGGCCCGATGGTCACCATGATTGAAAATTACAGAACAGGATTGGGCTGGAAATTATTTATGGGCGCACCGGAAATTCAGGAGGGATTGAAAAAACTTGGATTTGAGAGTCCCTCAATCTCTAATTAATATGTAAGACAAAGCTAAAATCACTATTCCTCTAGCCAATTTCCAATTGAAATAGTTTCCGGTTGAAAACAAAACAGCAGGCTACATCATTAATGGAATTGCTTTTGCAAAACAAAAAAAAATTAAATATTTCAGGGAGGTTCATTAAATGCCTTCATCAAAACTATCCGAATGTAACCCCGAATTTAATTTGGATCCACTTCTCAAAATCAAATACCCACCAGTAATACCGAGTGCAATCCTAAGTGCCATGTTTCCTTTGGTTACCGCCAAAGACAATACATAAGTCCCTGCAATCAAGGAGGTCAGTCCTTCTGAAAAATTCGTGACTCTTTTTATACCAGACATAAGATTTTGTTTTTCGTATTTCATATTGTTATGTGAGATAGTTTAGTAGATAGTTACAAAATATATGCTAGAGGCAATATCATGGTCTTGAGACTCCCCAAAAGAACTCACTTTTGAAAATCTGAATTGCTGTCAAACTTTACAACCTTGAACAAAAAACACTTTAAGTATAAATAGAACCATACTTGCATGGCGCTACTCTAAATTTAAATCAAATTAATCAAAAAGCACATAATTGCTTTTGCAAAGTGAATGACTTGTTTAATTGAGCTACATGGGGAAATAAATCCCAGATTCTGTACCAGATCACTTAGGGCTTGAATAGAAACTTTAGTTTTTTAGCAGGGTTATGGGACAACCTCAAAACTTTGAACCTTAACGACACTTTTACTAACTAATATCTGTCAACTCATTGAAAATCAGTTGCAGCAGACATATGAGGAATATTAAAACCAAAAAAAGAGGACTTCGTCTATCAAATTCTTTAATTTCCACATACTTAGTCTTTTCCCTAGATGTGACAGGAATTGAATCTATTTTTGACGTATGGACACCATGACTATGGACAGAATCATTTCGATCCGAGGGCTTTTTCGGATCAGCAGACCTATTAATCTGCTGATGGTGGGGTTCGCACAGTTAATGACGGCTTATTTCTTAATAGGGACTACCAATTCAGGTTTGCCTGTACTTCAGGACTATAAGCTTTACCTTCTGGTATTGTCCACTATGATGATCACTGCAGCGGGCTATATGATCAATGATTATTACGATGTCAAAATCGACTATGTCAATCGACCTAGAAACGTAGTAGTAGGCAAGGGAATTAAGCGACGCATGGTGATCTTTCTTCACACTCTTCTTAATTTTACGGCCATAAGTTTAGGCTATCTGGTGAATCCTGCCGTTGCCTTGATCAATTTTGTAGCAGCTTTTTTGCTTTGGCTGTACAGCAATCAGCTTAAGAGGCAACCATTTATTGGCAATTTCACAGTTGCGCTGCTTACGGGTATTTCCATTTATTTGATTGGTTTCTATTTCCAAAAATCAGAATTATTGGTTCTGACCTACGCCATTTTTGCATTCTTCCTCAACCTAATCCGGGAGATTATCAAAGACATCGAAGATAGACAGGGAGACAGAAAGCACGGCTGTCGTACACTTCCAATTGTTCTTGGATTTCGTAAGACCAAAGCGGTTATTTTCCTGATTGCCGCAGTATTTGTCTGTGCAATATTGATCGTAACCTTCAAATTAAATCGACCATTAATTTTCTATTATTTCGGAGGTATGGGGATCTTTTTCACCTATTTCATGTATAGGATTTACATTGCTGACCGCAAAGATCACTTTACTCAATTAAGTGCAATCGCCAAGATCTTGATGCTGGTAGGGACACTGAGCATGGCGTTATTATAAGCTGGATTTACATATTATCCAGATTAACTATGTACGAATTTCAATAATTGTTCAAAGCCTCATTCTATTTTGGAGTTAAACTACACACAGCTAAATAATCTCTTGTAACTAATAAATCACGATATGGAAATAATTATATCCGATAGAAGAAATATAAAGATTGAAGCCATTTTAGAATTATATCGTGCCAACAAATGGAGCTCTGCAGACAAACCAAGTGAGCTCTATAACGGACTAATGAATTCCCATTCCCTATTCTCAGCATGGGACAAGGATAGACTTGTTGGAATTGGCAATGCTATTTCAGACGGTTTTCTGGTCGTTTACTACCCTCATTTACTTATTCACCCAGATTTTCAAGGAAAAGGAATTGGAAAGATGATTATTAGTAAAATGCAGGAAAAGTATGGGCATTTTCACATGCAAATGTTAACAGCAGACGGAAAAGCAATCAATTTCTATCAAAAAGCCGGTTTCACAAAAGCAGGAGATACAGAACCCATGTGGATTTATAAAGGAAATGAACATGGCTAAACATTAAGTAATAAATCAAGAGAGCTTATGAAACGAAATCAAAAAACATAAAGCACTCATGTTCCGGATAAATCCGCGGAACAGGGCCGTAAATCTTAAATCCAAGGTCATAAGTCCCAAATCTTCCCTATTTTCAGGCAAATTTTTCAATCATGCTAGACAGCAAATTACTTGTAATCAAAATTGGGTCGAATGTACTCACTCAGGAAAACGGACTTCCTGATTTAGAGCGCATGGAGAAGCTAGTGGCGCAAATTCAGAATTTGACTTCTCGCGGGAAGAAAATCGTGCTGGTGAGCTCTGGGGCGGTGGCATTTGGGAGACAAGCTATTCCACTTCCTGATAAGCTCAATCCCGTGTTTAAAAAACAAATATGGGCTTCTACTGGGCAGATTCGCCTGATCAATCAATACCAAAACTTCTTCGAAAAGCATAATCAGCCCGTTGCTCAGATCTTAGTGACAAAGGAGGATTTTCGTGATAGAAAGCATTTTCTAAACATGAAAAACTGCGTACAGGCTTTGTTGTCTCAGGGAATATTGCCAATTATCAATGAAAATGATACGGTCACAATCACGGAACTCATGTTCACTGATAACGATGAACTCGCGAGCCTCACAGCTGCAATGATCAATGCGGATACGATGATGTTGCTGACAAATGTGGATGGGATTTTCACAGGAAATCCTTCTGACCCCAGCTCTGAACTCATAGAAAAAGTAGCTTCCAGCATGCCTGAAGTCTCAAATTATATCTCAGCCTCTAAGTCATCTTTCGGGCGTGGCGGAATGCTAACCAAATACGCCATGGCCAAGAAATCAGCTGATCTGGGCATACAGGTTATCATAGCCAACGGCAAGCGTGAAAACGTTTTGGGTGAATTTGCAGACAAAACGTTGCGCTGCACCTGGTTTGAGCCGCAGAAAGCCAAGCAAGGCGCTAAGAAATGGCTGGCACATGGCGAGCATTATTATGTAGGAGAAGTTACAATTAATGAAGGAGCAAAAGGCTCTCTTACGGCCGAAGTAATCCGAAGTCTGCTGCCAATTGGAATTATTAAATTGAAAGGTGAGTTTTCCAAAGGAGACATCTTGCTTATTCGTGATGAGTCTGGCCATAAAATCGGCCTTGGTCGCGCGGAGTATTCCTCCAAAATAGCCAATGAAAGAATTGGCCAAAAGAACCAAAAAGCATTAATACATTACGATTACCTCTATATTTTCGATCATGACTGAGTACCAACATATATTTGAAGGAGTAAAAAAAGCAGCTAGGAAGCTGACCGGTCTCAGCAATGAGAAGGTCAATCAGGTGCTGCACAATCTGGCAATTTCGGCAGTGGAAAACACCGACTTTCTCCTTATTGAAAATCAAAAAGATCTGGATCGAATGGAGAAGGACAATCCTATGTATGATAGGCTCTTGCTAACTGAAGAAAGGATTCAAAATATCGCAGGGGAAATCATCCAGGTAAGTGCATTACCAAGTCCATTACATCATGTATTGGAAAGCAAAACGCTGGAAAACGGTCTTTCTCTAGAAAAAACGACTGTGCCTCTCGGAGTGATAGGAATTATTTATGAGGCTAGACCAAATGTTACTTTTGATGTGTTCACCCTGGCATTGAAATCAGGAAATGGCTTGGTACTGAAAGGCGGATCTGATGCAGATCATTCTAATCGAGCCATTATGAGTTTGATCCATCAAGTATTGGCTGTTAATGAATTGCCAACTGATGCATTCCAGCTTTTACCTGCAGATCGGGCGGCCACCAAAGCGCTTTTGGAAGCAGTTGGCTTTGTAGATGTGATTATCCCTAGAGGTTCGCAAGGTCTAATCAATTTTGTAAGGGAAAATGCAAAAGTGCCCGTAATAGAAACCGGAGCAGGAATAGTCCATACCTATGTGGATGAATCCGCTGATTTGGAGAAAGCAAAGGAAATAGCTTTCAATGCCAAAACCCGCCGACCAAGCGTCTGTAATTCTTTGGATTGTTTGCTGGTTCACGAAGTTCATCTTCCTGTCTTGAATGACATCATTCAGCCAATGCTTGAAAGCAAGGTTCAGATTTTCGCAGATGAAAAAGCTCTTGCTGCTTTGGTCAGCAATGAACTGATATCACTAGCTGAAGAGTCTCATTTTGGCACTGAGTTTTTAGGATTGAAATTAGCGATCAAGACCGTTGCTAATCTGGATGAAGCACTAGATCATATCGCCGCATATTCTTCCAAGCATTCTGAGGCTATTGTGGCAGAAAACCAGGAAGTCATTGAAAGATTTCTTCTTGAAGTGGATGCTGCTGCTGTGTATGCAAATGCCTCCACAGCCTTTACCGACGGCGCTCAATTCGGACTTGGAGCCGAAATCGGTATCAGTACCCAAAAACTTCACGCCCGCGGCCCAATGGCTTTGGAAGAACTATGCAGCTATAAGTGGATAGTGAGAGGAAATGGGCAGGTGAGGGGTTAGTCATTAGTGATCAGTTTTCAGTCTGTCATCCTGAGCAGCTAGTCTCGGCTCGGCGGAGAGTTGAAGGGCTAAACATTCAGAGTCAAAACTGTCTTGGGTCCAAGACAGTTTGTTCCATAATTTGTCTTGAACTCAAGACAATGTTTAAAAAATATTCCGTTTGGTCTGTGAGACAGACCTCGGCGTAGGAACTTAACAGCAATGCTTTCGAGTTTTTATAAACTTCAACAGTTTAAAAACTCATTGCGTCTTTGCTTCTTTACGTGAGATAACCCTTAATTTCGTACCTCATCAAAACCCCATAATCCTTTGAAACGCCTCGCAATCTTAGCCTCCGGAAGCGGTAGTAATGCTGAAAAAATCATGGCTCACTTCCAGAATTCTGAAAAAGCAGAAATTGCGCTGGTAGCATCCAATAAGGCAGAAGCTTTTGTATTGGAGCGGGCAAAGAAATTTGAAGTCCCCACGTTTACTTTTACCCGCAAGGAAATGGATGCTGGTATTTTACTTGAGAAACTCCAATCAGAAAATATCGATTGGGTGATTCTGGCAGGTTTTTTATTGAAAATCCCAGTCGATTTGATCAGAGCTTTTCCAGATAGAATGGTGAATATACACCCAGCTCTTTTACCTAAGTATGGAGGAAAGGGTATGTATGGAAGTTTTGTGCACGAAGCTGTAAAAGCCGCAGGTGATTCCGAGACAGGAATCACTATCCACTTGGTCAATGAAAATTACGATGAAGGAAGAATAGTTTTCCAGGCTTCCACCCCAATCACCGATTCCGATACACCCGATTCCATAGCTGAGAAAGTGCATACTCTGGAGCACAAGCACTTTCCTGAGGTGATTGAAGGGCTTTTATAAAGCATAGCACAAAAGCTTATGAGCTGAAAAGTAAGCATCCTGTGAAAAAGATATCGATCAAACTATATAAAAAAATCTCTGCCGTTTAAAACTGTGTTGAGATCAATACGTTTGGGAATTTATTCATACTATTGATTCGGAAGTCTTCAAAGACTAGCACTTCTAATAAACTACCTCATGCATCACAAGACGCCAACTTCCTTCTATTTTATTCTCACATTTTTCTTGGTCTCACTGACTACCTTCACACCCATCACCGGTGCTATAGGTCAGGGAATCAAAATCCCAAGTAATGACGAAATCAACTCTGGCCTGAAAGAAGCCCTGGAAAAAGCCACAGGAATCAGTGCGGAGCGTCTGGGGGCGAAAGACGGGTACTTGGGAAATCTTGATGTCAAAATCCTTTTTCCGGAAGAAGCTAAAAATATTGAAAAAACGCTTCGCTCCATGGGCTTGGACAACATGGTAGATCAGGTGATCACTAGTGTCAACCGCGCTGCCGAAGATGCTGCCATGGAAGCTAAACCTATATTTACGGATGCGATCAAACAAATGAGCATTGGTGATGTAAAAAACATTCTTTTGGGAGAAGACAATGCCGCCACCAGCTACTTCAATACCACAACTTCTCCCGCGCTCACTGAGAAATTCTCGCCGATTATAGATGGCAGTTTGAAGAAAACCGATGCCACAAAATACTGGGAGGATGTGATGACCAAATACAACAAAGTTCCTTTTGTGAAAAAGGTAGACACCGACCTTACGGCCTATGTGACCAGAAAAGCGATTGATGGCCTATTTGTAGAAATAGCGAAGGAAGAACTTAAAATCAGGGAAAGCATCACTGCCCGGTCTTCCCCCTTACTCCAAAAGGTATTTGGCTATGCCAAGGAAGCGGATAAATAAGCATCCTCAGAAATTTAGATCCTAGTTAAGTTTTGGAACAGTAGAAGGCTAGTTCTAAGCTTCAGTCTTCGCTATTTGACATTCAGCATTCATTATTTCAATGCTATCTCACCTACAGCGGACAGTTTTGTCGTCCGCTGCGGTGTTCTCAAGTTGCCTTGAAAAGCCAGCATTTTTATTCTCAATTCTAAACTCTTGGCTCCTACCTTCAGTAGGCAGGCTTGATCTGATTCTTGATTCTAGAATCTTGTCTCATGATTCTTGGCTCTCCCTAACAGCTTTATTTGATTTCGAAAATCGTAATTCTAAAATCGCAAGTCCAAAATCATCTCACCTGCATCCACTTCTTGCTCTCCCTATCTACAAATGTGATGGGTACAAATTTATCCGTGGGAGCTCCTATGTAATACACTGTCCAATTTGGGTCATGCTTGGTCAGCATTTCCGAAATGCAATCTGCTCTGTGTGCAGTGGGATTTTGGCAATCATCCCAGTAGAATAGCTCTACTTTATAATGTAGCGACTTTACCTCGTTGTTGATGATCACCTGGATATCAATGTTTTGTTTCCCGGGAAGGTTTGGGATTGGAATGGCGATGTGACTCATGGGATTTAGATGTTTAAGTGTGTAGTTATTGATGCATGTATTTTGGTTCTAAAGTGTCACCCTGAGCGTCCCGCATAGCTATCGGGGTCGAAGGGTTGTAATACTATTATCTTGGCTCTTTGCCCTTGATACTTGATACTTGTTACTAACTATTCATTCACTTTTCAGACTATCCACAGGATTAGCATAGGCTGATTTTAGGGTTTGACTTCCTACGGTAAGCATTGCGATCAACAGAATGAAAATCGAAGGAATGCCAAATAAGTCTAAGCTTAAATCAAACCTGTTGGCATAATTCCCTAACCAGGATTGTATCAAAAAGTAGGAAATGGGAATAGCTATCAGGCCCGACAAACCGACTATTCCAAGAAAGCCTTTGGAAAGAATCCATATCAAAGAAGGTTTGGATGCTCCTAAAACCGTTCTGACTCCTATCTCTTTGGTACGGATCTGTACCATAAATGCTGACAAACCATACAAACCTAAGCCGGCAATCACAATAGACAGAAACGTAAATAACAAGACTGTCTTTCCGAATTGTTGCTCCTGATGGTATTGGGCATTGTACATGTCATTCAGAAAATAATAATCATAACTGAAATCAGGATACACCTGCTGCCAAATTTCCTCCAGCCCCGCAACAGCTGTTTGAGAATCCTGCGTATTCAGTTTGATAATAAAATTAGGTGATGCATCACTTTTCCATAGAATAAGTGGCATGTAGGCTTCCTTCGGTGAGCGTTGATGAAAATTCTTAAATACCCCATGAATTTCTGATGGCTTATCGCTTAGATAAAAGGAGATTTTTTGCCCTATTGCCTCCTCAGGAGAATTGAAACCTATCTGCTTCATGGCGGTTTCACTGATTAAAACCTGCTCGCCAGGAGTCTCAGGCTCTAGGGGATTTCCCGCCAAAAATTCAAGTCCCATTACCTTAGGGTAATCATTCTCAATACCATAATGATAATAGGTATAGCTTCCCTCCTTCTCATCTTCTCCTAATTTTCTCACACCACTGGAGGAGTTCATATCCTTAACTTCTGATCCCGGTACAGAGCCCGCTCGGGTGACTTCCCTCACCCAGCTACTTTGCTCAGCCAGACTTTCAAATTTGTGGATCAAACTATTATGTAAGGAATCAGAGTTTGCACTTTGAGGAGTACGAATGACCAACGTATTGTCAATAGCTACTCCCAAGTCCTGGGAATTGAGAAATTTCATTTGTTTGAAAACGGCAAAGGACACGCAGAGTAAAACCACTGAGGCAATGAACTGCACATAAACCAAGCTCTTTCTGAGGACTACACCCTTGCCTGTATTACTGAATTTGCCCTTTAATACAAGCATTGGCTTAAATCCCGAAAGCACTATAGCGGGATAAAACCCAGAGACCAAGGTTCCGAAAAATACCAATCCCATCACTAAAAGAAGGAGCTTAAATTCTCCAAAGTGATGTACTGAAAGATCTACCCCACTGAAGTTTTTGAAGTACGGTAAAAGTGATAAGAATATTACAACTGAAACTGCAGCAGAAATCAAGTTGATCAAAAATGCCTCACTATAAAATTGCAAGATCAATTGCATTTTACTCGAACCGATCGTCTTTCGGACACCAACTTCCTTTGCCCGATCCATCGCTTTGGCCGTGGACAAATTGGTATAATTGATCCAAGCTAAAACCATCACCAGTATTCCTATCAAGAACATGAAATTAACAGTCTGTGCACTGCCGTTAACTTCCGGTTCATAGGTCTTATTTGAATACAAATGAATATCCTTAATAGGCTCAGCAAGAACTATCTCATTTTTGATTTGCACATGATCCTCAGAATATTTCACCAGCTTTTCGTTAAAATCAGCCAAGTCACCCCCTTCATTCATCAAGAGAAAAGTGTACTCATTGTTACCGTTCCAAAGGTTATCAGCATACCACCCTTGGAAAATAGGCAGTGTCACATGTGAGATCAGCAAATCATATTTCAAATGGGTATTCTGTGGCAAATCCCGCATCACCGCCACTACTTCCAGCGGAGTAGAATCATAAGGAAAGTGGAGTATCTCACCCACAGCATCAGATTTTCCAAAATACTTATTAGCCAATGTTTCCGAAATAATCACTTTAAAAGGCTCCGAAAATTTGGATATAGCCTGATTATTTACGAATTCAAATGAAAAAATATCCAGCATGGATTCATCTACCATATATACTTTGGACTCATAGCTCTTTACATTGGTAGAAGGAGCTTTAAACTCCATAGGTTCCATTGGAAACATCCGCACATAATCTTCTACTTCAGGCATTTGCTCCTTTAACTCCTGTCCCACCAATTGGTAGATCTGGGCATCATTAAGTACAAATTCATTTCCATTGTAAATATCCAGTGTGATGCGATAAATACGATCAGCTTTGGAATGCATATCTTCATAACTGCGCTCAAAATTAACATAGAACAGGATCATCAAGGTGGAAACCAACCCAATACTCAGCCCTGCAATATGGATGAAGGAAGAGGTCTTACTACGGAGTAAATTTCTAATCGAAAGAGTAAAGTAATTTTTCCACATGGCCCTATTGTTGAAAGATTGGAAGGTTGTATTGTTCCATTCCGGTTCTTGATTCTAGACTCCTACCTTCGGTAGGCAAGCTTGATACTCGCTACTCTTCTACTTCCATGCCATTCGAAACCCCTCAAATTGGCTTGATTTGACATATAAGCTACTTAACGCAACATATCCATCGAACAATTTTGTTCGCCAGTGGGCAAAGATCCTTGAGTTATAAAAAAGCACGATGAGTTCACTCAGTCTGTTGTGGAAATTAAACAGTCAAGCTTTAGAGAAGACTAACTAATATTCACCATCACATTTAAAAAGGTATTGTGATGGTTTTTACTTAAAGAAAAATTTCTTTTCAAAGACAAGCTCTACCTGTAGGCTGTACATTTTAGTATATTTTAGATGAAACTATTTCATTCCTTTTCTTCACTTCGAAATAACCGAAGACTAAAAAGTTGCTTCCAATTTCAAAACGACACAAGACTTATTGTCGGTAATAGTATCCAAAGACTGGTCATTCTTTACTTACAACCTTAACTCTTTACATTTCTAATGTCATTCCTGCCCAAAATCACCTTCCTTTTCCTATTCATTCTCACTTCACTAGGATTTGCTCAGGCACAACGTACACCTGATGATTCCAAAGGTTTTGTTGCCCATGATCCGGTAATGATCAAACAGAACAGTATTTATTACTTATTTGTGACTGGAGGAGGAATTGCCAAAAGTAATGATTTGGAGCATTGGATCAGGATCAATCCCGTGCCCAGAAACTTAGATTGGGTGACAGAGGATATTGTTCCGGGATATAAGGGTGGCTATTGGGCACCTGACATTCAGTATTACGAGGGGTTGTATTATCTCTACTATTCTCCTTCTGCCTTTGGTAAAAACACTTCAGCTATAGGCGTAATGACTAATAAAACCCTCGATCAATCCAGTCCGGATTATGGATGGGAAGATCATGGAATGATCGTACAATCTATCCCAGGAAGAGATTTTTGGAATGCTATTGATGCCAATGTGTTTTTTGATCAGGATGAAGGGGCTAATACAACTGGATGGCTGTCTTTCGGTTCTTTTTGGGGAGGCTTGAAACTAGTCAAATTAGCCCCAGATATGATTTCCTTGGCCGAGCCGCAGGAATGGTATGGGATAGCAAAAAGAGAACGGAGTTTTGGCCCTCCTGACAGCAATGCCGGAAATGGCGCGATAGAGGCGCCTTTTATATATCAAAGAGACGAATATTACTATCTATTTGCCTCAATTGATTACTGTTGCAAGGGATTGGAAAGCACCTACAAAGTAATAGTAGGCAGATCCAAAGACATAAGAGGACCTTACCTTGATCAGGAAGGTAAACCTATGCATGCCGGAGGAGGAAGTATTATTGCTGCTGAGACCAAAAACTTTGCAGGAATTGGGCACAACGCAGTTTATGATTTTGAAGGAAAAACACTCTTTGTAGCCCATGGCTATGATAAGCATGACAATGGTAGGTCAAAATTGATCATCAAAGAAATTGAATGGGATCTATCTGGCTGGCCTATGATTGATTTCTGATGATTCAAAGCGATAATTCCTGCAATCACACAGGTGAAAAATCGTCGATTAAAAAATTCCTGACTTTTATCTAACATAAAATTGATCAATAAATTACACTGTAGAAAACCACTTTTCACCACTCCAGTGTGACTAGTGATTAGAAAAAATGGATAGTAGGATCCATTTAAAAGACAAGATATGAATGAAAAATCTTAGTATCTGAAAAATCCCTTAGCCAATTCTAAGGGATTTTGAGCTTTCCATCGACTAATCAAAATGACCTATTCGATTATCTACCAGAAGCATACGTCTCAGCTAAATACTTTTTCAGAGAAGTTGGCTTCTTGCCTAGCAAAGTTTCCAGATCAGATTTCTCAGCTTCAAATTCTCCCTGTTTGATCGCTTCAGCAAAACTGATAAACAAGCCAATATATTCAGCAGGAACCCCTGCTTTTGTAAGCGCATCAGAGTAAACGTCACCACTTGGGCTTATGTATGTGATCCCTCTCCCCGTCACTGAAGACAGTTCGGTTGCAATGGTTTGAAAAGTATAATTCTCAACATTGTTCATCGCATATTCCTTGTTTTCATGGCCTGTCCCAATGAGCACATTGGCAGCTGCTTCAGCGAGGTTGTCACGGTCCGCAAATGCAACTTTTCCTTCTCCCGCAGGGAAAAAGATACCAGTATCCAATACTTGCTCACCTACGAACATGGGGATTACACTCAAATAAAGGTTGTTTCTGAAAATGGTATAATTCAACCCACTTGCCTTGAGGGCTTGATCTGTTTCGATATGCGATTGGGCCAGAAGAGCCATGGGTGAATCGGCACCTTCGTTTTTACGCTCAAAACTCGTGTACAAAACATGGTTAACTCCAGCCTCTTTAGCAGCATTTATAACATTTTTGTGTTGGACAGAGCGATTTTGTAGATCAGTCCCAGAAATTAGCAATAGCTTATCAGCACCTTGAAAAGCTGCTACCAGCGAATCATAGTTATCATAATCCCCCACTTTTATAGTAACACCTTGCTCAGCCAATTCCTTTGCCTTAGACTCATCTCTTACCAAAGCCTTGATTGCGGATGCTTGTACTCCTTTTTCGATAAGGTAGTTAATTGTGGATTTCCCGAAGTGGCCAGTAGCCCCTGTGATCATTATTTTGCTCATGATGATGTAGTTTGTATTATAATGTTGATTACTTAAAGAGTTTAAGTTACTTTTGGTAACTCAAAGGTAGTATCAAGCTAAAAGCCATACAAGAAGGCACTGCTGAGTCAGCAAGTAACCTTCAGGTAATTAATACTGAAAATCAATAAGATAGCATGAAAAAAATTTTGGAATTATATCAAACAACGTTTGATTGCCCCGTGCGGACAGTCCTGGATCGCATTGGGGATAAGTGGTCCATGCTGGCGATTCTGATCCTTGGTGAGCAAGAAACCATGAGATTCAATGAGCTGCAAAAATCCATGAATGATATTTCTCAGAAAATGCTGACGGTAACGCTGAGAAAACTTGAATCAGATGGACTAGTAAGTCGAACAGTTTATCCTGAGATTCCTCCACGCGTAGAATATAACCTTACAGACAGAGGGAATTCACTTTTACCTCATATCCATAGCCTGTCCGACTGGGCAAAAGCAAACATTGAAGGAATTAAAAAATCCCGGGAGGCATCCATTAAATAAGGCTCAATTTCAAAGGCTGACTGACACCAAGTGATTCTAGAAAACCCAAAAATAAACGCAGCATAAATCCCTCTCTACCTTCTGAGGAATTATACCTGTCTATCAAATCCTTTCCTTTTCCACTTCGTATCTTATTCAGTGAGAAAATTTATAATACCAACTATTGCTACGCTTATTTTTATTGCAGGACTAGTTTCGATGGTGCTGCCATTTGTACCGCTGGGCTGGTTACTTATAATGCTAGCCTCCTTGCTGATGTCACCTTATTTCAAGTTCATGCGGAAATTCATCGGCTGGCTAGCCAAAAAAGACAAGACAGGTTTGGTGGAAAAAGCCGGCAAAAAGGCCTCCAAATTATACGAATGGGCAGGCGATGACAAAAGGGCTGATGAAATGGATACCATTATTGACGAAAACAGCCAAAACTCCGAAAGTTCTAAAGAGGATAAGTAAAGAAATTAATCATGAAAATCCTTGAACGAAAAAGAGGATTCTATCAGATTCGGTATATATGGGGATTGTTTGATGATAATAATGAGGATCCAGTTTTACTTCCAAAACTGAAAAAACACCTTCTAAACGCAATTTGCGTCTACACTTTTATAATTTTTGGAATGTATACTGTCAGACGATGATTAAGGGTTAAAATATCACCCTATAGTTTTGTTACTGATCACTGATCCTCTGATCACTGAGTATTCACTACTCTACTCACTTTTCAAACTCTCCACAGGGTTCATCAGTGCAGCTCTAATCGCCTGGAGACTGATGGTAGTTGCACCAACTACCAGTGAAGCGAATCCTGCAAAAGCAAATATTCCGAATGTCAAATCAATTCGATACGCATAATCCTGTAACCAATAATTTGAAGTGTACCACGCAATGGGAGCGGCTATGACAAATGAAATGAGGATAAGTTTTAGAAAATTAGCTGAAAGCAAAATTAAGATTTCTGACACTGTCGCTCCTAAAACTTTTCTAACTCCAATTTCCTTTATCCTTTGGTTAGCAGATAAATGAGCCATACTAAATAAGCCAAAGCAACAGATTATAAAAGATAGTGATGCAGCAGTGTTTACTATTTTCTGCCAACGTTGCTCTTGTACATATTCTTGGGCATTCAACTCGTCCAAAAAGTCATACTCAAATACGGCATCAGGCATCGCTTTTTTGTAAGCCTTTTCCAAAGCTGCAATAGCCTCCTGCCCTCTTGACTTTTCAAATTTCACTACGATTTGACCGTATGGAATTTGGGACATTGATAGTACCATGGGCTTGATAGATTCTCTAAGTGAACCAAAATGAAAATCCTTCACTACCCCAATGATCGTCTTTGCCTCACTGTAGGCTTCTGCTTCATTCAGTTTTATTGTCTTACCTATTGGATCATTTAAATCGCTTTCATTGATAAAAGCTTCATTCACAATTGCAGAATTAGCAAAATCAGTTTGGAAATCGGAAGAAAAATTACGCCCAAGAAGGATTGGGATTTCAACAGCTGTCAGGTAGTTTTCATCTATAGCTTGGAATAAAGATTCGATTTTTTGATCATCAACTTTTACATTCTCCGAAAAACTATTTCGGACAGAAGACACGGACTCTATGCTTGATTCTTGGGACAACTCTTCTTTCAAAAGTCTCCAAACAGCTTCGTAATCTCTGTTTCCGGTAATAGAGGTTTGGACTATTTGGTTCGGATTATACCCCAGACTTTTGGTTCGTATATATTCCATCTGCGAATGAATAACAATAGAGGAAATAAGCAGAAAAATACCCAAGGAAAACTGTAAAACCACTAATCCACGACCTACCAAATTCCTACCTCCCGACCGTAGCTTATTATACAACACTTCAGATGCCCGGAAATTAGAGAGCACAAAAGCAGGATAAAAGCCCGTCAGTGAAATAATAAAACCAAAAATCAAGACAAGAGATAAGACCAATTGCGGCCCGAATATTTCTGAGAAGATAATCTGCTTACCAGTCAGATTATTGAACAGCGGCAATAGAATATCCAATGCCAAAAGAGAAATAATAAATGAAAAACCACAGAGCAAACCGGATTCAATGAGATACTGGAAGATAATTTGACTTCTATTCCCTCCGGCTATTTTCCTGATACCTATTTCCTTAACTCTATTCAATGAGTTGGCTAAACTGATATTAATGAAATTAATTGCCGCCATTAATAAGATAAGTAGAGCAATCACTAAAAAAACAATAGAATAAATAGGGTTGCTGCTATTTCCAATTCCGCTCTCTCCATTAAAATCATTGATACTCAAACGAGGTTGCAGGTGAACCTCAGTGATTTTTTGCAGGCCGTAGTTAATTTCAGAATCGAACCCATATCGGGCTATATTTTGGGACAATTGCTCTTTGGCATAGGTTGCAAAAACCCGGTTGAACTTTTGTTTAACATCTTCCAAATCAGAGTTTGGTTGTAAAACCACGAAAGTACCCAAGTAAGCATTTAGCCAATTCGTATCTTTAAAAGATAGTCCAAGAAAATCGAACGGAAGTAATATGTCAAACTGGATGGAGGAATTTTTAGGAGGGTCTTTTGCCACAGCCGAAATCACCAGTGGCTTTTTCAATCTTTGATAAGAAGGATCAGAATTCATCTGTAGTACTTCTCCGACTACATTGGTGCTGTTGAAAAGCCGTAAAGCTGTACTTTCTGATATGACTACAGAATTTATCTCTTTTAAAGCCGTTTGCTTAACACCGTTTATTAGAGAAAAACTAAAGACATCGAAAAAACTATCATCTACAAAAAGGGACTTCAAACGAAGTGTTTTTTCATCGGTGGAAATATCATTGTAAATCTCACCGCCCATTACCCGGGAATAATTTTTCACTTCAGGGACAGCTTCTCTAAATGCAGGACCTTGTACTTGCCCTGTCACTCCTACTGTTTTTGGATCAGCACCTTTCTTCTCAATGAACGTGGTGGTGACTCTGTATAGGTTTGGATTATTGGCATGAAAGTCATCAAAACTATGCTCATCATTCCAATAGACCACAGCAAGGATTAGACACATGGTAGCTGCTGCAAGTCCGACAATATTTATCAGCGAATAAAGCCTATCCTTCCACAAATGGCGAAAAGCGATTTTCAGGTAGTTTTTGAGCATTTGAATTGAAAGATTTTAAGACTGGAAGGTTCCCAACAACTTCATCATTCGATATTCTACATTCAGTATTTCTTATCTAGCCTCTTATTTCTTGATTCTCGGCTCTTGATTCTATCTACTTGATACCTGATACTTCATATCAGATACTATCTTCACTCACTTTTCAGGCTCTTCACCGGATTCATCAGTGCAGCTCTGAAGGCCTGCGAGCTCACCGTCGCCAGGGCAATCAGAATAGCGACCAACCCTGATGCCGCAAAAACCCACCATTCTATTGCTATCCGATAGGCAAAATCCTCAATCCAGCGATCCACCACATACCAGGATATAGGAATTGCTATCAGGATTGCCACCAAAACCAGTTTGATAAAATCTTTAGAAAGTATTGTAACAACTGTAGCCACAGAAGCTCCCAAAACTTTGCGAATGCCAATCTCTTTCACACGCTGCTCCATCGTGAAAGAGACCAAACCAAAGAGTCCGAGGCATGAGATCAGAATAGACAACACTGTCAGCATCCCAACAATGCTATTTACCGTCCGATCAGCCCGATATAACTCATTGAAGTGATCATCGAGAAACTGATATTCAAATTCCCGCTCAGGTATCTGAGTATTCCAGATGGACTCAATTTGGGCAAGTGCTTCAGATACATTTTCGCCTCTTATTTTTACAGACAACTCCCCAAATCCCCAATTGCGCTGATTAAAAATTGTAAGCGTTTCTATCTTATGATGCAGGGAATTAAAGTTAAAGTCCTTGACGACTCCTACTAGTCTACCCGCCGAGTCCATTCCGCTAAACCCAAATTGAGAACCTACCAATGACTCTATATCCTTGCCTTCACCATCCTTCTGAATAAGCTCAATTGCAAGAGATTCATTGATCAAATAAGTATTTCCGTTATCCGCTTCACTGTCGTTGAAGTTTCTTCCTGCTATCAATTCTATCTCATATACATCCAAAAAGTCTGGATCCACTACCACTTGCGAAGTAGCCAGATTTACAGCTGGACCTGCACCATGAAAAGTAATTGAAGTCTGATGGAGATTGTTTCCCAGCCGCTGACCGGAAGCTGATACTTCCTCCACCTGCGAACTCCTAAGCAAAGCCTGTTTCAACGTTTCATACCGTTCGGTGTACCGCTGGCCAAATGGGATGGTAATAATTTGTTCATGGGTAAATCCTAGGTCTTTTTCCTGCATAAATCTCACTTGACGTGACGCAAACAGGGTGGAAATAATCAGGAAAATCGCACAGCTAAACTGTACAACTACCAGCACATTTCTAAAATCAGCTTTTCTTTTTCCCGTCACCGGAGAGCCTTTCAATACTTTCACCGGCTTAAAGCTGGAAAGGTAAATAGCAGGATACAAACCAGAAAGACCCCCTACCATTACTGCACCCAACAGCATTGCTCCAAAGAATAGTGGATCACTAAATAATGGAAATTCGAGTTGGCGCTGACTGAACTGGTTCAGAAAAGGTAAAGCCAGTGCCACGAAAATCGCCGCCAGCACCATCGCCATAAGGCTGATTACAATAGATTCGCCAATAAACTGTAAGTACAATTGGGACTTGGAGGCACCCGAAGCTTTTCTCACGCCGATTTCCATGGCCCTGCTTACTGACTTGGCAGAGGATAAGTTGACGAAATTAATCCCTGCGATAAAAAGCACGATCAAGGCAATGTAAAAGAATATTTGGGTATATGCTCCGTCAAATTTTTGGAAGTTGATGTAATCATGCGTGATGTCAGTAGAACCTGCATGAACATCACTTAAGGGCTGCAAAAAAAGCTCATAACCTCCTGCTCCCTCTTCTCCCATATGAGAAAGCAGATATGCCGGAAATTTTGCTTCCATAGCCGGAATGTCGGTTTCTTTTCTCAGTTCGAGGTAAGTTGTCAGCCAATTGCCTCCCCAATTGTTCATAGCCTCCGGACCTGCATAGGTATAGAGGGATACTAATCCTTCAAATTGTAAATGCGAATTATCTGGAATGTTTTCTACAACGCCGGTAACTGTAAAAAAACTACTGTCCTGATTTGCTAACGCCAACACCTTTCCGAGAGCTGGTTCGTCACCGAAGATTTTTCCTGCACTTGAAGTGGTAAGGACCAGACTATTGGGTTCTTTCAAAGCAGAAGCCGGATCTCCAGATACCATTTTGAAATCAAAAAGCTCAAAAAATGTAGAATCAGCAGAGAGTGATGACGCCAAAACAACGTGCTTTTTCTCATGGAGGAACCTCATCTCACCATTCCCTGTGATGCGGGTATAATTTTCAATTTCCGGAAATTCTTCCAACAAAGTCGGCCCCATGGGATACATGGACAAAGCCACATTTTGTGGAGCCACCATTCCTTCCCAGTTCTGTACCTCATTCAGTCGGTAGATATTCTTAGTATGGATCGAGTCAAAATCACGTTCATAATTCACAAAAAGCAGGATCAGAATACAAACCGCCATTCCAATGGACAGTCCAGCTATATTCAGAAACGAGAAAAGCTTGTTCTTTCGAATGTTTCTAAAGGCGATTTTCAGGTAGTTTTTTAGCATGGTTTTATTAGGTTGAAAAGTTGGAAGGTTGGAAGGTTTCTCACAACTTTATTCTTCAGCATTCGATGTTCATCATTCAATATTTCTTATCTAATATCTTGTTTCTTGGCTCTAACATCTTGATTCTAAATACTAGTTACTTGATACTTTGTACTTATTGGGAGATTGCCACACTCCTACGTCGTTCGCAATGACGATTCATATTCCTCATTTTTTATCTTTAAAATTCTGACTTCAAACTTTATATTTCTGACTTCTCACTCACTCTTCAGACTCTTCACAGGATTCATCAATGCTGCTTTGAGCGCTTCAAATCCTACAGTCAGCATAGCCACAGCTATTCCCAAGAATCCTGCAAGGCCAAAGAACCACCACTGGATCTCAATCTGATAGGCAAACTCCTCCAGCCAGACTTGGGCTCCATAATATGCAATCGGAAATGCTAACACTATGGCGATCAGAACTAATTTAACAAAATCAGAAGAAAGCAAGGCTACTATGTTTGCCACAGAGGCTCCCAAAACCTTGCGAACGCCTACTTCTTTGATTCTGGATTCGGCATTGAAAGCCGCCAAGCCAAACAGTCCGATGCAGGACACGAAAACGGAGAGCATAGCTGCAATCGTTGTGATCTGCTTCCACTTTTGCTCCCGCTCATATTTCATCAGGTTATTCTGATCCTCAAAGCTGTAGGAAAATGGCATAAAAGGGACAAACTTTTTAAATACTGTCTCGATGGATTTGATTGTCCCGGCAGTGTTGTTTGGATTGAGTCTGATGAAAAGTGATTGCAGGCCATAATTAGGATCTTGCGTCATCACAAGAGGGGCTATTTTCTCCTTGAGGGATGCATAATGATAGTCTTCTACTACTCCGATAATGTACATCTTCTTATTTTTCCACTCAAACTCCACCTCCTTCCCCACCCCGGAAGTCCAGCCCAATTCGTGCAAAAATGCCTCATTCACTACAATCGCATCGGTGGGGTCAGTGCTGTACTCCACTGAGAAATTCCTTCCCTCTACCAATGCAATCTCCATGGTACTCAAGAAATTATCATCCACGCCGATATAGCCAAAATCTATCTGCTCATTCCCAACTTTGGCACCGGTTCCGTTATAGTTCCCATTAAATCCACCCACAGATTCTACGCCCGGAAGTGACTGGATTTCCCGTTTGATTCCACTTATCCCACCTTCTATTCCGCGAAGGCCGCTTAGTTTCATCAGATTATCATCGTTATATCCAAGATCCACCCTAGTCAGATAATTGAACTGGCTAAAAATCACGATAGTCCCAACTACCAGGCAAATAGAAAGCGTGAACTGAAATACGACCAAGGCTTTGGTCAGGAAGTTCTGCTGCAAAAGCTTCGCCCGATTATACAAACTCTTCGATGGACTGAAGCCTGAAAGCACCAAAGCCGGATAAAATCCTGCTACCAAACCAGTGACTACAAACAAGACAACAAAAAGGGAAATCAACTGAAAGTCCAACAAATAAGAAAGCGCTAGTTGCTTATTGGCGAGCTCATTGAAAGCAGGAAGAGAAAGCTGTGTAAAAACAAATGCCAACACCAAAGCAATGAATGTCATTAAATAAGACTCGGTGAGAAACTGTAAAATGAGCTGTCTTCTGTGGCTGCCGATTACTTTTCTGATCCCGATTTCCTTGGCTCGCTTTAGAGACCTTGCCACAGCCAGATTCACAAAATTGATGCAGGCAATTGCCAACAAAAACAACCCAATACCAGATAATATGTAAGAATATACCGGGCTACTGGCCTTCTCCAGTCCATTTCTGCCGCTGCCGATTTCAGCATCCAGATGGATATTCATAAAGGGCTGCAGTCCAAAACTTATCTTGCTGTCAAAACCGGGAGAATCCTTCAGTTCCTGCGCCACATTTTGCTCAAAGATCTTATTCATTTTCGCCGCCACTTCTTCCAAATTTGCCCGCCCATCCAGCTGGACGAACGTATTCATATAAAACCCCAACCACTCCGTATCCGTCCAGCCATTGACCTCCTCGAAGGCAAAAGAGATCACAGAATCAAACTGAAGAGAGGAGTTTTGGGGGATGGTTTTAGCCACTCCCGATACAGTGAATGGTTTGAATTCCTCTTTGACCTTAAGCTCTATCACTTTCCCCACCGCATCAATCGTATTGAAATAAGTCCTCGCCATATCCTCTGTAATCACAATAGAACCAATATCAGAAAGCACGACACTTGGATCCCCATAAACCAGGGGAAGTGTAAAGACCTCAAAAAATCCCGGATCGGCAAACAAGACATTGGTACTAAGCATTTCATCTCCTTTTCTCATGACGAAAGGCTGACTTTGGGTACGGATTACCTCAGTGATCTCGGGGATTTCCTCCTGGAATGTGGGGCCATGAATTGCATTGGTACTTGCGATAGTATTTGAACCTTCGGCATTGGACATGGTAACCTTTATGCGATAGAGGTTTTCACCATTTTCCTGAAATCTGTCAAAGCTCGCTTCATCCTTCACGTAAAGTAAAATCAGTATGCAACAAGCCAAACCTAGCGCAAGTCCGCCAATATTGATAAATGAGAAGATCTTGTTTCTCTGTATATTTCTCCAAGCTATTTTAAGGTAGTTTTTCCACATAATTTATGAATTGGCAAATTGAAAGATTAGGAGTTGGAAAGTGGAAAGGCTTATAAGTAGTTTCTTATATCCCTAGTCTCTTGCTTCTCTTTGTCCCTTGGCTCTTCTCTACTACCACCTTTTCTCCTCATCGCTTATCGCTTATTTAATCACTACGAAGGCTTTCCACTGGATTGGTCATAGCGGCACGCAGCGTATTTAGACTTACAACTACTAAAGAAAGTATCAGCACGGCCACGCCGACAAAAGCAAACAGCCACACGCTTATGGTAGTATGGTAGGTATAGCTCTCAAGCCAATTGTTCATTTGCCAATAGGCAAATGGTACCGCAATACAGAAGGCAATCAGCACAAGCTTTAGAAAGTCCTTGGAAACAAGTAGCAGAACTTGGGTGACAGTAGCTCCCAATACCTTTCGAACACCGATTTCTCTAGTCCGCTTTTCAATTGTAAAAGAAGCAAGACCAGCCAGTCCAATACAACAGATAAAAATCGCAAGTCCGGAGAAAATATTAGTAAGCTTGGCGATGAGCTCCTCAGTCACGAATTTTTGAGCAAACTCTTGATCCACAAATTGGTACTCAAAAGGTGCAGCTGGGTTTAATTCTTTAAAAACACTCTCCACAGATTGAAGGCCAGCCTGAACCTGCATTCCATCTTTGAAGCGAATGCTGATCGAGTAAGTTTGCTCTGGGTCGAAAAAGATCATCATCGGATCTACCGGGTTGAATGGAGAATCCATGACGATATTGTCTGTGACTCCAATCACAGTGTAGGTGGAGTTTCCATACTTCATTTGCATTCCTATAGGATCCTCCAAACCCATTCCCTCTACCGCTGCAAAATTCAACAGCATCGACGAGGAATCAATCGGCATTCCGGTAAAATCGGTACCTTGAAGCATTTTCACTCCCATAGTCTCGGAGAAATCCAAGTCTGAATACATCCCTGCGATTAACATATTCATATCGGTTGGCTTTCCTTCCCAGTCTGGTGCAGGTGATCTCCACCATATGCTGGTGATAGGTGAATATGTTCTGGTGACCGCCTGGATCATTCCAGTTTTGAGCAGTTTGTCTTTAATTGCACCAAAGTTTTTCTGCGTGTCCGAAGTGGAGGACACCATAATGAGGTTATTTGGGTCATATCCGATTTCGCGATTTTTGATGTGCTGGATCTGTTGGTATACAATCAGTGTACACGAAATCAACAAAATGGAGACGACGAACTGGCCAATCACTAAAACATTCCGCGGGAGAGCCGCTTTTTCCCCCACCATAAAAGTCCCTTTCAATACTTTTACCGGACTAAAAGAAGAAAGATATAAAGCAGGATAGCTGCCGGCTATCACTCCTGTGAAGAGTACAATTGTGAATGCGACAATCCAAAAAACAGAAGAAGTGAGATCCAGGGTGAGGGTTTTATCCACCAATTGATTGAAGGAAGGCATCAATGCATACACCGCAACCACAGATATCAGAAATGCTAGCAGGGTAAGCACCATCGACTCAAAAAAGAACTGGATTACCAATTCTTTTTTACCGGAACCCAATGTTTTGCGAATTCCTACTTCCTTAGCCCTTCGCTCCGAGCGGGCCGTCGACAGGTTCATAAAATTGACACAGGCAATCAAAAGTATGATCACGGCTATAATTGAAAATAGCCGGACATATTCAATCATTCCTCCCGTATTCTGCCCTTCTTTAAATTCCCTGTTCAGCCTCCATTTACTCATGGGAAATGCGAAGTATGTACTTATGTCCTTGTCATTGGGGTTATTCTTAATTTTGATGGCAGTTATTTTTTCGGACAATTCCTGTGGATCAGTTCCTGGAGTAGCCTGGACAAATACGTTCCAGGAGGAATTGGCCCAGTTGTTCATAGCTCGCCTCAAGTTGTCATCCGAATAGTTGAATGCATGGATGTAATCAAACTGAAGGGTAGAATTTCCTGGTAAATCTCCAAGGATTGCAGTGACTGTCAATTCGTGGGAATTGTCAATTTTAACCATTTTGTGAAGTGGATCTTCATTTCCAAAAAGGGTCTTAGCCGCTGATTCAGTTAAAACAATGGAGTTAGGGTCAGGAAGTGCAGTTATGGCATTCCCCTGGATAAATTGCCAGGAAAAAATGTCAAAGAAATTTTCGCCTACGGTTATTCCGTTTTTTCGCAGCCTGGTGTCTCCGACAGTTAAGACATGGGATTCCGAATAGGTACTTACCACCGCATATTCCACTTCCGGGAGTTCTGCCTCAATGGTTTGTGCAAGCGGAAGAACCATATTTTGATCCGTGAAAATTTGATTATTAAAATCGCGGTGTGCCATGACTTGATAGATATCCTCATAGTTTTCATGAAACTTATCGAAAGTAAGTTCATCATAAACCCATAGGAGGATAAACAAAGTACAGGTGCAGCCAATACTCAGGCCTAGCAAGTTGGTCAGCGAAAAGATTTTGTTTCGCAACAAATTCCGATAAGCAATTTTAAAGTAATTGATCCACATTTCAGTTGGAATTAGTGTTGTTGGTTTACCCTTAAACAAATACTTAGAATGCAGATCAAACGGAAATTTATTCGCCTTTTCTCGCACCACATTTGCTTTCCCACTTTTGTGCCATGAAAAAAGGCTCAGAAATGCTTGATTTGAGCCTTTTATTATTTTTCATGTTTATACTTCGAACATTTTTGTTCGCTCTCGGGCGAAATCTAATTACTCGAATTAAAGCTAAGTTTCAATCCTTCTTTCATCTTTGATAAAGTATCATGTTCTCCAATTTTTCTCCTAAATCCCTTATATTTAAAGAGTAACATCCCAGAAAAACCATGTCTTTTATCTCCGTTTTCTACTTGTTTCTAATCTTTCAAACTCAGAAAGAACCTGCTTTTGAATCACAAATTCTTGATTCCGAAATATCCATTGGCTATGGAGTTGCTATTGGTGATGTGGACGGCGATGGCAAGGCTGACATCCTTTTGGCTGATAAAAAAGCCTTTGTCTGGTATGGAAACGGAGACTGGAAAAAGCATGTGATGGCAGAAAATCTTACTGAGGCAGACAATGTCTGCATTGCGGCGCAGGACATCGATGGGGATGGAAAAGTAGAAGTCGCTGTCGGCGCGCAATGGAATCCTGGAGAAACTTCAGACACTGAAAAATCCGGAGCAGTAATTTACCTTATCCGACCGGATGATCCCACCCAACAATGGACACCAAAACAACTCCATCATGAACCGACGACACATCGGATGCGCTGGGTAAAGACCGGCAATTCGGCACAATTGATCGTGGTTCCCCTGCACGGCAGAGGAAATGCAAACGGAGAGGGTACCGGTGTGAAAGTGATTGCCTATGAATTTCCGGAAAACCCCTCTGAAGAATGGGACTATAAGGTAATCGATCAAAGTATGCACCTGACTCATAACTTGGATGTAATCGGTGAAGCATCGGATAATGCTGTTCTTTTGGGAGGAAAAGAGGGGGTAAATTTCTTAACACGTTCAAATGCTACTTGGGAAAAGGAAAAACTCAACCTCCCTACAGACCCAAGTGTAGGAGAACTTCGGCTAGGGAATCGGGCTGGAAACAGCCATTTTCTGGCTACCATCGAGCCCATGCATGGCACGACGCTGGTAGCATATGAAGGTTTCGATCAAAACTTACAATCAAAAGAGCTAAAAAGAAATGTCCTTCACACCCAGCTCAAAGACGGTCACGCACTGGCAGTTGGTGATTTTCTGGGTTTGGGATCGGATCAAATCGCAGTGGGATGGCGGCTCCCCAATGAGGCTGGTGAATTTGGGGTCAAACTATTTATTCCCAAAAACGGCTCGTTTTCAAAATATGAGGAAATCTGGATTGACAAAAACGGAATGGCCTGCGAGGATTTACAGGCCGCAGATTTGGATGGAGATGGCAGGTTGGACTTGATAGCATCCGGAAGATCCACCAAAAACCTGAAGATCTATTGGAATAAAAGCAAGTGAGGTATCAGAATGGGCAGTGTTATTTTTTTCAAATCAAGGATATATATTAAAACGTTAGTGTCTCCACTAACGTTGGCGAGGAAATGTGGATAGACAAAAACGGAATGACCTGTGAAGATTTACAGACTGTAGATTTGGATGGAGACGGCAGGTTGGACTTGATAGCATCTGGAAGATCCACCAAAAACCTTAAGATCTATTGGAATAAAGTCAAGTGAGGCAACCAATTGGGTTAATGTCTTTTCTTAACCTGATGAATTAAAATCATGGTCTTTTTTGGAAAACGTCAGTGAAGACACTGACGTTGGCGAAGAACTTGAGCCGACTTCAATTGTTATCTGGAGAATTACAAATGTTTAGATCATTCTTTTCAATAAGACCACATCTTCCCCCCACTCTTCCATTTCCTTTTCATAGGCTGCCTGTGTCTTTATAATACGGAGGGTGTGGGGAGAACCTTGCCTGATGGTTTCAGTTCTCAAGTCAATCTTCACCTTTCTTATAGCTGATTCTAAGGCCTCTCTTTCCGCTTGTCTGCTCCTGAAATCAAGCACCTCCTCTGTCGCTGATTGTAAAAAACCAGAAAGGAAATTCCATAGCTTTTTATCGGAATTCACTACTGGAACTGGCCGCGACCAGTTGGCGGGGGATTGAGGTTTATTGTTTACTCTTAGCTGTAACTCTTCCTTTCCAAATAAAAATAATGCTTTGGAAAGGGAAGTTTCCTTCTCCAATTGAAGAACAACTGGTACAAGAACATAATTGACATAGTCTCTTTTGCGATATCCTGTCAGGGCTGACTTCATGGAGATCACCCATTCTTTATCCTGAGGTTGAAGACTTTCAAGATATAGTAGATTTTTCAATGCCTCAGCATTCACCAAGGCTTTATCATTTTCGCCTGAGGCCAAAAAGGAAAAATACTCTGGCAGTTTAGGCAACTGAGAAAAGACAATTTTCCCTCTAGAGTCTGTATCTGAGAGAGTTTTAAAAATTGACATCAGATGCCAAAGAGACGAAGCATCTCCTTTCTGGGTTACCGCTTTGAAGATAATTTCAAAATGTTTAGCGGGATAAGCCTCCACAAGTCTACACCAGGAATCAGGACTGATTTTTTGAAAATAACGCTTAAGCACCTGATATCCCAACTTGTCAAAGCAGGATTCGTCTTCATATCCAATTAACCAATCGGCGATTACATTGTAATCAACTTTTTGCATTGGCCCATCACTATCCAGTATGGCGCTCAGGATTGTTTCACAAGTGGTGGTTTCTATCTCGGAGAGCTGCTTTCTTACCGTATTGTAATAACCAATCCATTCCAGTTGATTTCCTATATCCTGGCCAAGCAGTAACTCATTATGCCCTATTTTTGGCCAAAATATCACCGCTCCATAATGATACCAGTGATCTAGGTCGGGTCCATAGTTCCCCATATATCCCGTGGATTCTTTCACAATCGGCTCTCCTTCGTTAAGCTGGAATGTGGCGAGCAGGTCTTCTTCACTAAACTGAATGCCACGTAACGGTGGATAGCCTTCTTCCAACCAATGTTCAATGTAAAGTGAATCATCATAGACTTCTCCCATTTCGGCATCATCATCAATTTCATCGTCCCAGTCGTATCCATCATAATTCGGTGAACCAGTCAGGTAAGAGGTGACCAGACACATTTTAGCATAATACCCGGCGGAATCAGCAGCCTTCAACAAAGCTTCTGCACGAGGACGGTCGTTTAGTTTCAGCTGTTCTAGAGAAAAATTTTCGGGAGTGTACTGATGTCCCAGCAAGACGATTCCGGGAAAAAACCCGTTGTCCACTAAGCTCTTTTTCAGAATGTCTGACAGTCGTGAAGCATGTCCGCTCAGAGGTTCGAATTGTATTTCTTTATCGGTTTTCTTCTGAACGAGATTATAAACAAGACAGACCCGGTATCCATCTGTCAGTGGTTTTACCTCATGTTCGCAATCTGCATAAAAAGCCACATAAGGAATTCTATAATCGTTGGCGGCTTCCTCAAAATGAACAGATTTTTCTTCCCCGTCAAACCGGATCAGCAGCTCGCCACCACAGTGATTGGAAGGCAGTCCAATGATCAGTGTACCAAACATTCCCCTTTCCTTTTCAGAATCCCTGTGAGCCAAAAAAAAATCACCTTTCTCGTAAATAAGCATCTTATAGAGATTGGCTTCCACCTCAAAATCTTCAATGCCTAATTCAGGTTTGATCTTCGTCAATACTCCCTGTATCAACTTATCCCACTCATTTCCGTTGAATTGCAGTTTATCCGAATCGATTTCCCATGCACTCCGGACGGCATCATCAACGATGGTCTGACTACCTTTTCCAAAAGGTGCTTTACGGGCTACTTGGATCAACGCCTTAGCCTGGAGTTCATTGACAGGAAACGAGATTTCTCCTAAGTTTTGAATGAGTAACCGGGGAAAGACAAAAGGGACAGCGTGACTTGTCATAAAAGACCCTTTCCCTTTAATCTGGTTGAGGCTATCCAGCAACTCAGCTCTGAAATTCTGCATGGGCGGTAAGTGAAATAATCAATCCAAAAATAAGGAAACCTGTTTGCAATACCAGAGAAAAATCCGATCAAAACTAAGGATAAGACCTGTGCTCTCACGGATCAAATTGACGGGGTCTAGCCACTTCTGCGGGATCAGAATCCTCACTACCCCTGTTGACTGAATTTATAATTTTTCTCCAAATATGAGTCAATAACACCCGTTGGAAAGCACTGGGAGGCTGATACATAGAATGAAAATGTAAATGGAGCAATGGCACGGGCGCAAGTGAGTTGCTAATCCCGTCCGCTTTTCAACAAAATTTCTGCCTTTTCATAATCAATGATAAAGCAATAGTTTTTCATCGTTTCAGAACCAATGATACCTGAAATGGTCATCCCTGTTTTATTGTGAATAGAGGTAATTATACTGCCTATATCCATTGAAATAAAATTGCCATAAATATGTTTTTCTCCGATCATCATATCAATATCATAGATATAATCAAAAGTGCGCTCCATACCATTGACACTAGCAAGCATTTCTTTGGATCCGATGTTTCTTCTATTAATTGAAATATTATACTTCTTGACAGCTTTACTATGCAAGAGGTCGATATCTGATCCTGTATCCAACAGTAAATAAGCCGGCTTGCCGTTTATGGTAGCTTTCACGATGGGTTTGGGATGGAGATTGTGAATTTTCACTGAAGAATAGCTTACTTGTGCTCTGGATAGCTTTGGCAAAAAGACAGTTAGGGCAATGATAAGAACTATTGATTTTATAGTAATGTAACACATAATGATTCGGAGTAATGTGATCACTTAATGACCCATGAATCAAACCAATGATCCATATCAGAGCACATTACCCTTTTCCACAACGATGCCAGCTAAAACACCCTGTAGAAGCCCCGCATTCGTACTTTGAATCAGTTTGAGCTCAAAAAGCGCACAGTTCCGCCCACTGGCGTGCAATTCAACTCTTGGAAACCCCATCAAAAATGAACCGTAATTACCACTGTCGCAGTCAGTTCCCTCCTTAATTACAATCAATGGAATCAATATTTCAAGCAGCAGTTTTGGTACATAGTACTTTGTACTATCCCTTAATCTTCACGGGATTCATCAGAGCGGTTAATAATCTGAAAGCTTAGGATCAAACCGGATATCAGGAAAATGACAATTCGCGAAATTAAAAATGTACCTATTCCTGTTTCTATTCTGTTGGCAAACTGCTGAAGCCATCTTTCCAGTACCATGTAGGTGATAAGAACTGTAATTCCAAAAGCTATTAACACCAAAAAAATAAATTCCTTGGAAAGTAAATAGAGATCAGATCAAAAAGGAATAAGCAATTAAAATCCCAGCATCTAAATCCCATGGAACACCATTGACAATTCGATAAAATCATCAAACAACTTATCATCAAAATAGACTGATTACAAGTAACTTACATAGATTTTTTTGTTAATTTTAAGTTATATCAAACTCCAAATGGCCATGATTAACTTAAAAAACACATCCCTTCTACTACTATTTATTCTAAGCGTCTCCTTTGTGTATCTGCATCATGGATGGGCTAACTATGACCAGACTAAAGTTCTGGATTTTGAATCCACCATTGAAGAATCCACTTTTGAGAATCCTCATACGATAGCTAAGATGAACTATCAGGATGAACTCTGGACGGTTATTCTCGCTCCGGCAAGCCGCATGACTGCACGCGGACTATCTGCGGAAATGATCAAAAAAGGAACTTCAGTAAGAATTATCGCATACCCCCATAAAACTGAAAAGGGAGAAATGCGAGCCGAAAGCATATTTGTTGACAAGAAGAGGTACGAGCTTAGATAGTTGTGCCGGAACTCCTTTATTGGCTAGAGAATTCAACCTGGGCGACTGCAATCCGCCAATCTTTATGGATGTATCCGGCTTTGGAGATTATCCATATTCTGGGTATTGTCCTTCTAGTGGGAGGTGCGTTGTTATTTGATTTTCGTCTATTGGGTTTTTCCAAAAATCTACCCTTGACAGGTATGTCCCGCTTTCTCTTACCATGGTCCCAGCGCGGGTTAATCTTGGTGATCCCTTCGGGATTACTATTATTTATCACCAATGCGGAAACACTGGGTTTGGATCCGACCTTCTGGTTAAAGATGTCATTGCTTATTGTGGCGGCATTAAACGCTCTTTTATTTCATAAATTTGTTTACAAAGGTCAAATTGACCCAAATATTACGCACTCCCTTTCCCTACGCTTTAAAATACCTGCACTAATCTCCATTGCCATTTGGATTGCCGTGATCACCTGTGGACGTTTATTGGCTTATTGAACTAAATTCTTGGATCACACTCTGCCCTGGTCTATATCGCTGTGGTCTGATCCTGAACTGACCACCTTTCCTTAAACACTAATTATGCATTAGAAAATCTACTACGGCTTCAAACCGCCTCAAGGTTAATTGGTTGTACTTCATTATTTATTATTCAGCCTTCATGATTCTAAAGGTTGTCAGGGTTATCTACATAGTAATTTTCGATTTGAATCAAGAATTATTATAATATGTTTTGGTTTGAATTTAATAACAAATGCAGATCAACCGATACCTTGAAGACACTATTAAAAGTCGCTTGTTTAAAGGAAAAGCTATCTTATTGTTCGGGCCACGCCAAGCAGGGAAATTAACGTTGATGGAAACGGTATTGGAAGAAATTGGCCAGCCATGGATATACTTTACCGGAGATGAGTCGTATACCCGAGAGCTATTATCAAACACAACTTCTACAAAACTTAAGGCTCTGATCGGCGAAAATAAAATCATATTTATTGACGAGGCGCAACGGATTCAGGAAATAGGGTTAACACTCAAAATCATCACCGATCAGTTGAAAGGAATACAGATCCTTGCATCCGGTTCCTCCGCATTCGAACTCGCAAACCGCGTCAACGAACCACTTACCGGAAGGAAATACAAGTTTATGCTTTTCCCCCTCATCTTTTTCAGAGATGTGTAAACACCATGGATTATTGGAAGAGAGGCGGCTGTTAGACCAGCGTTTACTATTCGGGTATTATCCTGAAATAGTAGTAAAACCAGGAGAGGAAATTGAATTACTGAAGCTATTGGCTGAAAGTTATCTTTACAGGGATCTGCTAATACTGGAGCAGGTAAAGAAACCCGCATTATTGGAGAAACTGGTTAAGGCCCTGGCTTTACAGGTTGGAAGTGAGGTTTCCTATCAGGAACTTGGACAATTGGTTGGTGCGGACAATAGCACAATAGAAAAATATAAACAATTGCTGGAGAAAGCATATGTGGTATTCGTCGTGCCTGCTTTTAGCAGAAATGTGCGAAATGAGATCAAAAAAGGAAAGAAAGTTTATTTTTATGATGTTGGGATAAGGAATGCAGTAATCAATAATTTCGGACAATTAAATAACCTGACGGATCTAGGATCACTGTGGGAAAACTTCTTCATTTCAGAGCGTAAGAAATACCACGAACACCAAAAACAGGGGCAAAATTGTATTTCTGGCGTACAACACAACAACAAGAAATAGAC
The DNA here is from genome assembly GCF_035156405.1 of Algoriphagus aurantiacus. Taxonomy (NCBI): domain Bacteria; kingdom Pseudomonadati; phylum Bacteroidota; class Cytophagia; order Cytophagales; family Cyclobacteriaceae; genus Algoriphagus; species Algoriphagus aurantiacus. Next base: position 122,109 of record NZ_JAXRUT010000005.1, on the reverse strand, counting down.
CTTATCGAAGAAACATCAGACAGCTTGCATGCTTTTGAATTAAAGTGGTCGGAAAAACGCAAAGTTCGCTTTCCTCAGACTTTTAAGTCAAACTATCCCGAAGCCAAGACAAGCATAGTCCATCCCGACAATATGGAAGAATACCTGATGGAGCAATAGCTAAACCGATTTTATGATAACAGACTTTCTGGAAACTGCCACCCTGCACTACTCACTCTTCAGACTCTTCACGGGATTTATCATAGCGGTTTTAATAATCTGAAAGCTTAGGATCAAACCTGATAGTAGAAAAATAACTACTCCTGAAATCAAAAATGTACCCATCCCTATTTCTATCCTGTTGGCAAACTGCTGAAGCCAGCTTTCCAGCGCCATGTAAGTAATGGGAACTGTAATCCCAAAGGCTATTAAAACCAGCAACATAAATTCTTTGGAAAGCAAATAGGTGATTTCCCATTCAGATGCACCCAGCACTTTCCTGATCCCAACTTCCTTGGTACGCTTGGCAGCAGAAAAAGTAATCAATCCGAATAAGCCCAAGCTGCAGATTATAACAGCCAAAACTGTAAACAAACCTATGATCTTACCAGCTCTCTCTTCAATTTGATAGAGACTATTCAAACGCTCATCCATAAAAGAATACCTAAATGAGGCTCCGGTATTCAACTCAGTCCAATAGGATTCTATTTTGGTAAGTGCTTGCTGGGGATTGCCCGGATTTAATTTTACAGAGACAAAAAGTTCATATGAATCTGTTCTGGAAAGGGCAATGGCCAGAGGTTTAACCTCATTCTTAAAATGCTCGAAATTAAAATTCCCAATCACTCCTATCACTTTGATTTTCTCACCAAAATGGTTGGTGAGATAGCTATCGATAAGTCCATCTTTCCCTAGCTGAGCCGCAGCCACTTCATTCAGTAGAACCGCAGCAGTATCGGTTGGGATGGCTTCAGAAAATCCCCTGCCTTCCAATACCTCTATATCGTACGTATGAAGGAAATCATAATCTGCATTCATCCAATAAAATTGAAAATCCTTATCCTCTCCCTCTTTTCTAAACAGACTTAACGCATCAAAGCTACTTCCGGGTACAGCATAAGAAAATGATGCAGCTTGCACCGCTGAAAGTGCCGTGAGTTTTTGTTTGAAAGCTTCACGATTTCCTTCAAAAGAATAAGCCCCCGGCATCACTACAACGTTTTCTTTGGTAAAACCGGGGTTTTTCTCCCGCATATAAGCCAACTGATCAAAAAGGGTAATAAAACATATCACCAAACTTATGCTAACAGCATATTGAAAAACAACAAAAGGCTTTTGAATACCGCTTCTACCTTCACTTTGTTTACCACTACCAATGCCTTTTACTGCCTTAATCGCTTTGACTGAACCTAAGTAAAATGCGGGATAAGCAGATGAAAACAGTATAATAGTTGCCAATAATCCCAAAAGTGCAACCCCATAATAAGGGGAGCTGAATTGAGATAAACTTAACTCTGTGCCCACAAAATTATTGAATGGACCTATCACTAACGGTACCGCGCTTAGTGCCAATGTAAGAGCGATCGTGCAAAGCAAAGTAGCTTCTACAAAGAACTGCTTTGCAAGCTCGTTCTTCCCGGCTCCCAACGTTTTGCGGATACCTACTTCTTTTATTCGACTGTTTGCGCTTGAAATAAATAGATTGATAAAATTGATGATGACCAAGAAAAGGATTAAGAAACCTGTGGTAGAAAATAGTAGGATGTACTTCAGGTTTCCATTTCTTACCAGATGAATCTCCAGAATAGGCTCAAGATAATAGCCATATTGAGCTCTATTGTTTTCCAGTTTGGCGATGGATGCTCCTAAATGCTTATTCAGCTGAGGCCATAGGAACTCTTCTTCAATCTGTTTAAACCTTGAATTAACCGACTCGATTTCAGAACCTTCTCTTAGAACCACATAATTCACTATACCTGCAGGCAACCAGGTTTCTTTACTATATCCGTTATTAATCAGTCCATGAATGGATACAATGGCATCAAACTGCAGATGGGATTTTTCCACAGGGGTTTCCAACACACCGGTAACCGTATATTCTTCTCCATCCAAAATAAGCGTTTTGCCTAATGCCTGATCGGAAAATACATTTTCTTGACCTTTAAATAATTGAGGAACAGTATTTTCGGAGATTACAATTGAATTACGTTCAGACAGTGCTGTTTGGGGATTTCCTGCCAAAAGGTTAAAATCAAAAACATTAAAAAACTCCCCATCAGCATGAAGGGTTCTAATCTCATCCACTATGCTGTCCTCGTATCGGAAAGAATAATCAAATGGTGCTGTGGTGCTTGTCAGGTACTCTACTTCGGGAAATTGATCACGCATTTTTTCGGCCAGGGGCACAGCTGTTTCATGCCAATCATAATCCTGATCCGCCATAAAGTAGTTATGTCGGATCATGTAGGTATTTTCTGCCCTGGTGTGAAATTTATCATACCCTACCTCATCCGCTACATACAGGAAAATAAACAGCGTAGTCAGAATCCCCACAGCCAGTCCTATAATATTTATCCCCGAGAACAGCTTTTTCTGCAAAGTATTTCTCCAGGCGATTTTCAGGAAGTTTTTTAGCATTTTTAATAGATTGGAAAATTGGAAGATTTTAAAATTGAAAGATTGCGTACGAGCAAGTTGGAAAGTGGTAAAGATTTAAAGTGGTAAAGTTGATTATTTTTCACACAAACATCTTGACACTGGATTCTTGACTCTAGTATCATGATTCTTGGCTCTAGAATCTAGAATCTAGATACTTGATACTAATCTACTCACTCTTCAAACTCTTCACCGGATTCATCAATGCCGCTTTTACGGACTGGAAACTGACGGTAAGCAAGGCAATCAGCATCGTCAACGCTCCCGCTCCTACAAAATACCACCATCGTAGGTCTATTTTATAGGCAAATCCGTCCAGCCAATTTGAAGTCAAATAATAACTCAATGGCAAGGCTATGGCAATAGCCACCAGTACCATTTTGGCGAAATCCCCGGAGAGCAGTCCCATGATCTTCCATTCACTGGCACCCAAAACTTTGCGGATACCGATTTCCTTGGTTCTTCTTTCAGCTGTAAAAGCAGCTAAACCAAACAGACCCAGACAGGAAATCAGGATGGCAAGGCCGCCAAAATAACTGGATAGAACAGAAACCCGTTGCTCGGCAACATATTGCGCCTGATAGGCCTCATCCATAAACTTATACTCGAAAGGGTAACCTGGATTGTAGGTATGATAGAATTCTTCCAATTTTTCAATGGCTTCCCGCTCTCTGCCAGCTGCTATTTTGGCCATGACAACATATGTTTCTTCCGGTCTTAAAATAAAAAACAAAGGTTTAACCTTCTTGTGAAGGGATTGAAAATGAAAGTCCTTTGCAACACCTATAATCTGCCTATCACTGCCCCGTACATTAATTACTTTTCCAATGGGATCCTTCATGCCCATTGCTTCAATAGCAGCTTCGTTAAAGATGATCTTATTATCTTCTGAACCAAAGTCAGGAGAATAGCTTCTCCCTTCTTTTATTTGAATACCAAGTGTTTCGATCATCCCATAATTCACCCATACATTTTCGGTTTCAAGTATGTCCTCCGGATTCTTTCCTTCCCATTGCAGTGTACTTACGCTGTTCATGTAGCCACCATCTACGAGGCTATGCCCTATGCTCGAGGCATTGACTATTCCCGGTATATTTTTCACTTCCGCAAGAAAAGCCCCAGGATTTGACTCCACTTTTCCTTCCATGTCAAAATAAATGATATTGTCTTTATCATATCCCAGATGTTGTGTCTGCACAAATTCTATCTGACGATAGATAACCAATATGGATACTATCAGAATAAGGGATACTGCAAACTGGAATATCACCAATCCTTTTCGTACCCACAGTTCACTTCCAGAACTTATAAAATTGCCTTTTAATATGGTGGCTGGACCGAAACGGGAAAGATATAAAGCCGGATAACTCCCCGCAATGAAACCTGTGAACAGAGCGATGCCTAAAAAAGATAAAACAAGATTTCTGTCAAAACCAATTGTGAGCTGTTTTCCTGTTATTCCATTAAATTCAGATAAAAAAAGTTGGACAAGTAAGACGGCAATAAACAGCGATAGAAAACTCATCAGCATGGATTCACCCATATACTGTAGGATCAGCATCCTCCGGTCGGCACCAACTACCTTTTTTATACCAACTTCCCTTATTCTCTGGGAAGCTTTTGCCGTAGATAAATTCATGAAATTGATGCAGGCGATGAGAAGAATAAAAAGAGCGATAATGGAAAAAATCTTCACATATTCTATCCGGCCGCCAGCCTGTATACCGTTGTCATATTTTCCGTATAGGTAATTGTCGGAATAGGATTTGGCAAATAATGTAACGTGTTTTTCCCCACCTTTTCTTACAACAAAGTCGGCAATTTTATGATTGAATTCATTAATGTCAGTTCCCTCATTTAGAATTAAATAAGTTGCATGGGCATTGTTCTTCCAATCCAAGACCCAGGGGGATGTATCTTTATATTCTTCATAAGACAGCAGAAAATCAAATTTTGTGGATGAATGATTGGGTACATCTTTGAAGACACCGGTGATCAGAAATTGCTTTTCCTTTTCAATCTCTATAACTTTTCCTATTAGATCTTCTGTAGTATTGAAGAGACGGGTTGCAAGGCTTTCGGATATAACAATGGCGTTTTTATCTGCCAATACCTGATCTTTATTTCCAGCAATAAGGTCATAGGAAAAAATATTGAAGAAATCTTTTCCTACATATTGCCCTTTTGCTTTGATATTTTTATCATCTATAGAAACTCTGTATTCACTTACCCAAGAGGCTGGAGATGCAAATTCCACTTCAGGCATTTCTTCAAGCAGTGATTCGGCCAAGAGGCCAGGTGTTGATTCCGTTGTATGGATCTCCCCAACCACCTTTAGGTTTTCCATCACCTGATAAAGCTGACTATCCTTTTCATGGAACTTATCCACACTGAGTTCATCATTCACCCAAAGAAAAATCAATAGGGAACAAGCCAGTCCACTAGACAAACCAATCAAATTGATTATAAATGTGCTTTTAAATCGCTTACAGTTTCTATAGAACAGGAGAAAATTATGACGTAGCATTGACAGATAAGTTTAGCGTTTTGGTTCTTGACTGTATGATCTAGTATCTTGATACTTGATACTAATCTACTCGCTCTTCAGACTCTTCACCGGATTCATAAGAGCTGCTTTAACCGTTTGAAAACTAATGGTCACCAAGGTCATAAACCAGACCAGCACCACGGGCAGAATCAGCATCCACCAGCTGATCTCCATCTGATAAGCGAAGTTTTGCAGCCATTTTTGCATAAAGAAGTAGATGACAGGAAGGATAATTATACTGACTATGCCCACTAGTTTTAGAAAATCCCCGGAAAGCATACTTACCACAGTGAAGACCGTTGCTCCTAATACCTTCCTTATCCCAATTTCTTTGCTACGCTGTAAGGTCATATAAGAAGATAGGCCAAAAAGCCCCAAGCATGCAATCAATATGGCCAAACCGGCAAACAGACTGAAAACTTTTGCGAACTGCCTGTCCGATTGATATTGGTTGTTGAAATAATCATCCAGAAAAAAGTAGTCAAATGGGCTTCCTGAAAATGCTTTTTCCCAGCTACTTTGTATTTGTTCTAATGCCTTTGGATAATCAGTAGCTGTGATTTTGAGAGAATAATATTCCCCCGCCCATGGGGCATTCAGATACTCTTTCAGAGCAAAGACCATAGGCCCAACTTCTTTGTGTAAGGATTCCTGATTGAAATCCCTGATTACCCCAAGAATTTCTTTCGAGTGCTGATCATTATCCGCTTCATCCCAGATGACCGTTTGTTGAACCGCTTCCTCGGGACTGTTGAATCCCAGTTGCCTAATGGCTCTTTCATTAAAAATGACGGCTCCGCGGTCAGAAGAAAACTCATGCGAAAAGCTGCGGCCTGCCAAGAAATCAGTACCATATAATTCAAAAAAATCCTCATCCACTGCGATGATATGAACTTTTTGCCTGTTCTCGGGCTCCGCAGGTTTATAAAAGGCTCTGGCCCAGCTCAGTTGTTGTCCCGGAATATTGGATGATACACTGACTTTCTGCACTACGGGCAGTTTTTGTGCTTCGCTTTTAAAAAAGTTCAATTGGTTTTGGTAAGTAGAATCCTTGATGCCAGGCCCTTTCACGATAAGGGTTTGATCTATATTCATCCCCATGTCCTGCTGTTGCATAAAAGCCAACTGTTCACGTACACCTAGGGTACCTGCAATCAAAGCAATGGAAGTAGCAAATTGAAAGGCAACCAAGCCTTTTCTCAACAAAACTCCATTTTTGAAGTTTGGAAGACTTCCCTTAATCATCTGGGCAGGCTGATACGATAATGCCACTGCAGGATAAATTCCCGAAAAAAAAGTCCCTAACAAAAACAAGCCTAAGATGCCTATTCCCAGTTCTGCATCAAATACCGGGGCAAAGTATCCCGAAGTGAGTGTTTGAAACGGAGTCATCAAAAGCTGTGAAACCACAATTGCCAGTACCGCAGCTATCAAATTGACCAGAAACGATTCTGACATAAACTGGAAGATCAATTGCGCTCTGTTTGATCCAACCACTTTTCTAATCCCAATCTCTTTAGCCCGTTCTATTGCCTTGGCAGTAGTCAGGTTTAGGTAGTTGATCCAGGCAATAATCAATATAAAAAAGGCAATAAGTGTAAGGAAGGTGACGGTCCGACGGCTCCCGTTTACTTCCGCTTCCGCCTCCAAGTTTGAATCCAGATGAATTTGCTGGATGGGCTGCAGGTCAAATTCCTGATAATACCCCTCCATTCGCCATTCGGCTAATGTTTCTCCCTTGTATTTTTCCAATAGGTCATCGAGTTTGCTCTTTACAACTGTGGGATCACTTTCTGGCAAGACTTCGACATAATTGTAAAAATTTCCCCAATCCCAATCTTCATCGAGATTCCAGGGGATGGAATTGAAGGAGATGATTAAATCTGTCTTAAGATGGGAATTGTGTGGAATATCCTCAAAAATCCCAGTGACTTCTAACTGCGTCTGACCTCTATCTCCCATAAAAAAGGTGATAGACTGTCCTAATAACCTGTCAAGATCGGGAAAATATTTCTCGGCCATTGACTCAGACAGTACCACGTAGCCTGGCTTTGACAGTGCATTGCCGGAATTGCCTTGCACCATGCTATACGAAAACATCTCCAAAAAAGAAGAATCAGCGTAGTAAATCCTTTCCTCATGGAAACTGCGATCACCCACTTGGATAACGGGATCCGACATCAATGGAGCAGTATGGACTACCCTGGCTGCCTGAATTACCTCTGGAATATCCCTTTGCATTGCGGGAGCAATTGCAGGAGCGGTTTGGGCCCGATTCCCTACCATTTCCCCGTTCAGGAATGCTGAGCTTGTAACGCGGTATAGTGTAGGTTTGCGAAACTCATCATAGCTCAGCTCAAAATTCACATACCTGAAAATTAGAAGACATGCCGCCATTCCTATAGAAAGGCCGAGAATATTGATCAACGAAAACATCTTGTTTCGCCAAAGATTTCGGGTCGCAATTTTGAGGTAGTGATATAGCATATCTAATATCTTAATTGTATGTACAAATCATGGGTCTGGCTCTAACATCTCGATTCTAAATACTTGATACTTTCAGACGATGGTTAGGAGTTAATCGGTTAAAGGTTAATTGCTTAAAGGCTAAGGGTTAATTGGTTGTCTAATCTTCAACCTCTTGTCATCTAAAATCTTTGATCTTGACTCTAGAGTTTTGATACTAACTACTTCTTACTCTACTCGCTCTTCAAGCTCTTCACCGGATTCATCAGCGCTGCTTTGATGGATTGGAAACTCACGGTCGCCAAGGCAATCAGCATAGTCAATGCCCCCGCTCCTACAAAATACCACCATCGTAGGTCTATTTTGTAGGCAAATCCCTCCAGCCAATTCGAAGTCAAATAATAACTTAAAGGCAAAGCGATGAAAATGGCGACCAAAACCATTTTGGCGAAATCACCCGACAACAGTTGTATGATTTTCCATTCACTGGAACCCAAAACTTTACGGATGCCGATTTCTTTGACCCTTCTTTCGGCAGTGAATGCGGCAAGGCCAAATAAACCCAGACAGGAAATCAGGATAGCTATTCCTGCAAAATACCTGGAAAGTACAGATACCCGTTGTTCCGCTACGTATTGAGCTTGGTATTCTGCATCCAGAAATTGGAAATCAAAAGGAAACCCCGGATAGAATGTCTGAAAAAGCGATTTAAGCTGGTCAATAGTTTCCTGCTCTTTACCTGCTTGCACTTTGACTGCAATGGTCGAGGTTCTCTGGGGAGCTAACCACATTACTACTGGCTTCACTTCTGAATGCAGTGATTCAAAATTAAAATCCTTCACTACACCTATAATCTCCCGCTCCTCTTCAAATAACCTGACCCCCTTACCTATCGGATCAGTGACTCCCATGTGTTCAATTGCCGCTTCGTTAAAGAGAACCTTTGCAGAATCCGTACCGAATTCCCTGGAAAATGTTCGCCCTGCCGCCATCTCTATTCCCAGTAGCTCCAGCATATCATAGTTAACGGGCATCATCTCAAACTCAGTTATATCATTGGGAGCTTTGGCAGGCCACTGTACACCTTGCGTAGAAGCTATGTGCCCGGTCATATCGTGGCCAATGCTGGAAGTCCCCACCACTCCTTGCAATTTTCTGATCTCTGAAAGAAATGTTTCCAAATTCTCTGCCGATCCCAATCTATTAAAATAGAGGACATTCTCCTTATCGTATCCAAGGTGTTTGTTCTGGACAAATTCTATTTGTTTATAAACGACACATACCGCAACGATCAGGATAATAGATAAGGTGAACTGTACTACAACCAAACCTTTTCTGGCCCACAGCTCTCCAACTGATTTGTCCACATATCCTTTCAGTACCTTGGCAGGATTGAAAGCTGAGATGTATAACGCCGGGTAGCTTCCAGCTATTAGGCCGGTAACCAACGTAATCGAGAGAAAGGACAGGATAAGGAATGAATCTAGGGGCAAGTAAAGCTGTTTACCGGTAATTTGATTGAATTGGGGAAGAAGCAGTATCACTAATCCAACGGCTACGACCAAAGATAACATGGCCATCAGTGTAGATTCTCCAAGGTATTGAAGAACCAAGGTTGAACGCCCAGCACCTACCGCTTTTTTAATTCCCACCTCTTTCAACCTTCGGGAAGCCTTGGCCGTGGACAAATTCATGAAGTTGATAGAGGCAATTAAGAGTATAAAAACAGCAATCACTGAAAATAATCTCACATAATCGATTCTTCCACCAGCCTGTTTACCGTTTTCATAGTTACCATACAGGTATGTCTGAGCGTAAGGGGCTGCAAATAAGATACGATGGGTGACTTCACCGTTGGTTTTCCTTTCAATAAGATCAGCCATTTTCTCATTCAATTGATCAACATCGTTTCCAGATTTTAGAAGTACATAAGTATGAGGCCATGCAGTTCGCCAGCGGGAAGCCCACCCGGCATCTTCCATATATATTCTAAAAGGCAGCACAAAATCAAACTGCATCGAGGAATTTTGGGGCACGTCCTTAAATACACCTGTTACTTGGTAGTGCTCCTCGTGCTGCCATTCAATCATTTTGCCCACCACATCAGTAGTATTAAATAGATTCTTTGCCAAGGTTTCGGAAATCACTATAGAACTTCTATCGTCAAGTACCTGTTCCTCATTCCCTTGTATAAGGGGAAAAGAAAAAACTTTAAAAAAAGCCTCACCCACATATTGGCCGGCGGCCTGAATATCCTTGGTATCCACAGAAAGTGTATAGTCCTTAAGATCAAAACATGTAACGGCATATTCTACTTCTGGCATCTCTTCTTCAAGGGTTGGTTCAGTCAAAGCTGAAGTCCTAGTGGATAGCCCGATTTCGCTTTCCAATATTCGATGTTCCATCACTTGGTACAGACGGCTATCATTTTCATGAAACTTATCCATACTCAGTTCATCCCGCACCCAGAGAAAAATCAGTAAGGCACAGGCAAGTCCTGTGGATAGGCCAATCAAGTTAATAAAGAAAGTACTTTTATACCTTTTGAGGCTTCGGTAAATCAGGAGGAGGTTGTGTCGGAGCATGCATTTTAGGAATTGATTTCTTTTGTATTTGCGAGTTTTGTGCCAGTGCAAATCTGCATTTCCGACTATTCATAGACTACTTAACATCCATATTGAGGAAAATTTCGAACAAAATCGTTCGTGAACGGGCAGATCAAAAAAGTCAAAAAGCTGGGAGGCTGAAAAGTTAGTAGGTTGAAAATCCATGTGAACTGACTTCCCTCATGTAAACTGACTTCCCTAAAGACAAAAGTATATATTTTTGATCCCTTGACTTTTGGGTCTTTGCCAATGATTATAGATACTAGCTACTCACTCACTTTTCAGACTCTTCACCGGATTCATCAGCGCAGCTTTGATGGACTGGAAACTTACGGTAAGCAAGGCTATCAGCATCGTCAACGCTCCGGCTCCGATAAAGAACCACCATTCCAGGTCTATTTTAAATGCAAATCCATCGAGCCAGCTTTTGGTGAGGTAATAACTTATTGGAATTGCTACAACTACTGAGATCAATACCATTTTCGCAAAATCTCCGGTCAAAAGGGTCAAAATTTTCCACTCACTGGAACCAAGGACTTTTCGGATGCCGATTTCTTTGATTCTTCTTTCCGCGGTAAAGGTTGCAAGTCCAAACAATCCAAGGCAGGAGATTATGATCGCGATGCCTGCAAAGTACTTGGAAAGTACTGCAACCCGATGTTCTGACTCATATAGGGCCTGATAATCCTGATCTAGGTATTTATAATTAAAGTTATATCCAGGATTAAACTTTCTGTAAACTCCTTCAATCTTTGACAGGCTCTCTTTCGCACTTCCGGCGTCAAGTTTCACCATAAATTGCATAGCTCCACGTTCCAATAAAAAAACATACGGCTTAACTTCCTCATAAAGAGATTGGAAGTGGAAATTTTTCGCGACACCCACTATTTCGGCATTGCCGTAAAAATCTATAACCTGGCCTACGGGATCTTTCAGCCCCATAAGTTCCAAAGCGGCTTCATTGATTATTAGCTGATCATTTTCTGATTGAAAATCATAAGAAAATGAGCGACCTTCTTTTATTTCAATCCCAAGCAGCTCTATCATTCCTTCCATGACACCAGCGCCGTGAAATACAAATTCCTCCTCCGGATTTTTGCCGGGCCAGCTAACTCCAGTCATAATAGCACCCGGATTAACTATAATCTCCGATGTGCCTGAAGCATGGGTTACTCCGGGAATATTACGCACCTCTGAAATAAACGCTAAATCCTGATCAATTCCTTTAAATCCTTCTGAATCAAAGTATATCACATTGTCCTTATTAAATCCTAAATTTTTTGTCTGGATCAAATCGATTTGCTTGTACACCACCAACACCGATACTATAAATATTATAGATAAGGCAAATTGAAACACCACCAATCCTTTGCGAACAGAAACCTCACTCTTTTCGGTTTTTAATTTCCCTTTTAGAACAAGTGCAGGATTAAATCCGGAAAGATAAAGAGCTGGATAACTTCCAGCCAAAAGTCCTGTAAAGGCAAAAACTCCAGAAATAGCCATGCACAACCTCAAGTCAAAGACCAATGAAAGGTTTTTTCCGGTCATAAGATTAAACTGAGGCAGAAGAAGCTGCACTACTGCTATGGATAAAACAAGCGCAAAGAGAGTGATTACCAGTGATTCGGTCAAATATTGAAGAATCATTATCTTTCTTCCTGCTCCCATCGATTTCTTAATACCCACTTCTTTTGCACGGCTGAAAGCCTTAGCCGTGGAAAGGTTCATGAAATTAATCGAAGCTATGACCAAAATGAAGACGGCAATTATTGAAAACAACTTCACGTATTCAATGCGTCCCCCCACCTTAACGCCGTTTTCATATTTCCCATGCAGGTATCCTGAGGAATAGGGTCTTATAAATAGTTCATCCGGAGAGCTTTTATACTTTGTTTTAATAAAACCAGCAATTTTTTCGTTGACGAGGTCAGGATCTGAACCTTTCGACAGCAAAACATAGGTTCGATATAACAACTCATCCCAATCATACCATTGTGGCTGCAGATACCCTTTATACGCTTCCCAAGGGATTAAAAAATCAAAGCTTTGGGATGAATTTGACGGTAAATCTTTGAAAACGCCGGACACTACATATCCCTCTTCTTTAACCTTTAGCGTCACAACCTTTCCAACAGCATTTTCAACAGATTTAAACAACTTAAGTGCAAGTGTTTCAGATAGAGCAATAGAATTTTTATCGGCCAGTATCTGCACGGGATTCCCCTTAATTAACTCGTAGGAGAACATATTGAAAAAATCCTTCCCTACAAATCTTCCCTTTTCTTTTAGGATCACATCTTCATAAGCAATAGAAAGCTTAATGTCTTCAAATCCCTGTATGGAGGCTGTGGTTACAGCCAATTCAACTTCGGGAATTTCTTCAGCCAAAGCTTCTGCTAATAATGCAGGTGTGAAATCTTCTGTCTGAACTCCATTTCCTGACTGCCTATTTGCCATCACCTGATAAAGCTGTTCATCGTTTTCATGAAATTGATCATAACTCAGTTCATCCTTCACCCACAAAAAAATCAAAAGGGCACAGGCAAGTCCGGTTGAGAGACCAATTAGATTGATAAAGAAAGTGCTTTTATCCTTCTTGAAACCCCGGAAGATCAGAAGGAGGTTGTGCCGGAGCATAGATAAGTCGATTTAGGCTTTTGGTTCTAGACTCTAGAGTCTAGAATCTAGATACTTACTACTTCATACTAATTTACTCACTTTTCAGACTCTTCACCGGATTCATAAGAGCAGCTTTGATGGATTGGAAACTAACGGTAAGCAAGGCTATCAGCATCGTCAACGCTCCTGCTCCGATAAAGAACCACCATTCCAGGTCTATTTTAAATGCAAATCCATCGAGCCAGCTTTTGGTGAGATAATAACTTATTGGAATTGCTACAACTACCGAGATCAATACCATTTTTGCAAAGTCTCTTGTCAAAAGGGTCAAAATTTTCCATTCATTGGAGCCGAGGACTTTTCGGATGCCGATTTCTTTTGCCCGCCTTTCTGCGGTATAAGTTGCAAGGCCAAATAAGCCCAGACAGGAAATCAAGATGGCAAGTCCGGCAAAGTATTTTGATAAAATGGAGACCCGCTGTTCGGCAACATACTGGGCTTGATAAGCTTCATCCAGAAATCTATAATCCAGCGAAAACCCGGGATTAAACTCTCCATAGAACTCCTGAAGAAGGGATAGTGTATTTTGCTCCTCACCCGCTTCAATTTTGACCATGATATTCCAAGCCCCATTTTGCGAAAGCCGAAAGAACAATGGTTTTACCTCTTCATGGAATGATTCAAAATGGAAATTCTTGACAACTCCAATAATTTCTCGATCATCTCCCCAAAGTTTAATCTTCTTACCAATTGGATCTGTAAGACCCATGAAATCAATAGCAGCTTCATTAAAAATAATTTTAGAAGAGTCCGCACCAAAATCTCTTGAGAATGTCCGTCCTTCCTCTAGCTGAATATTAAGCAATTCCAGCACGTCATAGTTAACCCCAACATTCTCAAACTCGGTTTTATCTTCAGGGTCTTTCCCAGTCCATTCAACGCCCCAAGTGCCACTCATATGCCCTGCCATATTGTGCCCGATATTAGAGGCTCCAACAACTCCAGGAATTTTTTTTACTTCCGAAATAAACGTCTCCAGTTTACTCACATCACTCAATAGACCCTCTCTTCCAAAACTCACAATGTTTTCTTTTTCATAGCCGAGGTGTTGTTTTTGCACGAATTCAATCTGTTGGTATACAACAAAGACTGAAACGATTAAGATGACAGACAATGCAAATTGAAACACCACCAGACCTTTCCTTGCCCATACTTCCCCAATATGACTGTTAAGTTTCCCACCCTTCAATACTGCGATGGAATTGAGGCCGGAAATATAGAGCGCAGGATAGCTACCCGCGATCAGCCCTGTGACCAACACAACACTCAACAGGGTAAGAACAAAGCCTAAATTGAAGTTCAATGTGAGTTGCTTTTCAGTGATTACATTGAACTGAGGCAATAAAAGTGTAACCAGTAAAATGGCTACACCTAGAGATATTAAAGCCATTAATGTTGATTCACCCAGATACTGTAAAACGAGCGTTCCTCTTTGGGCTCCGATTGCTTTTTTGACTCCCAATTCTTTAATTCTTCCAGAAGCTCTGGCCGTGGAGAGATTCATAAAATTAATACAGGCAATGAAAAGGATGAATAAAGCTATGAGGGAGAATAATTTCACATATTCTATCCGTCCCCCAGCTTGAACTCCATTTTCGTATTGATTGTACAGATAGGTATCAGAAAACTTGGTGGCAAAAGGGGCTCGATGATCACTCTGTCCATTAGTCTTTACCTTCACATAGTCGGCAATCTTTTCATTAAACTGGGCTATGTCTGTGTTTTCCTGAAGGAGAAGAAATGTACTGGGGCCTGAATTGCTCCAGTTTGCCATACCTGGAAAATCATCTTTAAATGATTCAAAAGTCGAGACAAAATCAAATTGCAGTGACGATCGGGGCGATATATCCCGGAATACACCAGTAACCTGATATTGTTTAAGTTGCTGCCATTCCACCATTTTCCCGATTACATTATCGGTAGACCCAAAAAGCTGATGGGCTAGTGTTTCAGATATTACGATGGAATTTTTATCATTCAATACTTGATTTTGATCCCCCTGAATGACTTCAAATGAAAACATTTTGAAAAAATCGGCATCTGCAAACAGTCCTCTTGCCTTGATATCATTGGTCTCTAAAGAGAGGATGAAATCTTCAATCCTGTTGGTTGAGGTGGTCACAGCATAAATAACTTCCGGCATTTCTCTGGCTATGGCTTCTGCCATAGGACCTGAAGTCGATTGTCTGGTGATAGTCTCACCACCTTGCTCTACATTCTCCAATATCTGATATAGCTCCCCTTTTTTTTCATGGAACTTATCGACTTGCAATTCATCATTCACCCAAAGAAAAATCAAGAGAGAACAAGCCAGTCCACTGGACAAGCCAATCAAATTGATTATAAATGTGCTTTTAAACCGCTTGCAGTTTCTGTAGAACAGAAGAAAATTGTGACGTAGCATAGACAGATAGGTTTAGTGTTTTTAAACAATGATTTCTCGCTACTCGGACCGCAAGCTATTCACCGGATTCATGAGCGCTGCTTTGATGGATTGGAAACTGATCGTCACCAGCGCTACGATTATCGCTAACAAGCCAGAAATCAGGAAGATCCACCAGTGAATTGGAGCTTGATACGCAAATCCCTCAAGCCATTTATTCATTGCATACCATGATAGCGGAGTGGCTAAGACTATCGCTACCAGAACCAGCTTGATAAAGTCTCTGGATAGCAAGCCTACTATATTCCCCACATTTGCCCCCAGTACTTTTCTGATTCCGATTTCCTTGGTCCGTTGCTCAGCAGTGTAGGTAGCAAGTCCTAAAAGCCCTAGACAGGCAATCAAAATCGCCAATACAGAAAAGGTGGTAAAGATCTGCCTGAACCTGAAATCCGATTCGTATTGCTTATTGAAATCCTCGTCAAGAAAACTGTAGATAAATGGCCTATGGGGAGCCAGCTGCTTCCAAACTTCTTCTACCTGAGAAAGCGTGGCAGGCAAGTCTTCACCTTTGACCTTCAAACTCATATACCTACTCGCATAGGCCTCAAAAGGCAAAGTCAATGGCTCTACAGCATTATGTAAAGAGATATAATTAAAATCCTTGACTACTCCAATTACTTCCCCAGCTCTTCCCCACTGATCAAACTTTTTTCCGACTATATCCGCCGGATTAGAATAGCCATATTGCCTCGCTGCTGCTTCATTGAGGACTAAAGCCGATGTAGAATCTGAAGGATAGTCCCGGGAATACGATCTTCCAGCTACCAACTCTAAACCATAATGATCGATGAAGTCCAATCCTACCTGAAATATTGCCTGTCCCTGTCCCACCATCTCGCCATCAAAAGTTTCCAAAGTGGTATGGGCATTAGGAAAATGACTTCCCGGCACACTACGTGAAAAAGCAACCGACAGAATATTCGGATTTTTCTCCAGCTCGTTTTCCAAAGAAGAAGACACAAAATTCACCTGCTCATCATAATTGTAATCTATTACCACCATTTGTTCCTTGTCAAAGCCCATGTCCTTGTCCAGCAAATGGCTCATTTGAGTATAAACTATTATCGTCCCGGCGATCAGGGCAATCGATAAGCTAAACTGAAAAACTACCAATCCCTTTCGGAGATTTACTCCCCTTGCATCTGATTTATTTATTCCTTTGAGAATCATTACCGGCCTGAAACCCGACAAAACCAAGGCTGGGTATGAACCTGCCAAAAGGCCAATAACAAGCATGATCACAAGAAAAGTAGGAATGGTCTGCCAGTTGACTATTCGGCTGATTTCGAACACCTTTCCTGTCATATCATTCATCATTGGCATTGCGATGTTCGTCAAAATAACACCGACGACGGCTGCCAACACCACGATAATGAGAGATTCTCCCAAAAACTGGAATATCAGACTTTGGCGATCAGCCCCGATAGATTTACGGATGCCAACTTCCTTGGCCCGCTCCATAGATCGGGCAGTGGAAAGATTCATAAAGTTGATCATCGCAATAGCCAAAATAAAGAGGCCGATGATGGAGAACACGTAGATATTTGTCAAAGAACCTGTATCACCCGGCTGACGCTGAGCATCAGTTCGCAAATACACATCTTTAAGTGGTTCGATTACAAAGGTATATCCATGTCCATTATCACCATTTCTTAGTTTAATAAAATCAGGGATTTTTGCTTCGAAAGCCATTTGGTCAAACTGCTCATTCGCCAAAAAATAGGTGTAGGTATCCACATAACCCCAGGCATCAAAAATTCCCGGTCTGGACTGTTTGTAAGTGCTTAGGGACAATAAAGTATTGAATTTAAAATGGGAATTGGACGGAAGATCTTTCATGACTCCGGTCACTGTATAATCCCCTGGGTTTGATCTACCGGCTGCTTCACTCCCTTTCATGGTTTTTCCCACGGCATTCTCATCTCCGAAGTATTTTTTTGCAGTTGACTCCGTCAAAACCACACTGAAAGGAGCTACTAAAGCCGTCTTAGGATCACCTTCCAGCAGCTCCCAACTGAATACATCAAACACCGTCGAATCCATAAAAAGCACCCCCTCTTCCTGCTGCGTCTCTTCACCTACGGTAAAAAGGATATCCGCTCTTCCTGAGAACTGAACCACTTTTTCAATCTCCGGAAAATCCAGCAGCAGGGCGGGACCAATAGGAGCATTTCCCCAAACCCAAAAAGTGGAAAGATCAGGTTCAACATTTTCCTGCGCCTCACCGTGAATGACTCTAAATATCCTGTCTCCTTTTTCATGGTACTTATCATAAGAAAGCTCATCCTGCACAAACATAAAAATGAGTACACAGCAAGCCATTCCTATTCCCAAACCAATGATATTGATAAAGGAATACACCTTCTTTTTCAGAAGATTTCTATAGGCGATTTTTAGGTAGTTTTTCAGCATAATGGTAGCGGATTGAGTGTTTTTTGTGGTCGTTTTACTCTCCTTTTAAGTTATTTACTGGATTGATCATGGCAGATTTAATCGCATGATAACTTATTGTAAGTAAGGCAATAGTGACTGCCATGACCCCCGATACAAGAAATGTCTGCCAACCTATTTCAATTTTGTATTCGTAATCTTTCAGCCAATCCTCCATCAGGTAGTAAGCTATAGGAATGGCCAAAATCAATGAAATCAGAATCAGTGAAATGAAGTTTTGGGTTTGCATTCTAAAGATCCCTTGGATGGATGCCCCCAATACTTTCCGTATGCTCATTTCTTTGTTTCGTTGCTCCACCATAAATGCTGACAAGGCAAACAATCCCATACATGCAACCAAAATAGCCAACACTGCGAAACTGGTAAATATGGTCTTAATTCTATAAACGTTGTCATACATCTGAGCAAATGAATCATCCATAAAAGCATAGCGGAATGACAGATTCGGAGCAAATTCATTCCACTTGTTTTCTATAGTTTTCAACAAACCAGGCATATCTGCGGTATTAACTTTGACAGATGTAATGGTGTTGCTTTTACCAAAAAACATCGCCAGAGGCATTACTCTTTGCTTCATGTTATCGAATCGGAAATTTTTCACAACACCTACTATCTCATTCAGCTGGCCTGATCTGGATATTTTTTTTCCTATAGGATCCGTAAGCCCCAGCTCTTTTACCATTTGTTCGTTCACAATGGTTGCATTCTGATCTGAAACAATAGCTGCATCGAAGTTCCTCCCAGCTATCAACTCAATTCCCAATGTCTCAACATAGCCTTCATCTATTTGCCAGACCTGTCCTGAGATACTTTCATCAATGTTTTCTCTCCCTTCATTGGTAAATTGATTCCCGTTTCTTTTAGTATTCTCCAGAGGCAGGTAATCACTGATGGTTACTGACTCCACTTCCTGCAATTGGGCAAGTTCTTCTTTGAATGTCACATCTTTATCCCCAAGCATATTCGTTCCATAGAGTTGGATTACCTGATCTTTTTCGAAGCCTACTTTGGAATTCAGAATAAAAGACATTTGCTCATTAATGATGAGTGTACCGATGATAAGTACGATGGAAATCGTAAATTGTAAAACGACTAAACCACTTCGAAAACCACCTGATTTACCCCCTAACCTAAGTTTCCCTTTGAGGACATTGATCGGGGAAAATCCTGATAAATAAAGCGCTGGATAAAATCCTGCCAAGCAACCAACCAGCACCGCTGAAAGTAATAAAACGGGAACGAAAAATCCGTTTTCCCAAGGCATAGACAATTCAATACCAGTCATTTCCTGAAAAACAGGCATAAGGGATTGCGCCAATACTAAACCGATCGCAAAAGCTATCAATGTGAGCAACAGCGATTCTGTTAAGAATTGTAGGATTAAGTTACTTCGTCCTGAACCCACCACTTTTCGGAGACCTACTTCCTTTGCTCGATTGGCGGACCTGGCAGTTGACAAATTCACAAAATTAATAGTGGCAAGCAGCAAAATAAACACTGCAACTGTCCCAAAAATCCAGACAACTTTGATATCATTTCTAAAGCCAGATTCATGACCAATATCAGAAGAGTAAAGCTGGATATCAGTCATAGGCTGAAGGTAAATACTTGCCTTATCTTCAATCTCCTCAGCCATCGCATATCCTGCGGCAGCTAGGGCTGGTTTTAAATATTTTTTAATTATGGTAGCTCCAAATGTTTGATCAAAAAGGGAAACGTCCGTATCAGGTCGAAGGCTGATATAGGTTTGATAATTGGACTGTATCCAGCGTTCCTGCTCTCCTTGACCGAATTCCACTCCTGACATGGTTAAAAAATAACTATAATCGAGATGAGAATTGGTAGGGAAATCCTGCATTACGCCCGTGATTCTACGGGGATCTTCCCGATTTCCGTTTAAGTAGATTACATGTCCAATTGGATTTTGATCCTTGAAAAATTTCCGGGATACGGACTCGGAAATGACCATAGTTTTGGGTTCTTCCAATGCAGTTTTTGAATCGCCAAATACCAAGGGCACACTGAAAATATCCAAGATAGCCTGATCTGCATAGGCAAATTTCTCCTCATGATGCTGCATCTCCTGATCGTCGATCTGGATTTCATTTGTCCCCGCCCCATAAAAGAGGTCATTGGCCATTATCCTTCCAGCTTCTTCGATTTCCCCATAATCTGACTCAAGAGTCCGGGCCATGTTTGCAGAGAAATGAACATCTTTTTCAGTCTTTGGTCCAAAATTATACTGTGCAACTAAGCGATAGATATTCGCTGAGTTAGGCACGAATTTATCATAGCTCGTTTCGTGAATGATATAAACCGAGATAAGAATACATGCCGAAATCCCGATGCTCAATCCGGTTAAATTAATAAATGAAAATCCTTTGGATTTGAGGAGATTTCTATAGGCGATTTTGAAGTAATTTTTCAGCATTTTCTTTATGTGTTGGAAAATTGAAAGATTAGGTGGAAAGAAGTGGTAAGGTGGTAAAGTTTTAATGTCCCCCCAGTTCTCAGGTAATCATTGCTCTCTTAATTTATCTCACAGCTGTTATCCTTTTTCTTGATTTTAGGCTCTACTATTTTGATACTTATGTCTTGCTACTTGTTACTTATCATCACTCACTCTTAAGCGTCCTTGCAGGATTCGTCAAAGCAGCTTTGATAGATTGGAAGCCTACAGTGCCCATGGCGATGAGCATGGTGACTGTACCTGTGGCCGCAAAAACCCACCACTCAATTCCCACACTATACTGATAGTCTTGAAGCCATTGGTCCATTATATACCAGGCAACTGGAACCGAAAGGAGGAATGCGATCCCTACTAGCTTCAAGAAATCCTTGGAAAGCAATAGTGAGATACTGGCTACACTCGCACCTAATACTTTTCGCACTCCAATTTCCTTGATTCTATTTGCAGCCATATAGGTGGAAAGCCCAAATAGCCCGAGGCAGGAAATGACAATAGTCAGAATGGTGAAAAGTAAAGAAAGACTGGCAGTACGCCTGGTATCATTGAATTTTCTGGCATATTGCTCATCTACAAAACTGTACTCAAAAGGAAAATTGGGATTGAAGTCCTCAAAGACTTCCTGGATTGAAGCAATATTCTCAGTGATCGGCTGATCCGCATTAAGTCGAATATGTACCACATCAAACCATGATGATGGGCCCAAAACCATCAATGGATTGACAGGATCATAAGGAGACTCAAAAATAAAATCCTTTATGATGCCCACTACGGTATAGTTCCCATTATCATTAGACACTACCTGCCCTAATGGATTTTCCAATCGCATTTTTCTCACTGCTGTTTCGTTCAATAAAATAGCAGTTGAGTCACTTGGAAACTGGTGAATATCTATATCTCGTCCCTCTACTAACTCGGTTCCCATTACTTTCATGAAATCAGCATCTGTACTGAATCTGATGAAATCAAGTTTCCCATCCTCAGGAGTACTGCCTTCCCAGGAATAACCCCAGCCATCACTGTAGCGCTGGGTAATCGGGCTCATGGATTTGGTCATCGCCTCTACAGCGCCAGTGTTCAGGAGGGATTGTTTGATAGCACTATAATGCTTTTCCAAATCTCCCTGCATATTTACATAGATGAGATTTTCCTTGTTATAACCTAGCTCCCTTTTTTGGGCATGACTGATCTGACGCTGGATAATAATGGTAGACACGATTAGGACAATTGCAAAACTAAACTGAAGCACCACTAGTACTTTACGTGGGTTGACTGCAGAGGCGGCCGAACGGAAAGTGCCTTTTAATACATGTACGGGGCTAAAGGAGGAAAGAAAGAATGCAGGATAACTGCCCGCCAACAAACCTGTTAACAAAATAAAGCCAATTAACTGCAACCAGAAAACCACATCGCTGTAAGGGATAAAAAGCTGCTTATCCACCAAGGTATTGAAAGATGGGAGCGTTAGCTCCACAAAGAGAAGCGCGAATAATCCTGCAATAATTGCAATGAGCGTACTTTCTCCTATAAACTGTGCAACAAGTGATGTCTTTCTTGCTCCCACCACTTTTCTTAAGCCCACTTCTTTCGCCCGCTTTTCGCTTCGGGCGGTACTCAGATTCATAAAATTGATACAGGCAATGATAAGAATGAACACTGCGATAAATGCAAACATTCTCACCGTCACAACTCTGCCTCCAACTAGTTCACCATTCTCACTTTTCCCATATAGATGGACCTGCGATAGCGGATAGGTAAAAACTTCTGTGGAAGATTCCCCATTGGTATGCTCCTTGGTAATACTCTCTATTTTTTGATTAAAAGACTCCAAAGAGGCATTTTCAGTAAGTAAGACATAGGTCTCGACAGAGTTATTCCCCCAATATTCATCGTCCCAACCCAGCTTTTTCATATACTCCCAGGAGAGAAAGAAATCCGACTGAAAGCGCGTATTATTTGGGATATTTTCCAACACTGCTGTCACGGTAAAAATATCCGTACTATCGATCTTAACTGACTGGCCTATAGCATTTTCTTCACCAAAAAGTTTCTTTGCAAAATCTTCAGTGACCACCATATTATACGGATCTTCCAACGCAGTGCTACTATTACCTTGAAGCACTGGAAAGTCGAATACATCCAAAAATTCAGGATCAATGAATACACCGGACTCATTTGATTTTTTATCCCCTACTGTAAAAAGAAAACCTGCATTATTGATTCTCACAGCCTGTTCTACCTCAGGATAGTCTTTTTTCAGTGTAGGCCCCAAAATTTTTGGAGAGGAACCCCAAACCCAAAGCTCTCCGCTGAAAGTATCCCTGTTAAAGGTTTTGTAAATACGATCGGACTTGGGGTGATCCCGATCCATGCTTACTTCATTCTGTACCCATAATAGAATGAGAATAGCAGAAGCCATTCCGATACTCAATCCTCCAATGTTTATAAAGGCATACCCTTTACTTCTAACGATGTTTCTCCAAGCGATTTTAAAGTAGTTTTTGAGCATTTTGAGAGGATTGGAAGATTTTAAAATTGGAAAATTGAAAGATTTTGGGTTCTATAGTGGTAAGGTTGTAAAGTTGGAAGGTGTTAGTACCGTACTATGTGTCTGACTGAGTGGAGTCGAAGTCTTTTCTCATTCATAAATCTTTTTTCTTAGCTCCAGTCTCTTACTTTTTACATGAGCATCTTGATTCTTGTCTCCAGACTCTTGGTTCTTGGCTCTGACAAATCCAACTTTCCACAAACGTGCCAGTCAAAAAGCTTTCATTTAGGCCTGAATCAAGTGTTTTTTAACTCAAAGTTCAATCAGCTCGGACAGTTTTGTCCGCTCTCGGGCAAATCCCTTGCAATCTATTTATCTACTATCCATTTTAATAGATCATCGACATCTACAATTGACCAAGAGTGCGGATGTCTTTCTCCATTTGATCTGTAACCTTTATTTTCTGTGGGGATAAATTCAACCTTATCGCCAAACTTCCTAATCAGATCTTCAGAAAGGCTCTTCAAAAAATATGCGTTCATATCTTCATATTCATTCATTCTGTTTTCTTTCCACCACAGAGTATCTGGTTCTGAATAGAGCCTGATTTTCACATCTTTCAAATCGGCCAGATTATGAATATTGTTTGTCCTTTTGGTATAGACTGAATTTTCCTCATAGTTAGCAAGGTTGCTTTCAGGCTTTCCAAAACCAGATTCAAGTAGATCAATGAGCATTTGACTCTCTTGTAAAGAAACAGCCGAAAATTCTCTGTCCATATTTCTTTTGGCATTTTCATACAATCCCAACAGGTCAACCGGGGAATCTATTGCGAATACGCCAGTTGGCTGAATTAGGCTTTCTGACTGCTTTAAATAGTTTCCCATCAGTAAGCTGACATTTCCCCCACTGGAAAAACCCCCAATAAATACATTCTCTGTTTCAAGATTGTGTTTCTCGAAAATTTCAGAAAATATGTCTGAAAGCTTCTTTTTTTCATGATCCTCCAGCCAAATTTTTTGATTAAAGGTCATCAATGCTAGGGTTATTCCATGCTCCACAGCAGGTTCCAAAATTTCAAATTCTCTTTTAATTATTTCTGGATTTTCCGGGAAGCCGGGGAATACTATCAAAACCCCATTTGATTTTGCCTTTGGGATGATCAATTCATAATCACCCGTTATGTGGGTTGAAAATGAATTTTCGAAGGTTTCGGCCAGTTGTTTGCAATCTTCAGCAAACGACACGTTCCTAAATATTTCCCATTCTTTATCATCAAAGCTTTTCGGAGAAAAGGAAAAAACCATCAAGTGTTTATCCAAATCAGAGCAATAAAATTCTTTAACTTTTACATTAAGCCTGATGGGCTTTTGTGTGAAAAAGACATCATAAAAATCAATAGTCCCTTGATAAAATTGTTGATTTGTTGTCTGATTTATTGAAGAAAATGATGCGGCAGAGTTTGTTATCTTTTCCGAATCGATTCCATTATTTTTTCCAACTTCAGCTGTCAATCCGGAAAAATAATTCTCCATTAGCTCTTCAAGGCTCTTTTCGGACAATTCAGCATTCCCGGTAATCAACCATGCAAAGGAATAAGTCCAGAACTCAGAACTGGATTTATCTGCCCATCCGGGAGCAAACCGCACTTCTTCGACACCGGTAAATTTGATTAAAGAAGCGAAAGAAGGTGGCAGAGGGATTGTTTCTTTTCCCCAGTTGTCAGGAGCCTCTATTACTCTGGTTTTTCTACTTATCGCATTCTCCTGAGCATCACATGAAGAAGACAGGAACAAGAAAAAAAACAGGTAGACGAAACACTTTTTCATGTGTTTATAAGTTGGATTTCTTAGTTCATTTAGAACGGTAGTCGAGTGAGTTTCTAGGGGTTAATAATCCTCACCCTGTGTGTCATCTGCAACATGCTCGATTTTATGTCTTATAATTTGTTTAATGCCCAAATGGACATTTAAATTGAAGTAGTAAAGCCTCATCATTATAGTCTTTTGCCTCTTATATCTCGCTTCTTGTTTCTTATCTCTTATTTCTTGTCTTGATACTTGATACTTGGAACTTGATTCCTCCCTTTGATCTTAACCATTTTTGAGAATTTCACTTTTGAGGGTTCCACTTTTGTGCCACTGTAAAACCTATTCAGAGAACTCCAGAGGCCATATAAGAAAAATGAGATAATACAGCTCGGACGCTTTTGTTCGCTTTCGGTCGAATTATCTAAAGTCTAGAAGCCATTAATGGGGTAGAAAAAGAAAAACGTCAGTGAAGATAGATAATATAGTTATCTGGTTCTCTGCAAGAATTTGGCTGAAGCCCGATTGTGATTATAAATCCTGGGGGAATGGGCTAAAGCCGCATTCCTTTTTATGAAAAGGAATTCCAAAGAGTTTAACTAATAGCTTTGTTTAACTAATAGCTTTTACCACAATGCGATTCCTCATGAACATTAAAATCAGACCTGCAATGATAAAAGGCAGACTTAGCAGTTGACCCATGTTTAAAACCATGCTTGATTCGAATCCAACTTGATCAATTTTGAAAAACTCAAGAAGGAATCGGGCTGTGCAGGACAAAACCAAAAAAAGCCCAAATAGGAATCCTTTTTCTTTTTGGACTTTCCCAGCGTAAAAGTTCAAAAATAGAAATATGGAAAAATAGGCCAGAGCTTCATACAACTGCCCAGGATGCCTTGGGATTGAATCAATTTGTTGAAATACAAAGGCCCAAGGTACCGTGCTGGGATTCCCAATCATTTCTGAGTTAAATAGATTTCCCAACCTAATAAAACCACAGGCTAATGGAACTACCAAGGCTAATTTATCCAAAACCCAGTAAATATTAATTTTTTGCTTCCAAGAAAAAAGCATAACTGAAACCAAAATCCCAATGGCACCGCCATGACTTGCCAATCCTTTAAAACCTGTGACTTCAAATTCCGGAGAAAAACGGACAGGAATCAATATTTCTAGTGGGTTCTTGAAATAATATTCAAATTCATAAAACAAACAATACCCCAGTCTTGCGCCAATTACGGTGCCGATAACAACGAAAACAAGTAATTTATCCAGCTTTTCTTCTGGCACCGATTCACTTCTGAATTGCCTTTGCAACAGGAAGAATCCCAAGACAAAACCCAACCCAAAAAGTAAGGAATAGATCCTTATATCATAAAATCCAAGGTCTAACAAGCTGCCGTTTTGGCTCCAATTTATATAAAGGAGAATCATGCTAAACTTAAATTGAGCACCCTCCACTTAGTGCAAAAATCAATAAAGAATAAGCAAATGCATTTTGGGCTATTCGCTTGGAAACAAGGTTAAACGGACTCGAACTTTTTGGTTCGATACAGGAAAGGATTTCAGATTCCTCAATATCATCCAATCGATTCATCACCTTGAATTGATCCCAGGCAGGTTTTAGTCTAGTTAGATTCATTTTGTAAGGATATTACAGTCTTTTTAAGTTGAGTTTTTATTCGGTTCAATTTTGTACTGATATTACTTTCCGAGATGGAAAGCATCTTCGCCATCTCTTTATTGTCGTAACCTTCCAAGTAGAGGATTACAACAGCTTTATCCGTGGGTTTGAGCAAACCTATTGCTTGCTGAAGAACCATAAGGTCATCATCAGCGCCTATATCTTGAATGTTTTTCCAATCAAAGGATTCTGAAAAAGGCTCTGCCACTACAAAAAGCTTCTTTTTTCGTTGAATGGAGATCAGTGTATTGAGTGCTACCCGATACATCCAAGTACTTATTTTCGATTCCTGATTGAATTGGGGAAATGACTTCCATAGGGCGAGTAAGACATCTTGCCTATAATCCTTCATTTCTTCTTGAGAATTAGCATAGAGCCGACAGAGGCTATTGACAATACCTTGGTTTTGCCGAATCAATCCTAAGAATATAATTTTTACTTCAGACTCCATGATACCTTTACTATATAAACCATTAGTCGCAAAGTTTTCAATTTTGTCACAGTCTAAACAGTCTAAAATGAAAAAAAATGAAAAAGCTCGGACAGTTTTGTTCGCTCTCGGGGCAAATAGTAATAGTTATAAGGCTATAAAAAATCAAGTTTGGATCGCAAAGTTATCTTTACTCCTATCCCGATATCGGCTAAAGGAAATCCCAAACTTGCCCTAAGCTAATAGAATGGTCATTTCTATCCTGTTTCTTAGCTCTTGGCTCAGGATTCCTGGCTCTAGATTCTTTATACTCATTACCGAAAAAACCAGTCAATGAGATTGCCACACTCCTTCGTCGTTACCAATGACGGTTTCTCATGAGCAGATTGCCTACCCGCTATAAGGCGGGCTTCTTCCCCTACGTCCTCGCATCCGTATCGGATGACCAAACTCCAAACTTACCCTGAGCCTGACAGGCCGTCATCCTCTCTTTTCTCCAGTCTCTTTGTTCTTGGCTCTAGGTTCTAAATTCTTGAATCTTTAAACTAGCTACTCTACTCACTTTTCAGACTATCCACCGGATTCATGAGCGCAGCTTTTACACTTCTCAGGCAGATCGTACCGAAAGCGATCAGCAGCGTAATCCCAGCTGCCAGCGCATAAATCCACCAAGCTATGTCGATATGGTAGGCAAAATTTCCAAGCCACATATCCATAAAGAAATAACCTGCCGGGAAAGCTATAACTAAGGATACACCGACCAGCTTTATAAAGTCCTTGGCGAGCATTCCTACAATCTGATTCACGGTAGAACCCAGCACTTTTCGAATTCCTATTTCCTTGATCCGCTGCTCGGCAGTGAAGCTCACCAACCCAAACAAGCCTAGGCATGCCACGAAAATTGTCATCAAGGAAAGTACTGTTAGGAAAGAACCCATCTTGGCTTCCTGTATGTAGGTCTCATTATACAATTCATCCAAAAAGGCATATTGAAAAGCTTCACCAGTATTGAAGCCATTCCAGGATTGCTCCATATCAGCGAGCAAAGGCTGAAGCTCGGACTTATCTACTTTCAGAATCAGACTGTAGTAAGGATTGTAAACCATCATCAGAGGCTTGATCGGTTCTCTCAGGGATTTGGCCACAAAATCTTTCACCACCCCCACAATTTTCACTTCTGCTCTACCACCTTGGTTGTCTGTTCTTTTTTCAAAAACCTGCCCGATCGGATCGTTTTCAATTCCCAATTCCTTGGCGGCAGTTTGATTGATGATTATGTTATTTTCTTCGGAGCCGAGATCTAAGGAAAAGTTTCTCCCTGCCACGATTTCCATCCCCAGTGTAGGGATATATTCTTCATCAATCCCATACTGGATCAGTCGTAATGTGCTCGAAGTAGCTTCATCCGTTACCAGATTTTGGCTATTCGTATCAGTGGGACCAGAGGGTATATAAGCTGATTTCGTGAGATTTTGGACTCGTGGGTCAGCTTTAAGCTTATCTTTAAATACATCCAGATGCTCTCCCAAAAGTCCCGCATCCCGCAAGACAATCAATTGCTCTTTATCATAACCCAGATCTTTATTCTGGATGTAATTCATCTGTTGGGAAACCACCAGAGTACCGATGATCAGTACCACTGAAACCGAGAATTGAAACACTACCAGACTACTCCTCAAACCGCTTCTATTGCTTCGGGTAATTTTCTTCTTCAAGGATTCTATAGGCTGAAATGCCGAAAGAAAAAAGGCAGGATACCCACCTGCCATCAGTGTGACCAAAAGAATGAGGGCAAAAAGAGAAAGGAAAACTAAAGGTTGGAATAAGAATGCGAGTGAAAGGGATTTATCCGCAAAATCATTGAAAAACGGAAGTGCTAATTTTGCCAATAAAAGCCCCAAAACCATAGCAATACAAACCGCAATAAATGATTCTGACAAAAACTGAAAAACAAGATCCTGCTTTCCGGATCCCATAACTTTCCGAACTCCGATTTCCTTGGCCCGCTGGGAAGCCCCGGCAGTAGAAAGATTCATAAAATTGATGCAGGCAATCAGCAACATAAACACCGCAATCGCGCAATAAATCAATACAGTCTGCATGTCTCCCCCAGCCTCAAAATCTCCCTTTCCTGCGAATTGGTTGTTGAGATGGATATCTGTAAGCGCCTGAAGTTTAAGATAGACATGGTTTCCTTTTTCAAAAAACTCATCAAAACCAAGCCCCAAACCTTGCTTCATCTGATCCTCCATATACTTTTTAGTAAGCGCAGGGAATTTAGCTTCCACTTGATCAGTGGTGGCACCCTTATCCAGCAACAAGTAGGTGACGTAATTTCCGGATAGCCAACTTTGATTTTTGGCATCAGGATTACCCAGCATAGATGCGAGCATGGCAAAATCGAAATGGGAATTTTCAGGGATGTTCTCGATTACCCCAGTGACGGTATAATCCCCGGACAAGTCTAAATATTGACTTGAATAGTACCCAATCCCTTCCAGTTTAATAGCTTGATTGATGGGGTTTTCCTTACCAAAAAGAGCCGTAGCCTGATCCCTGGTAAGTACCACTGAGTTGGGTTTAGTAAGTGCGGTAGCAGGATCTCCGCCGATAAATGGCAGGTCAAAAACCTCAAAGAAATTAGGATCTACAAAAGCAGTATTTCCTTTTCGGATTACCTTATCCCCTATCCTGACTTTAGTATTGGAGTGGAGATTCAGAACTCTGGTGCTTACTTCTACCTCTGGTATTTCCTCTTTAAAAGTTTCTGCTACAGGAGCCATTACGCTGGCTTCACTAAGCGTTTGCTCCCCAATTTTAGCATCCAGGGTAACTCTGTAAATCCGATGTGAATTTGTGAAAAAACGGTCATAGCTAAATTCTTCAATCACATATAGACTGATCACCAGACAAGTAGCTATACCTAATGCAAGTCCCAGAATATTGATGAACGACACCAACCTATTCTTCTTCAGGCTTCTCCAGGCAATTTTTAGGTAGGTTTTTATCATTTTCTGTAAGATTGAAAGATTTTAAAATTGAAAGATTGCAAGATTAGGCACAAAGAAGTGGTAAGGTTGTAAAGTTGGAAATAGGTAAAGTTCTAAGATTATACTGTTCCACCGGCTCTCATTTGTTATCCTTTTTCTTGACTCTTGGTTCTTGATTCTAGACTCTTAACTGTTGATTCTCAAATCTTATATCTTGATACTTGATACCAGCTACTAACTACTTTCAATTAAACTCCAGATTGATGCTTCCGCCTGAGCTTTGCATAGTTACAGGAATTCCTCCTCCGTTAATTTTACCCAGAATTCTATCCTTTTTCACTTCTCCGCTGAAATTGGAAAGTTTGGAATTCACCCTTCCCCCACTTAGATCAAGGTCCAGCCCCAAACCATCCGGAACTACTGCCGTAATACTTCCTCCACTGCTCTTCATGGTAAGTTCTTTCTCCACATTTGAAAGCTGAGCTCTGATAGATCCTCCACTGGTATTTGCCAAAATGCTACCATTGATTTCTGACAAGTTTACGCTACCACCTGAAGTATTTACTTTAAGATCGCCAGTTAGCTGGTTTACTTTTATAGAACCTCCACTGGTCTGTACATTGACGTTCCCCTCGAAGTTTTCAAGTCTAAAAGAACCTCCGGAACTGTGTGTATTCACGTAGCCACTGCTATTTAAAACTTGGATGCTTCCTCCACTTGTCGCTATTTCCTGCTCACCATTCAGCCCGTCCACTGAAATCGATCCCCCGCTGGATTGGAATTTGGAAGACATTTCTGTTGGCACTTGAATCTTAAATGAAAGATTCAATTTACTTCGACCACTATTATTTTTCTTTTTAACTATCACTGAAATGGTATTTCCCGATTGGCTAATGTCCAGATTATAGTTATCCAATTCCTGCTCTACCTCCGCATCCTCAATTTCTATTTCCCGTCCATTCAGCTTCACATACATATCAACGATAACTTGGCTTCCACTTGCTCCTGTAACGGCTATGGAAGAACCTGAAGTTTCTACCTTAAGATTACCCTCACCATTAAGTGTAAACTGTTTGGTGAGATAAGGATCTGCTTTAAAGTCAGTTGCAAAAACACAGGATTGCAAAACTAAAACTAGCAGTAAGAAAGCTGAGGGAAATTTTAGGAGTTTCATGAGGGTTGGGATAAGAGTTACAGTTGACAGTAAGGCTCTTATTCCATTAGTATGCCACTAAAAAAAGTCAATAATTTCGCTGGAAATGGATATTTTTGACTTGTCAGCCATTTATCTCGGACAGTTTTGTTCGCTCTCGGGCAAATTGGTTCAAGCCTGCTGGCTTCAACTAATGAGCTGCGTCTTGACCTGAAACGTGTTTGGTTCTCCTGACTTGGACCTCTCTCATTGCAGTCTTCAGACTGCTCTTATCTGAATTGGCTGGGCTCTGCGAAAATTTCCTGTCCATTTGGTTAATGGACTTTCATAAAAAAACCAGCTTCAACCGATAGTGTGGTCAGAAACTTTATTCCTCTGAAAACTATACAATAGATAAAAAAGCGACGGCAGAATAAACACGCTTCCGATTAATAATGCCCAAGCTAAAGTAGCTATTGGTTTGTCTGTAGCTGACGAATTAAAAACAGATAAGTTCTCACCCGATTGGGTAATGATCATGTCGGGAAAATAATGATATCCGAAGGCCATCAGAATTGCAGTAACCACAAAGCCACTCAGAAAACGAACCAATAGGTTACTCCCACTTCTCAATTGCAGCCAGAGAACAATGATAGCCAAAGTAGCCAGCGCCAAGGTTCCAATAGTAATCCATTCCTTTAATAGCAGACCTACAAGTGGTACTTCATCTATAATTGAAGAAGCAAATACAAAACCACCCGCCAGCACTGTGAACACTATAAATAGCTTAGCTTTTCTTACCACTACCAATTTGACATCAGCTCTTTTGGCCTCGCCAACCAAAAAAACAGAGGCTAAAAACCCACAGATAGCAATAGTGAAGACACCCACGGAAATGCTGAAAAGGTTGAACCAGGGATGAATGTATGCTTCATAAAATCCAGTGGCTTCAGGATCAATCTGACCGCCTATCGCGGCTCCAAAGATCAGACCTAAGAAAAATGGTGTGATAAAGCTTGAATAGGTAAAAATAAAATTATACACTTTTTGCATATCATCCTGATACGCATCGTAATGTCGGAAAACGAAAGCCGTACCCCTTCCAATAATTCCAATAAGCATCAGTGCCAGAGGAATATGCAGGTGTATAGATAGCATGGTGTAAATAGGTGGAAACCCTACGAATAAGATCACAATCGCAATAATCAGCCACATGTGATTTGCTTCCCAGATCGGGCCAATGGTTTTATAAGTTGTATCGCGAAGCTGTTGCCTCATCGAGGCAGGAGTGAATAGTTCAAGAATCCCAGCACCAAAATCAGCACCTCCCAAAAGCACATACATCAATAGTGACAAGCAAAGAAAAATGATAACTACGTATAGCATAATTTCAGATTAAGAGTCAGTCAGTTCCTTTGAATTTTGATCCAATGTGTCAGGTACAGCTTTTATCTGTCTATAGAGCAAAAATGCTACTATGGCTGCAAGCGAAACATAAATCGCAGTAAATATGAAGAATGAATACTTGATACCCGGAATTGGCGTCACAGCATCTTTGGTCAGCATAATTTCATAGATAATCCATGGCTGCCTTCCTACTTCTGTAACAGTCCATCCAGCTTCCAGTGCTATAAAACCCAGTGGTGTAGCTAAGGCAAAAAGCCAAAGAAACCATCGTTGAAGCTGCCAGTGTTTCTTTTTCCATTGGGAAACAAAAAACAACAAGCTCAAGCCAACCAGTACCATTCCCAATCCAACCATAATCTGGAAAGCAAAATGCGTGACCATCACCGGCGGATGATGGGCCTCCGGAAATTGATCCAAGCCTATCACCTCCGCTTCAAAATCTCCGTGAGCCAGAAAACTCAAGGCCCCCGGAATTTTAATGGCATAGTTTACTTCCTTGTTCTCTTCATCGGGAATACCACCGATAATCAAGGGTGCGGACTTGCTGGTTTCAAAATGAGCTTCCATAGCAGCAAGCTTCGCAGGTTGCCTTACCGCTATATCCTTGGCAGAAATATCTCCGGAAATAGGCTGTAATAGAGCAGCAACTGCTCCAAAAACAATTGCTATCGTAAATGCTTTGCGATGAAATTCTCTATTCTGCCCCTTCAGCATCATATAGGAATGAATACCAGCCACCGCAAATCCAGTAGCCGCAAAAGCTGCCAAACTCATGTGTAGAGACTGAGTAAACCATGCGTCATTAAATAGCGCTGCCACAGGATCAATATTGAGAAATTGACCATCTACATAATCAAAGCCACTTGGACTATTCATCCAGCCATTTGCTGCAACTACCAAAATACCTGATGCCAAACCACTTATACCTACCACTACTCCTGTGAACCAGTGGAACCAAGGCTTGAATTTCCCCCAACCATAAAGAAAAAAACCTAAAGCAATCGCTTCGATAAAGAAAGCTGTACCCTCCAAAGAAAAAGGCATTCCAAAGATCGGTCCCGCATGCAGCATAAACTCTGGCCAAAGCAAACCCAATTCGAAGGAAAGCATGGTTCCTGATACCGCACCAGTTACAAAAAATATTGCCACACCTTTACTCCAGGCTTTGGTCAAATCCTTGTAAATAGGGTTCTTGGTTTTTAAATATTTATAGTGGGATGTCGCCATGAAAAAAGGCATTACCATACCGATACAAGCGAAAATGATATGGAATCCCAGAGAAAGAGCCATCTGAGACCGGGCAGCAAAAAGATCCTCCATGTAGACTAGTTGGTTTAATTCAGTCAAAAACCAGCAACTGAAAATGTTCAATAACTCGAAAGATTGACACTTAAATAGGGGTATTAGTTCAACTTATGGAAACTTAATTTATCTACAGGTTAACACGGCTTAAAGATTCCAAGACATCAAACTTTTGGATTCAAAAATACAAAACGAATTGTAAGGATCGTATACTTTTTAGCAGACAACCAGTTCTTTAAGCAGTGGATTTTTGACAATTTTATGTAGTTTAATTGCAAAAAATATTTTTATGTACGTAAAACGCTATTACAGTTTTTGGATGACAATTCGCTGGTCAAAATTTTCTTTGATTTATGGTGTACTGTATTCCTTTGTTATCATCGTATTATATGAGATCACTTCCCTTCCTTTTTCTCTACCCTGGCAGCCAATATCTGTAATTGGTGTAGCGGTGGCATTCTTTTTAGGTTTCAAAAACAATAGCTCCTATGACCGAACATGGGAAGCCCGAAAAATCTGGGGATCAATAGTCAATGAAAGCAGAACATTTGCAACGGGAATTCTCAGCCTTCCAAGTAAAGAGATGTCCTTTGAAAGCAAAAGAAAAATAATCCACAGACACCTTGCCTGGCTTTTGGCGCTCAAGCATGTGATGAGAATTGAAAAACCTTGGGAACATAATCTACCGGTAAATAAACTGAATTTTATCCCAAATTTTATCAAAGAATATTACGATGGAATCTTTGATGAAATCGAAAAATACCTCTCTGAAGAAGAGTTTAATAGCATTAAAAGCTATTCAAACATTCCGTCTCAACTACTAAAAACCCAAAGTAAGGAACTTGGTGAGCTTAATGAACAAGGTTTAATCAGTGACTATAAGCAAGTTTGGCTTCATCAGTTGCTCGGCAACCTATATACACATCAGGGCATGAGTGAACGAATCAAAAACTTCCCATTCCCAAGACAATATGCATCCACGGGCTTGTGGATCACCTATATATTTTGCGCCTTGATTCCATTCGGCTTACTGGATATTTTTGAGCAGTCAAGCGCTTTACATTATTGGTTGACCATTCCTTTTTCATCCATTATTATCTGGACATTTTTCGTAGTGGATAGAATAGGAGATTATTCGGAGAATCCATTTGAAGGTGGTTATAATGATGTACCTATTTCATCCATTGCCCGTGCGATTGAAATTGATCTGCTGGAAATGCTGGAAGAGGAAAACATCCCAAAGCCCTATGCTGTTGAAAATGGATTTTTGATGTAGGGGAATTAAGTGAAGGATTTCACGAATAAATTATAGAAACAACGATTCCAGACATTATATATATCCGCATATATATCCGCCTAACTGCATGAATGCACTTAGAATTTTCGCTCAAAGTTCAAATTTACCTCCACGGATATCCTCACAAGATATTAATGTACCCAATTCCGTGAGTGAGACACTCACGGAGGCATTCGTTAAATCTATCCACAAAAAAATCCCATAAACATTGCTGCTAATGGGATTTATATAATTAAAAACTATTTTGGTTTACCGCTTTCTGATAGTGCTTGATCCCGAAGTCCTGATATTACCTAATTGTGGAGAACCAGAGTAAATCACATCTCCAGACCCTGAAGAACTCACAGATACTTTTCCCAAATCACCTACATGGGTATCTCCAGAACCAGACTTGCTTACTTCCAACTCACCAATCGCCAGGTCTTCTCCATGGAAATCGCCAGAACCGGACTGCTTGATTTCAGCTTGATCCACTGAACCACCTTTAATTTTAAGATCAGCAGAACCGGATATTGAAACTGACAACTCCTGTGCTTCCAGTCTGTCCAAAATAATGTCACCAGAACCTGAAAGTCCAGCATAAAACTCTTCTGATCTCACCGGTGAAGTCACCTCTATAGTACCAGAACCTGAGCATTTTACGCCTTCAAGCTCCTTGTAGGTGATAAAGAATTTCAACTTTACATTGTTATAGCTTCCTTTTACCAAGCCTACACTCAAGACATCTCCGTCTATCTCGGTTTTGACTTTGCTGAGATCCACACCTTTTGCTTCGATTTTTATTTCTTCTTTATCCCCCTCGGTCATGATGACTTCCCAGCTACCGCCAGAATGTACTTTAGTAAAGTGTCCTGGAGTTCTTGTTTCGGAAGATTGCGCTTGTACGCATGCATTCATAGCAAAAAGCATGAATACTGCAGAAACTAATTTTGAGTAAATTTTCATTTTTATGGATTATAAGATTGGAAAATTTTAAATACTTGTCAGTCGTGCCAGATTGGAAAATCAAATAGTTGAATTGCAAGGTTTGAGTGGAGAAAGATTCCCTAATTAGCCAGCAATCATTAATTAGATGCAGTTTTCTAAGAAAAAGTTGCATCCCATTCTTCTAAACTATTATTTCCTAGGATCAGTCTCTTGATATATAGGACTAGGTTTTAGCTTCTTGATTCTTGAATCTAACTACTTGGTTCCTGCCTTCGGCAAGCAGGCCTGTCTCTTGGTTCTAAAGTCTTGGTTCTTTTGCCACGAATTTTAATACTTGATACTTGATACTAAATACTTGCTACTTTCATTTACTCACTCTTAATACTTTTCACCGGATCGGCCCAAGCTGCTTTCAGAGACTGTGACATCACTGTGATAGCTGCGATTGCACCGGCGATCAATCCAGCCCATAAGAATACTGTCCAACTGATGCCGATTTTATAAGCAAAGTCTTCCAGCCAACTAGACATCCCAAACCAGGAGATCGGAATTGCAATGACAAAACCAATCAGGACAAGTTTCAGAAAGTCTTTGCCCAGTAAAATCAGAATGTTTGCTGTCGCTGCTCCCATTACTTTCCTGATACCAATCTCACGGGTACGCTGCTGTGTAGCGAAAGTAGTCAGACCAAGCAATCCCAGAATCGAGATGATCACAGCCAAGCCAGAGAAGAAGGTGAAAATGGTTTTTACCCGTTCTTCAGCTTCATATTGTCTGTTGAACCCTTCATCCACAAAGGTAGGTTCGAATGGAAAGCCCGGTCTCAAGGCAGCCCATTCCTCTTTTAAGTAAGCTAAGGTCTGTTCTTTGTCTGCTGCTTCTATCTTCAAGCTGACCTGATTATTCCTGTCTTGGGAAACCATAAATACTATAGGCACTATAGGCTGATGTAAGGATTCAAAATGGAAGTTTTTCATCACACCTGTCACAAAACCTCGCCGGCCTCCATACAGAAATTTCTTGCCGATAGCTTCTTCCGAACTAGCCCAACCTATCTCTCTGACCGCAACTTCATTCAAAATAAAAGCCTCCGTAGAATCACTTGCCAGATTATAGTCAAAGTCTCTCCCCGCCACAATCGGAATACCATATGTATCCAGGAAATTATGACTGACTTCAATATCCGCTACCCGCACGTTGAGTTGACTCATTTCGCCATCAACTTCCGCAGTACCTCCTTGGGAATCCAAGAGTCTTCCGGATGGTGCACGGCTGGAAATACTGACAGATTTGATTCCTTGGTGTCTTTCCAACCTGTCTTTAAGCATCAAATAATTTTCTTCAATGGAAGGGCTGGAAGGAAGCAGTACAATGTCCTCTTTTTCAAAACCCAGATCCTTGCTTTGCATGAACTCCAACTGCCTTACTACCACAAGTACAGCCACAATCAACACTACAGATATGGCAAACTGCCCTACCACCAAAACAGATCTGAACTGCTCATGCCCTTTACCCGCTTTGAACGCTCCTTTTAGCACTTTGGCAGGAGAAAACCCAGAAAGAAATAAGGCAGGATAGCTGCCTGAGATCAACCCCACAATTGCTATCAATCCAATTAATGCTAAACTATATTCTGGGTTTTGCAGGAAGTTGAGACTAAGTTCTTTGCCTGTAAAATTGGAAAAAACCGGTAAAAACAAATACACCAAAACCAGCGCGAAAATCATGGAAATAATGGTCATCATGAACGACTCTCCCATGAACTGCCGGATCAGACGGCTTTTGTCCGCTCCCATTACTTTGCGCAAGCCCACTTCCATAGAGCGCATAGAAGATCTTGCGGTGGATAGATTCATAAAATTGATACAGGCAATAAGCAGGATAAACAACGCTACTGCCAGATAAATATACACATAGTCAATATTGCTATTGGCCTCAATCTCCGAATCCAGATTGGAGTAAAGATGGATATCTTCCAGAGGCCATAGGCTCAAAGCTGTAGTTTTGGACATGGGGATGCCCGCCTGCGCTTCTCCCATATTCCGGTCAATCAATGCGGGAAACTGAGACTCCAAGGCTTTGTAATCATACCCTTCCTTGATTAAGACATAAGTAGAAAAATTATTGGAGCCAAAATTTTGCATAAACGGCTCCAGCCCACCATAGAATTGCACCACAGGATTCATAGATGCTATAAAATCAGGATGCATGTGCGTGTTGTCAGGAATATTCTCAAAAACACCACGTACCTGAAATGTCATTTCCATACCGTCTACTTCCGCCAGTAATTCCTTCCCCATCGCCTTGGTATCTCCGAAATATTTTCTAGCTATATCCTCAGAGATCAAAACGCCGTCTGAATCCTTCAGACTAGCTATGGGATTACCCTCCAGCATGTTCCAGGAAAATACCTCAAAGACTTCTGGGTCTGCAAAGAAAAATTCATCTTCCACAAAGGAATTCTCACCGGATTTGATCAAAAGTCCTGCATTAAAAAACCTAACGACCTCCTCTACCTGATCTTCAAAGTCAGACTTAATCAGAGGCCCAAAAGGTGGAGCCAAATGACCTAAATGCAAACTCACCTCCCCATTGGCATTACTCCAACTTCTGGAGACCCTGTATATTCTCTCAGATTTGGCATGGTACTTATCATAGCTAAGCTCATGCTGTACAAATAAGAAAATCAAAATACTCACGGCCATTCCCACTGCTAGTCCGAAGACATTGATAAACATGTAAAGTGGGTTTTTCCCTGTATTTCGGACGAGTATTTTAAAGTAGTTTTTCAGCATGATTTCTTATTTAAGAATTGCGATTTACGAGCCTTTCGCCATTGATGGGAGTATGTGATTCATTTGATATTTTCCTGAGCTACTGGTGGTTGTAGTTATTTCTGGACATCCAACACCAGACAACTAAAAACTTATAACCTACTACCACTTTACTTCTTAATCACCTTACTAGAACCAGAGCTTGCTATTTTCTTGTTTTCCGGATTGCCTTTGTAGTACACATTCCCAGATCCAGATGATCCCACGGTCAGGTTTTCGCTTGCGCCGATGGATGTGTTACCCGAACCGGATTTGCCGATTTTTACTGAATTAGCCATCAATTCCAATCCATCGAAATCTCCTGAGCCCGACTGTCCAATATTAGCAGTATCTGCACTTCCCCCTTCTAAATACATATTTCCCGAGCCGCTCATTCCTACATTCAATGATCCAACGTTTAGCATCTTCACCTTTACATTTCCGCTTCCAGATTGTCCTATATTAAATTTGTCAGAGTTAATATTTGATTCCAGAGTCATATTTCCTGAACCACCAGAACCTATGCTTTCTAATTCACGCACGGTTATGTAAGCATCAAAATTGACATTTCGATGATTCCCTTTTTCCAGTTTGATCTCAAGCTTTCCGTCTTTCACTTCTGTTATGACTTTATTCAGATCAAAACCTTTGGACTCTAGTCTCACTTCATCTTTAGAGCCGATGGTGATGTACACATTCCAGCTTCCGCTAGATTCTATTGCGGTGAAATCACCCGGGGTTCGGGTTTCTGTTTGAGCTTGAGCGGAGAGTCCTAAGAAAAATAGAAATAGGACTAGCGAAGTTATTTTTGAGATATTCATAATGGATTTGGTTTTATTCCAATCCATACTTTTCAGAGATTGTGCCAAGCCAAAAGGTGCTCTCAAAGCATAATTAACAGTATTTCACTGAGTTGAACTGTCCGAGCAAGAGGGGTTTTGTGCGCAGGCGAACATTTTTATAAGCTGGAAAACTAAACTTATTTACAGTGAAATGCACTCAGTACAACAAAATCACCTCTTAAATCTGATGAAGTACAACTTGTATAAGTTTGGCTAAATTTTACGTCAAGGAGACTGCCTGTCTTTTGATTTTCAAGCTATCAGATGCATATTTACCTGATCACCCTGATCACCCTGATCACCACCCAAGAATTAAATACTCATTTAAAGCTGCTCTATGATTCCATACTTATTAGTTTGGATTTTAACTAGTATTTTACCGATTCAGAAATCCCAAACAGATAGTCTGAAAATGATTACGGAGCAGACGGACAACGATTCGATCAAAGCCTCCAGCCTATATAATCTTAGCAAGCTCTACTATACTTTTGATCAGGATTCGGCTATTCTTTTTGCCAGTGAAGCGGTGGAAATCTCCAAAAAAATAGGTGACCAGAAGATGGAAGCCAATTCGCTGAATATTATAGGTGTTTCTTATTTGATCAAAGCCAATTATGAGAAGTCATTAAGTACGCATTTCGAGGCACTGGGGATTAGAGAAGCAATCCAGGACAGCGTGGGAATGATAGAGTCAACAATGAATCTTGGTAACATTTATTATAGGCTAAACGCCCCTGATAAAGCGGCTATTCAGTATAATGAATCCCTAAAATTAGCTCAAAAGCTCAACCACGAGCGAGCTATGAGCCTCCTTTATAATAATCTAGGGAGCTATCACCTAGATAGGTGGTTGTCTTTTAAGGAAGACAATGACTTCAGAAAGACAAAGGATTTTTTAGAGAACTCGAAAAATCTCAAAGAAAAACTTCAGGATAAGCGTGGGCTCATCAATACCCTTCTTCAACTAGGTGAACTCCACTATGAATCAGGAGAAAAGATTAAAGGAATCCAAATGCTGACAAAGTCATTAGAATATTCTGAAGAACTAAATGATACCGAAGGCAGACTTTCTTCGCTTGGAACACTGTCGAATTACTATAGAGATGATAATTCTATTTCCAAGGCATTGGAATACGCAAAGCAGGCTTATGAGATTGCCTTAGCCACTGAGTCTAACTACCAGGTCGCAATAGCGGCAAGTAGAATGTCCCACCTTTCAGCATTATCTCAGGACTATAAAAACGCCTATGAATACTTGCAAGTGAAGCAAGCCAGCAATGATTCTATCTTCAATGACTCTAGGCAGAAAATCCGTGATGAGTTGGAAATCCAATACGAAATCGAGAAAAAGGAACTGGAAAATCAGAAGCTCATAAAGGAGGGGGAACTTTCAGATTTAACTATTCGGCGGAAAAACGAACTGCTTGTTATAGCGATATTAGTTGGACTACTCTTCCTTGGTCTAGCTTGGTATCAACGAATAATTAACCAGAAACTCCGCGTAGCCCAAAGCGAGCTTGAGCGGTTTAATGTGAAGGTACAATCTCAAAATCAGCAGATTCAGCAGCAATCTGCCGAACTGAATAAAACAAACCTTGACCTGAATAAAGCAAACAAATTCCGTGAGAAGCTATTCTCCATCATCTCCCATGACCTACGTACTCCTTTTGCTTCGCTCAACAATTCCCTAGATCTCTGGCAAGCAGGTGAACTCAGTAAGGAGGAGATGGATTATATTCTCTCCAACATTGCCAGCAATGCCCGAACTGCCTCTATTCTTCTCTCCAACCTGCTTAAATGGACCAGAACTCAAATGAGTTCTGAGCAAGTAGAGAATACTGACCTATCTCTTGCAGAACTAATATCTGAAAACCAAAATCTTTTTGCTAAGCAACTTAATCAGAAAAACCTACAACTGGAAAATCACATCCCTGCTGAGTTAATAATAACTACAGATCGGGAAAGGCTGAATTTTATCATTCGAAATATTCTTTCCAATTCCATCAAATTCACCCCTGAAGGTGGAGTCATCACCATAGAATCTGATCCACTCCATCCTAAGGCGTTCATGATTAGAGACACGGGTATAGGTATGAATCAAGCTCAGATAGATAGCCTGTTTGATAAAAAGCAGTACTCTTCAACAGGAACGAACGGTGAGCAAGGTACAGGAATCGGACTGATGCTCTGCAAGGACTTTGCAGACAGCATAGGTGCAACTATCTCGGTAAGTAGTGAAGCTGGGAAAAGTACGACTTTTCGGATCGAGCTTTGAAAAATGCTTTTTCAAATTAAATTGATTTGTAGGTTTCTAGCCAATATAATTTCAGAGAACAAATACTACCTTCAAATTAAAAAGAAAGGATAGCTTCATAGAATGGGGAATTTGAAATAAGTTAGCTATCAGCTTGACACTGAAATTAATAAACTAATGATCTACTCTTGCAAAGCAAGCTCCTCTTCAAAAAATAAAGCATCCATATCCATCAAAGAATCGGAAATTGAGTTTGGTATTACTCCTGATTCAGCCGATCTCCTACCCAACCCGGCCGAATTATTTTTAGGTTCAATTTCGGCTTGTATTCTAAAAAATGTGGAACGATTCTCCTCTTTGATGAACTTTGAATACACACGTGCAGAAGTAACAGTCACTGCAACCCGTCTGGAAAAACCACCAAGGATGGATGAGATAAGTTATGAATTGCGTATTTATAGTCAAGACAATTCACTTAATGTCCAACTGCTTCAAAAGAACATCGAGAATTTTGGAACAATCGTAAATACCGTTAAGTCTGCCTGCTCAATCCAAGGTGAAATCAAAAAAATAGCGGTTTAAATTATTGTATTAATTATGATCAATAACTGCACAAATGAGAATAGTATTTTTATTAATTGTATTACTACACGCACTAATCCATTTGTTTGGATTTGTCAAAGGCTTTGATTTTAAGGAAGTAAAAGAGTTAACACTACCTATATCAAAACCAATGGGTATGGTATGGCTGGCAGCAGCTACACTTTTTGCTATTTACGGAATTTTGAACTTTTCCAATACCAAATATGCGTGGGTCGTAGGATTTATTGCAGTGATTATTTCGCAAATTCTTGTCCTGCTATTCTGGAAAGATGCTAAGTTTGGGACAATACTGAACCTGTTAATTTTCGTAGTTTCTTTGGTTGGTTTAGGCTCATACTTATTAAAAAGGGAATTTTCTGAGAAAGTAAAAATTGATTTCTCATCCAACAACAGCCTTTCAACAGAGATATTAATGGAAACCGATATCACTCATTTGCCTCCTGTTGTTCAAAAGTATCTCCGTTATACTAAATCAGTTGGACAATCAAAGGTGATGAATTTTAGGGCGGAGTTTGTAGGCAGAATGCGTGGAAATGCCAACGACAAGTATATGAACCTCCAATCTGTTCAATATAATTTCTACCAAAAGCCGTCACACTATTTTTTCATGGAAGCAAGTAGAATGGGTTTACCCGCAACAGGATTGCATTTATATCAAAACGAAACAGCAGTTTTTGAAGTCAAACTATTAAACTGGTTGAAAGTGGTAGATGCCAAAGGCGATAAAATGAACCAAGCTGAAACTGTTACTCTTTTCAATGACATGTGTTTTATTGCTCCTGCGACTTTAATTGACAAAAGAATAACGTGGGAAATTATAAACGCCACTTCAGTAAAAGGCATTTTTAAAAATGGAAATATCAGCATAAGTGCTGTTCTTTATTTCAATGACAAAGGTGAACTGATAAATTTCATAAGTAACGATCGCTATGAAACTGATGGAAAACAATACAATAACTATCCTTGGGCAACACCGGTGGAAGATTACCGCATGATGAATGGATATTTTTTGCCAAGCAAAGCAAAACTGTTATACCTGAAACCCGAAGGTGATTTTACATATGGTGAATTGGAATATAAAAGTGTAAAGTATAATCTTCTAAAGATTGAAGATTAACAATTATGATATAACCAATAAGAAAAATACCGATTAACAAGCCTCCATTATGTAGTTGACAAAATGAACTATCAACACTAAATTATTTTTTTTGCTCCTATGCATCTTTACTGAGGAAGTGGAGTGATCCCTTCAAAACCCACAATACTCATACCCGACCGATAGTCAGAATGACTTCAATGAAGTTCATAAATCCCTTTCTATTTACTAAACAATTCGTTGATAGTCTTTAGCTTTGGATAGAATAGGTAGTGAGGGGTTCTAAATTAATTGTCCAATCATACAGGATAGAGAGTCCCCTAGAATAAAAAACTTTTTCCACTTTCTTATTAAAAAAGATTTTAATTTAATTAATTGCTACTTCTTCGATATTATTAAGTAAGTCTAAATAGATACTACCTTGGCCTGGAAAAATGTACCCCTGCTCTATCTTTTCTTCCTGATTTTTATCCTGAGTTGTTCTGCCCCTGCAAGCAATCATTTGGAAGAATCCCAAGAAACTATATTAACTTCTGATCCAGTGATTATGGCTTATTACGTGGCGGAGCGTGATTATAAGCCAGAAAATATCCCAGTAGAAAAGCTGACCCATATCATTTACTCGTTCACAAATGTGATCGATGGGGAAATGAAATTCAGAAATGAGGAAGCAGCTGGTCCAAAGCTGGAAGCCTTGGTTAAGCAAAAAGAGCGGAATCCTGATCTGAAAGTCATGATCGCCTGTGGTGGTTGGGGGGCAGATGGGTTTTCGGATATGGCATTGACGGAAGAAAGCAGGGCAAAATTCATCCAAAGTGCATCTGAATTCATCTCCAACTACCAACTTGACGGGATGGATATGGACTGGGAATACCCAGGCATTTCTGGTGCCGGCACTATGGCCCGTGAAGAGGAC
Organism: Algoriphagus aurantiacus; assembly: GCF_035156405.1. NCBI lineage: Bacteria > Pseudomonadati > Bacteroidota > Cytophagia > Cytophagales > Cyclobacteriaceae > Algoriphagus > Algoriphagus aurantiacus. Next base: position 77,820 of record NZ_JAXRUT010000005.1, on the reverse strand, counting down.
ACGAAGAATTTCACTGCCCTGATGAAAGGTTTGCGGGAGATGCTGGACAGCTTTGATTCTCCGAAAATCTTAACCTTTGCTTCTGCTGGCTGGAAGCGTTACTACGATCACATCGAAGTGAATGAGGTGATGAAGTATGCCGATTACACCAATGTGATGACCTATGATCAGGTATCTGGAGTGTCTATCTACACAGGACATCATACTCCTTTGGGGGATATGAAGAGTAGCGATATCGAGGAAACTCCCTTTCAAGCTCATTTAGATAGTCTGTATCAGAGCGGCGACAACCTTGATCCTGATCCACGTTCGGCTGAAAAAATTGTGAACTTCCTGATCCAAGAGGGTGTGGATCCAAAACAGATTGTAATCGGAAGTGCTTTTTATGGTAGAGTTTGGAAAGGCGTACCATCGGCAAATAATGGATTGTATCAATTGAGCAGCGGTCTTCATATTGGCTGGATGGCCTATCATCAGATTCGGGAAAAGTATGAGCCCGACAGTAGTTTCAAACGCTTTTGGGATGAAAAAGCCCAAGCACCTTATATGTATCATGTCACAGACAGCTTATTTGTTTCTTACGATGACACTGTTTCCGTTGCGCTAAAAACTAAATACACTATGGAAAAAGGATTGGGAGGCATTATGTTCTGGGAATTAGGCAATGATACCAAGGAGGAAGGCAGTTTGCTAGACGCAATTTATAAGGCTGCAAACGAGTAAAGACTTGGAATCGAAGGTTTCCTTAGAGGATGGTAAACTCGATCATTAAAAAGTCTCCGAAACAGCTAAGTAAAAGCCACTGGATTTGTTACCGAATCCATAATCTAATGTCAGATTCGTTCTAGATGATTTGTCCACCATGACCCGAAGTCCTAGACCATATCCATACCGAATCGATTCCATCAGCTACAAGTCCAAAGCTTGGTTATTGGCGCTCGTGGCATTCACAAACAATACTCCTCCCAAAATCCCTCCACAGCGGGAAATGGGAAAGCGATACTCAGCCTCGGAATAGACAAAATCCTTTCCCCTGAATCTCCCTTGAGTGTAGCCGCGAGCACTTCTACTTCGCTGATCATAAGCAGAAGCAGGCAAAACCATATAAGGTAATCCTCCCTCAGGAGAAAAATTTCCCATCACCCAAAATGCCAGAAGATGGGCTGGGTTTCTTGGGAAAAGGGAATGATAACTTCTCCATTCTATTTGAAATAGTTCCGCATTGTTCTTATTCCCGGTAAACCGATAGGCTCCTCTATATCCCAATGAAAGAAAATATCCAGTGTAAGCAGAAATCATGTTATCCCGCTTATCAATTACGAAATTGGCAAACAACGCTGAGGTATGGTAGCTCTCCAGATCAAAACCATAGCGACTATTGTAAAGATAGTGAGAGGTAAAAGTGAATCATTTGGTTCAAGTCGGAGCCTTTTATCTTCAATTTTATAATACCCATCGAAATTATAACCTAAGACTGGGCAATACCACTGTTAATCCAAAAACACGCTATTGCAAAAATTAAAAAAAAATTCTTTGTACTTGCCCAAGTGTACATGATTTTGCTATTTATTTCTACTCAATATCAGGAATTTTTTCAAATGTTATATCATCTCTTTTTTAACACTTATCTCGAGGAGAAACATCACAAATTTTTTATCTAAATGCCTGATTTGTCTTTCAAAACCTTCATTGAGATAAGAATCCAAATCCTGCCAAACCCCTTATAATTCTAACACTTGCAATACAAACCCATTTCGACCTTTTTCCCTACCTTTGCACTCCGCTTCGGCATTCACATATTCCATTGAAACCAAAACAAATCCATTACCAAATGGCTACAAAAAAAATTCAATCAGCCCTAATCTCTGTCTATTATAAAGACAATCTCGAACCTATTATCGCCTTATTGAAAAAACACGGTGTGACTATCTATTCTACCGGTGGTACTCAGAAATTCATCGAGGAACAGGGTGCTGAAGTTATCCCTGTGGAAGAGTTGACCAGCTATCCTTCTATTTTTGGAGGTAGGGTAAAAACCCTCCACCCGAAGATTTTTGGAGGTATTCTTTACAGAAGAGACAACGACGGCGATGTGGCACAGGCTGGAGAATACGATATTCCGGCAATTGATTTGGTGATCGTGGACTTGTATCCGTTCGAAGAAACGGTGGCTTCCGGAGCTCCAGAAGCAGATATTATCGAGAAAATTGATATCGGAGGTATTTCATTAATCAGAGCTGCGGCGAAAAATTTCAAAGATGTAACCATCATTGCTTCCAAAGATCAGTACACAGAACTGGAAGGAAGACTCACTACTCAAGAAGGAGCCACTACCCTTGCAGATCGTCGTTATTTTGCAGCTCAGGCATTTCAGGTTTCTTCCAATTACGACACCCATATTTTCAACTATTTCAATAGAGAAGAAAATATTCCTGCGCTGAAAGTTTCTGAAACCAAAGCAAAAGCCCTTCGCTATGGAGAAAACCCGCATCAAAATGCCCATTTCTACGGGAACATGGATGATCTTTTTGATCAGTTGAACGGAAAAGAACTTTCCTATAACAACTTGGTAGATGTGGATGCCGCTGTGAATTTGATCGCTGAATTCAAAGGTGAAACAGCCTTTGCGATCCTAAAACATACTAATGCCTGTGGAGTAGCTTTGGCACCTACAGTAAAAGAAGCTTATCAAAAAGCCTTCGACGCGGATACCACTTCTGCTTTCGGTGGTGTCCTGGTAACCAACCAAACTGTAGAGAAGGACGCAGCTGAGGAAATGCATTCTTTGTTTTTTGAAGTGCTGATCGCTCCTGACTTTACCGAAGAAGCGTTGGAAGTATTGAAAGGTAAGAAAAACAGAATTCTGCTTAAGCAGAAAATGGATCTTCCTGGTACCAAGATGATCAAGACTTTACTTAATGGCGTGATCGAGCAGGACAAGGATTTGGCTACTGAAACAAAAGCAGACTTCACTGTGGCCACTAAAAAAGCCCCAACAGAAGCTGAAAAAGATGCACTAGTCTTTGCAGCAAAAATCTGTAAACACACCAAATCAAATACCATCATCTTATCCAATGAGAACCAGCTGTTCTCCAGCGGGGTAGGTCAAACTTCCCGTGTAGATGCATTGCTACAGGCTATCGAAAAGGCAAAGGCATTTGGCTTTGACTTGAATGGCGCTGTGATGGCATCAGATGCGTTCTTCCCTTTCCCTGACTGTGTAGAGATCGCATACAAAGCAGGAATCACTGCGGTAGTGCAGCCGGGAGGCTCTATCAAAGATCAGTTGAGCGTGGATTACTGTGACGAAAATGGCATCGCAATGGTGATGACAGGCGTGAGACACTTTAAGCATTAAGAAAGTAGCAAGTCGCTAGACATAAGTATCAAGACCTTTGAGGAGTTACACTGACAGAAGTCGAAGTGCCCTCGAAGGTCTTTTCCTTTAAACCTCTAAACCACAGGTAGCTCTGAGGTTATTAGTGGATAATTTTTCCAGTTTAAGTAAGACTATTTTCTCCTTATTCTCGTAAATTGGGTAAAACTCAACTGAAAATGGAAACCCTAAGAATCAAAGCATACCCAAAAAACAAAAAACAAATCAAATTAATAGCTGATTTTTTCAACAAAGAAGGGATTGAGTTTGATATGGTAAAGAAGGAAGAATTTCTGGAGTTCATGGATGAACTGGAGTCAAGTCTGAATCAGGTCCAAAAGATTCAAAAGGGGGAATTGAAAAAAGAAAAGGCCAGAGACTTTTTAAATGAGCTATGAAGTAATCCTAACTCCCGATTTCAAGAAGTTTTTTAAGCGTCTTTATAAGAAATACCCTTCACTAAGAAATGACCTTTTTGAGCTAATTCAAAAGCTAGAATATGATTTCCAAATTGGAGTTCCTTTGGGTTCAAACCTTTATAAAATCAGGCTCTCAATCGAAAGTAAAAACAAAGGAAAGTCAGGCGGTGCGAGGGTTATATATTATTTTTTGAGTCAAAATAATGAAATCTATATGATCCATATTTTTGATAAAAGTGATTTTGATAATATTCCTAAGGAAAAGCTTCTGGAATTATTGAGATCAGCAGGACTTATAGACTAAAACAAATAAATGTTAAAATATTCATTGATCCATTTCGTGATTGAAAACTCCTGAAAAGTCAGTGCTTTTAAAATAAACACATCTTTTTTATTCTCTTTCATTTCCCCACTCTAATCCCCTATTTTGCAGCCTGAATCAATTTCGGACTATTTCCGTTGTTGATTTTTACTGAATAGATATTGAATCTACTGATGAAGTCGCATAATCTTAAATTGTACAATACGCTTTCCCGCCAGAAAGAGGAGTTTCAGCCCATAAATCCGCCTTTTGTAGGGATGTATGTCTGTGGACCGACGGTCTACGGAGATGCTCATCTGGGCCATGCACGTCCTGCCATTACTTTTGATACGGTAAATCGCTACCTGACTCACTTGGGTTTCAAGGTTCGCTACGTGCGCAATATCACCGATGTAGGTCACTTGCAGGGCGATGCGGATGAGGGAGAAGATAAAATAGCTAAAAAAGCCAAGATAGAGCAGCTAGAGCCTATGGAAGTTGCCCAACAATATACGGACAGCTACCACAGAGATATGGCGATTTTGAATACTTGGAAACCTAGTATAGAACCACGCGCAACAGGCCATATTCCCGAACAGATCGCCTTGGTTGAGGCGATTTTGAAGGAGGGTTTAGCTTATGAAATCAATGGTTCCGTTTATTTCGATGTGCTGAAATACAATGAAACCAGCCAGTATGGCAAACTATCTGGTCGTGATTTGGAAAATCTAATGAGTGGCAGCCGTACGCTGGATGGTCAGGATGAAAAGAGAAATCCAGTTGATTTTGCACTTTGGAAAAATGCCTCATCGGAACATCTGATGAAATGGGATTCTCCTTGGGGAGTAGGTTTTCCGGGCTGGCACCTGGAGTGTACTGCTATGAGTTCCAAATACCTGGGAAAGCAATTTGACATACACGGTGGAGGCATGGATTTGCTTTTCCCCCATCACGAATGTGAAATCGCTCAGGGGAATGCATGCAATCATCAGGATCCAGCCAAGTACTGGATGCATAATAATATGATCACCATCAACGGTCAGAAAATGGGTAAGTCGCTGGGCAATTTTATCAACTTGCAAGAGCTTTTCACCGGTGATCACAAACTACTGGATCAGGCATACAGTCCGATGACAATCCGCTATTTCATTCTGACTGCACATTATCGCTCTACGCTGGATTTCTCTAATGAAGCACTTCTTGCTGCGCAGAAAGGCTATAAAAAGCTGATCAATGGGCTGAGAATTTCCAAGTTGCTAAAGTTCGAGCCTAGTGATATCGCAAAGGACGAGGAGCAGATCAAACAAGTAGAGCAAATCATTGCTAATGCTTATAGAGCCATGGATGATGACTTCAACACAGCTCAGGCTATCGGTCATTTATTCAATTTGTTGAAGAAAATCAACTCTATGTACACCGGTCAGTTGAAGTCAGCCGTATTTGGGGAAGCCATTTTCAATAAATTAATTGAAGCATTCGGCACCTTTGTTTCTGATATTTTGGGATTGATCGAAGAAAAATCAGATACTCAAAATGAAATGCTAAACTTGCTATTGCAGGTATATTCTGAGGCAAAAACTGCCAGGAACTACGACAAAGTGGATGAGATCAGAGCTGGTTTGAAAGCAATTGGATTTGTAGTAAAAGACATGAAAGATAAAATCGACTGGGCATATGAAGAATAGATTGTGGCTTATCGCCCTGTTGGCATTGGTTTGGGCGTGCGGAGGATCGGAAGAATCGACTGAGACACAGATCGAACAAAAACCTGCAAAGCCTTACCCTACTTTCAATCCGGATTCAGCTTATGCTTTTGTGCAAAAGCAAGTGGATTTTGGTCCTAGGGTACCGGAAACGGAAGCACATGAAACCACCAAAAACTGGCTTATATCAAAGTTTGAAGGATATGGCTTTTCTGTAGAAACGCAGGATTTCGAAGCTAAAACGTATGATGGACTCACTTGGGATTTGAGCAATATAATTGCTTCCTACAATCCTCAAGCGACTAAAAGAATACTCTTGGCTGCTCACTATGATACCCGAAGAATCGCCGACAAGGATACAGATCGAATTGACGAGCCTATCGATGGTGCCAATGACGGAGGCAGCGGAGTGGGTGTTCTGATGGAAATCGCACGGTTGATAGGTACCCAAGAAATGAAGCCTGAGGTAGGAATTGATATTATCCTGTTTGATGGGGAAGATGATGGTGAACCAGAAAATACAAAAGTGAGAAATACTGAGCAGGACTTTTGGTGGTGCTTAGGATCTCAATATTGGTCCAAAAACAAGCATAAGCCAAACTACTCTGCCTATTATGGCATTTTGGTGGATTTGGTTGGAGCCAAAGGAGCACGATTCTATAGAGAAGGATATTCCCGTCAATATGCATCTGGTATTTTGAAAAAGGTATGGGACAATGCTGCTCGTATAGGCCAAGGTGACTTTTTTATCTACAAAGGCGCTCCTGAGATTCTGGATGATCATGCTTTTGTAAATGAATTTGCAAAAATCCCAATGATAGATATTATTGAATATTCTCCTGACTTTGGCTTTGCCCAGTATCATCATAAGCATGCCGATAATATGGAAATCATAGATCGCCGGACATTGCAGGCTGTGGGAGAAACTGTTCTATTTACTGTTTACCAAGAGTAAAAAGCTTATCTTCCCGTCTTAGAATCGTCCAATTTGGAAGATTTGAAGTGATAGTTAAATGATTTTGCCACATGAAAAAAGGTCATCAGGTTACGATGAAAGAAATTGCCAAGAAATTAGGCGTTTCTGTATCAACTATTTCCAGAGCACTAAAAGATTCACCAGAGCTACATCCTGACACGAAAAAGCGCATAGTGGAAATGGCTAAGGAGATGAACTACCAGCCCAATCTTCTAGCGCAGAGTCTTAGAATCAGTCGTACCAATACCCTGGGTGTAATTGTTCCCGAGATCACCTCGCATTTCTTTGCATCTTGCATATCAGGTATTCAGGATTATGCCAATAAGCGTGGCTATAATGTAATGATTTGTCAATCCAATGAGACGCTTGAACTTGAGAAAGCGAATATCAGAACCTTGGTTTCTTCCCAAGTAGATGGCTTGCTAATCTCTTTGAGTCGTGAGACAAACAAATACGATCACTTGATTGATCTATATAATAGAGAAATCCCCTTTTTACTTTTTGACAGGGTAAACGAAGATATCCCCGTGTCTCGGGTCACTTTCAATGATGAAGGCGGTGCTTATCAGGTGACCAAACATCTATTGGAAACAGGCTGCAAGCGCGTCATGTATGTGTCTGGGCCTGAAGATCTCTACATCAGCAAAAAACGTAAAGAAGGCTACCTCCATGCGCTTAATGAATTCGGGATAACGCCAGATCCTAACTTGGTAAAAATCTCTGACCTCACTATAGAAGGAAACATGAAAGTCGCTCATGAAATAGCTGCCATGACTGATCGCCCCGATGGAGTATTCTGCATGATAGATCCAGTTGCGTTGGATTTAATGTCTGTTTGGAAGCCTATGGGAATCAAAATACCAGCTGATATGGCACTTGCAGGATTTACAAATAATCCAACCTCTGCTGTGGTAGAACCACCCCTTACTACAGTAGCCCAGCCTGGTTATGAAATGGGTAAATTATCCGTTACTCATTTACTCGATCAATTAGAAGGACAAGCTTCCGATGACCCTATTTCCATAGTATTGGAAACCACATTGATTCCTCGGCAATCGACAAAAGCACTCTAATCAAATGAAATCGAGCATGTTGCAAGCAACACACGGAGGGATGATTATCCGTTACGCTAGATTCCATGTGGCCTTTGTAAAACAATTATAATCACATGAAATCGAGCATGACTCAAGCGTCACATGGAGAGATAATTATAAGACCTACGAGATTCCATGTGTCCGCTAAAAAATCAATCATAATCACATGAAAGACAAAATTATCCAATCCTTTGAAAAACACTTTGGAATCGAACCCATTGTGGCATTTGCACCTGGAAGAATCAATTTAATAGGAGAACATACAGATTATCAGGAAGGCTTGGTTTTTCCAGCTGCAATAAAGCAAGGGATCTGGGTCGCAATCCAAAGAAACGGACTTCCTTCCTGTCGGCTTTACTCTGTGGATTATGAAGAAGAGTTTGTGTTTGATATCAACTCATTTTCTCCGAAAAAAGGACATTGGGCAAACTATACCATGGGTGTGATATCTCAATTCCAACAGGCGGGTTATAAACTGGAAGGCTTTGATCTAGTCTTTGGGGGAAATATACCAGCTTCCGGACTTTCATCTTCAGCTGCACTATCGGTAGCTATAGGCACTGCTTTGACGGAATTATTCAAGTTTACCATCTCAAAAAAATCTATCGTTCTTTACGCCCAAAAGGCTGAGCATTTATTCGCGGGGGTGAAATGTGGCATCATGGACCCTTATGCTTCCGCTTTTGGTGTAAAAAACCGTGCTTTATTACTGGATTGTCGTACTAATACACACTTTGAAGTTGAAGTTGATTTGGGCGATCATTCCCTCCTATTGGTCAATTCCAAAGTAAAGCATAATCTTGCAGACTCTGCTTATAACAATCGTAGAGAGGCATGCGAAGAAAGTGTAAGAATTCTTCAGGCAACTTATCCTGAAGCTACTACGCTCAGAGATATTCCCGAAAAAGATATTGAGAAAGTTCAGCAAATCTTACCCGGAGATCTTTTTCCTAAAGCAAAACATGTCATCACTGAAATCGAGCGAGTTAAACTAGCTTCTAATGCGCTTCATGCTGGAGATTTAATCGTTTTTGGCAATTTGCTCAAAGAGTCTCACCAAAGCTTAAGCCAGGACTTCCAAGTGAGCTGCGAGGAACTTGATTTTCTTGCTGAACAATCATGGAAATTGCCTGGAGTCATCGGTTCCAGAATGATGGGCGGCGGCTTTGGAGGCTGTACTATCAACTTGATTTCCAATACGCATTTAGAAAATTTCAAAAAGGAGATATTTTCTGCCTACAAAGAAAAATTTGGAATAGAAGCTGATTTTATCCCTGTTGCTCTTTCTGATGGTGCCAGAATACTCAACTAATTTTCCGTTTAAAACTTCTATTGTTTCAAATAGACAATTACAATAATATTTATCAAAAAAATCCCCAATTTGTACCCTTAAGCTCAATTGAGTTTAAATACCAATTTTCGTAACAATTGAAAACCTATGAATTTCCCAAAAAACCTAAGAAGCCTACTGCTACTTGGACTAATTGCGAGCGTGGGTTTCTGGAGCTGTAACTCCCGCTCCGGAAAACCAAAAGTGCTTGTATTTAGCAAAACAGCAGGATTTTATCATGAATCCATTCCTCAAGGTATAGCAGCGATCCAAAAACTAGGATCCGAGAATGACTTTGAGGTAGACACTACTACTCAGGCAGAAATGTTCACTGAGGAAAATTTAGCACAATACTCAACTGTAATCTTTTTGAGTACTACTGGTGATGTATTAAATAATTATCAAGAAGCAGAATTCGAAAGATATATCCAATCAGGCGGTGGTTTCATGGGTATCCATGCGGCGGCTGATACAGAATATGAGTGGGGATGGTATGGCCGTTTAGTAGGCGGTTATTTCGCCGATCACCCAGGTATTAATGACCCAAGTCCGAATGTTCAGGAAGGAGAAATCACTGTTGTGGATGCTAATAATCCTTCAACGTCTTTCCTTCCAACGCCTTGGACTCGAACAGATGAGTGGTACAGCTACAAAAAAATGAACCCTGATGTAAATGTACTTTTGAACCTGGAAGAAGATTCCTACCAAGGAGGTCTTGATATGGGCGAACACCCAATAGCTTGGTACCATGACTATGATGGAGGACGAGCTTTCTACACTGGTGGTGGACATACAGATGAGTCATTTTCCGAAGACCTATTCCTAAAGCATGTGCTTGCTGGTATTCAGTATGCTATTGGAGATAATTCGGTATTAGATTATTCTAAAGCTACGAGCAAACGAGTTCCTGAGGAAAACAGGTTTACAAAAACATCTTTGGTTACTGGAGATTTCACTGAGCCAACTGAAATGACCATTCTTCCGAACTTGGATATTCTCGTGGCACAAAGAAGAGGTGAAATCTTGCTTTTTGATAATGAAACAGAAGAGCTGAAAGAAGTAGGTAAACTTGATGTTTACTGGAAAACAGAAGTAAAAGGAGTCAATGCCGAAGAGGGTCTGATGGGTATTCAAAAAGACCCAAATTTCGCCGAAAACGGCTATGTATTTGTTTACTATGCGCCTACTGGTGAAGAAGAAATAAATAGACTTTCCAGATTTACTTTCAAAAACGATACATGGGATATGGCTTCAGAAGTTGTCATTCTTGACGCACATTCTGACCGTGATATTTGCTGCCACACTGGTGGTTCCATCGCTTTTGATAAGGACGGTAATTTATTCCTTTCTTTAGGAGATAACTCTACTCCTTTCAATCAAGCTGATTCTAAATTCATCAATAATGGCTTTGCTCCCCTAGATCAGAGACCAGGTAAGGAGCAGTTTGATGCGAGAAGATCAGCTGGAAATGCTAATGACCTAAGAGGTAAAATCCTTCGAATTAAAGTAAACGAAGATGGGTCTTATGATATTCCGGAGGGAAACCTTTATCATGTAGGAACAGAAGGGACTAGACCGGAGATTTATATACAAGGAAATAGAAACCCGTATAGAATCTCAGTGGATCAAAAAAATGGATTCTTATACTGGGGCGAAGTTGGTCCAGATGCCAATGCTGACAGTTTGGATTCTCGTGGCCCTAGAGGTTATGACGAATTGAATCAAGCGAGAAAAGCAGGTAATTTTGGATGGCCATATTTCGTAGGAAATAATTATCCTTATCGTGAATTTAATTATGAAACTGGTGAGCCGGGAGCTGCTTTTGATCCAAACGGACCAAAAAACAATTCAGTAAATAATACTGGAGCGACAGATTTACCAGCAGTAGCACCAGCATTCATCTGGTATCCTTATGGAGAATCCGAAGAATTCCCGCAATTAGGTTCCGGAGGAAGAAATGCCATGGCGGGTCCAGTTTATTATGCTGATATGTACACCGCAGACACTAAGTTCCCTGATTATTACGACGGGAAAATCTTTATTTATGATTGGATTAGAGGATGGGTAAAAGCCGTTACCCTAAAGGAAAATGGTGATTTTGACAAAATGGAAGCATTTATGCCAAGTACTAAATTCAATGGTTTGATCGACATGGAAATGGGTCCTGATGGTAGAATCTATGTGTTGGAATACGGAAATGGTTGGTTCTCGAAGAACCCCGATTCCGGACTATCAAGAATTGACTTTAATGGTGGAAACAGAGCGCCTACAGTAGCATCATTAAATGCTGATAAAACTTCAGGAGCTAATCCGTTAACTGTCACTTTTACTGCCACATCTTCTGATCCTGAAAATGATCCTTTGACATATACTTGGGATTTGGATAATGGAGAAACCAAGACGACGGATGTCCCTAGCCTTACTCATACTTTTGATGGAATCGGTGAATACGAGGTAAAAGTAAGTGCTAAAGATCCTGAAGGATTGACAGGCACCAGTGCTCTTGAAAGCGTGTACTCAGGTAATCATGCACCAGAAGTATCGATTACCATCGATGGAAATCAATCCTTTTATTTCCCTGAAAAGAAAGTATCCTACAGCGTGACCGTTAATGATGCGGATAACCCTGAAGCTGCAACAGACATTAGTACGCTTTATGTTTCTGCAGATTATATCGAAGGATTCGACCAGGCAGAATCAGATATGGGACACAAAGTCATGACCGAGGCGATGATGGGTAAATCACTCTTCACAACGTTGACCTGTAAGACCTGTCACAAAGAAGCTGAAGCATCTGTGGGACCTTCTTACATTGATGTAGCTAAAAAGTATAATCAAAGAGACGCTGACTATTTAAAGAATAAGATCAAAAATGGAGGCGGAGGTGTATGGGGAGAAACTGTAATGCCAGCGAATCCCGATATGAAAGATTCTGATTTGAATGCCTTAGTAGCTTATATCCTTTCTCTGGATCAAGTAACGACGCCATCTCTACCAGCAACTGGATCTATAGATCCTACTGTAGGAAAGCCAGCAACCCCAACAGGCGTATTGATGTTTAATGCATCTTACACTGATCAAGGTGGTGAAAATATAAAGCCTTTGACTGGTTCTACTACATTATTGCTGAAGAGTAATACCATTGACATGGGCACAACGGGCGATTATGCAAATGGCTATAATAGCATGAGCTATGATGGTAATAACTTGGTGATGGTTCCTAAAAATGAAGCATCTTTTGCAATCAACAATATTGACTTAACCGGAATCGCTTCAGTTACTGCAACTATTGTCACCCTAGGTAACCTTGGAGATGAATATGTCTTTGAACTTAGACTAGACAGTCCGACAGGTGAATTAGTAGGTTCGGAAACCTTCGTTCAAAAACCTTCTACTGGCCCTGAGGGTGCACCTAGCTATGGTCAATTTATAATCCCTGTATCAGGAACAGCAGATGGAAAACTTCATAAGCTTTTCGTCATTACAAAGCCTAAAAATGATGGAGGTAATGGAACATTTATAATTGGTGGGATGACTTTCAACGCAAAGTAAAACCAATCTTATCCCTATTAAAAAGCCATCCTCATAGTTGGGGATGGCTTTTTCTGCTTAAATACAAACATTATTAATGAAGAACTAGATTGCTAATCGCTAAAATTGGAAGGATTCAGCGGCTACTTTCATCTGTTTATAATTGTTTTTTCATTGGTCATAACCTGTCCCGTGACAAAGGAAACGGGATAGCCTGTCCCATCCCGTTATCGGGATCGTTTCGGAACTTGCCTACCGTCAGGCAGGGAAACTCGCATGCATTCATTATAATCATCCCAGTGTGTGACTCTTGAGTCATGCTCGATTTCATCTTAATCAAATCAGAAAACTTAAAATATCCTGTAGCATTCCAGATAGAACTAACGTATCTTCTTTACAACCAAAACACTATCCAATCATGAAAAACTTTCCGCAATTATTTGTACTGGGAATATTAGGTATCTTTTTATTAAGCTCCTGTCAAGAGGACGAAGAGCCAATAGACAACTCTTCTCAAGTCATTGGCCACTGGAGAAATAGCCATGACCTCGATGACAATATCCAAATGATTAGCTATTATTCCTTTTTAGAGAATGGGAATTTCAATAGTTCTTCCGTGTACATAAACTCTGATTCAGATGAACTTCTAGGCTATTCCGGTAGATCAAGTGGCACTTATTCATTGTTGGACGACCAACTGTCAATTCAAACCACAATAGTTTACAGTGTGCCAGAATCTTCAGATACTCCTTATGTACCTACTATTCAACTTGTACAAAGTTCCCAAAATTTTTCGAGTGAAAAAACAGTTGAATTTAATGAAAATCAGGATAAAATGACTTGGATTTACCCTCCTTGCGGACCTCTGGAGAATTGCATCGGTTCTCAGGTATTTGAAAGATTCACACCAATAGAGTTTTAATACAGATTCAACCACTTAATCTTACTAAACCTATTCCAAAAACAATTCCCATTTGCCCTACATCAAAAGACTGGGCAAATGGGAATAATAATGTTTAATGAATTGTCTGGCAAAAAAAAACTCATCAGAGGTTACACTGAGAGTTTTCTGGCTGCCAGATTACTTTGCTATCCTCAAGATCATCATAGCTGATTTCTTCATTTATTCCATTCCCGCCACAATCATAAAATATCAATAACGTACTGCATTGGGCACAACAATTACCCTGATAAAAAACTCTCTTTCCTTTATACTTTGCCTGCATGATATAAAATAAATCGCCCATTCCCCCTTCACTCAAAGATTCTTTCATTTCTAAAAGCCACGGTAAATCATTTATTGGATCGCTAACCCCACAGGCTGTGGCCGGATCTTCCTTTTCATCACATGCAAAGCTGAACAGTAGACAGAATAAAAGGGGGTAAAGTGACTTTTTCATAAAATTTTCCGATTAGTAAAACCCATTAGCAATTACTATACGGCAAAGAGTCGTTCTTTGCTACAGGAAAGACTGACTACACACGGGATTTGGTCTTTTAGTTTTCTCCTCCTGTATGTTCAAAAATTCATAGTCTGACACAGAGTGGAAAACTTCATCAGAAATTACACTGCGAGTTTTCATGCTGCCAGATTACTTTGGTATCCTCAAGATCGTCAAAGCTGATTTCATCATTTATTCTATTCCCGTCGCAATTGCGCAAAACTAAAGCCCAACTGCAGTTAGGACAACAACTTCCCCAGTAAAAAACCCTCTTGCCTTTATATTTGGCTTGTGCTATATAAGAGAATTCCGCCAATCCGCCAGTAGCTGATTCTTCTGCCAATTGCTTTAGCCAGGCTATATTCTCTATAGGATCACTGACGCCACAAGCTGTGGCAGGATCATCACTTTCCTGACACGCAAAGCTGAATAAGAGGCAGAATAAGAGAGGGAAAAGTGACTTTTTCATAGCGTAGGCTGGTTATGATAAAACAGTTTTAATGACAATACGGTCACTTACACTTATCCGCTACAGCAGAGCTGAGCAACATTCAGATTTTCTCGAGACAACAAACTGATTTTATGCAGATTATTTTAGAGGCGAAAAAGGCAGCGTCTTAAAGAATACGGCATCCACCTTTTCTACAATCTTACCATCTGCCTCAGAAGCATCCCGTGCTTTTACCCAAGCAGGATCTTTGATGAAGTTCTGAAAATTTCTTTCGAAAGATGCCTGATCCTTATCGGCCAAAAGGTAAACCAACTTTGACTGACTTCCATCCTTCTCAACTGTAACCCAATACGGATAATTTTTCAATCCCTGCTTTTCGAAAAGATCCTGTGTATGATCTTTAAATCGAGCGATTAGATTATCCAATCTGCCATCAAAACAAGTATAGGTTCTTAATTGAAAAATCCCACTCGCCTGTGGTTTAGGAGTATCATTTAACCCAGGGGCCAATTTCATAAAGGTCTGATCTACGCTCTTCACAAGCCCTCCATTTACTTCTGATTCCTTCTTAGCTTTCTGCCAATCAGGATCACTGCCAAATTTCTCCCACATGCGGTCTCTGGATTTTTCATCAGGGTATCCCAGAATATAAGTCATGGAGTTGTCTGTGTTTTCAGCTGGGACGAAATAAGCGATGTTTTCCATACCGCTTTTCTCAAAAAGAGACAGGGTATGATTCTCAAAGCGTTTGATCAAATCGGGAAGTTTCCCTTCATTAGCATAGTATTTTCGTATTTCAAAATAGGTAGAATTGCTTCCACTTAGTTGTTGTGAAAATCCGGCAAAGGCAAAAAACAGGGCTAGCATACTTAATAGTAACTTTTTCATGGTTATTTGGTTTGATGAGTAACAGAGAGAAACACACAGTCCTTAAATTATTTTTTTAACTACGGCTAGCCTTCTTGCTCCAGGCTTTCCAAAGCGCAGGACTAAGTACCAGTGCCACGATCAAAAGTCCAAAAGTCTCCCGTGCTTCTTCCATCTGTGGAGTTTTCATAGTGAGATCGTGCTGCTCTATCTCCTGAGCGATCCAATCTCCTATTCCTCCAGGATAAAAGTAAATAGCCCCTACAAGACAAACCACCACCACCACCGTAAGTGGTATCTTCGGGAAAATCCCGCGGGTTCCCATCAGACAAAACAACATAGCTACTCCGTAAATACTTACCCAAACTTCCGGGTCTGGATCATTGAACTGCCAATAGGCAAAGAGTGCAAAGATGAAAATCCACAATCCAAAATAGATTTTGTTAAACTTCATGATATTTTTGGGTTTGATCAAAACTACAGTAAAACAGCATATTTTATAATAATGTATTGAATAACATTTTCGAAAATGCTTGTTATAATTTTAGAATCCAGTTCTACATCTCAGGCATCTAATTACCCGAGGGTACCTTAGCCTACCATCCATGTTAGACCAGAGCTGATCAAAGACCATAGATTTTCACCCCATTCTCACCTATGCTCACGCTAATTCAAAGTAAAACTAAAGAAGATCTCCAAGGTATTGCTGACCTTCAAAGAGCCAATCTAAGCACCCTGATCAATCCAGATGAAAAGGAATCCCAAGGCTTTGTATTTGTGCAACATTCACTGGAAGATTTGAAAAAACTGAATGATATGGAATCCCATGTCATAGCACTGGATGGAGATATAGTGGCAGCTTACATTCTGGCGATGACCAAGGCTTCCAGAGCTGATATTCTTCAGTTGGTTCCTATGTTTGGTCAGTTTGATCTCATATCCTATTCAGGCAAAAAAATAAGTGAATACAACTACATTGTAGTTGGTCAAGTCTGCATAGGAAAGGCCTATCGTGGCATGGGGCTTTTTGATCAATGCTATGCAAAATACAAACAGGTATTTGAACATAAATATGACTTTACCATCACTGAAATCTCCACCTCCAACCTCAGATCCATGAGGGCTCATCAACGTATAGGTTTTGAGGTGATCCATACTTTTCATGATGGAGTTGAAGAATGGAATATCGTGATATGGGATTGGCGAAAAAAGGGGTAAAACAAAAAGGGAAACACTCTTTCGAACGTTTCCCTTTCTCTTACAGATAATCTTGATCATCTAAAAGAGCCAAGCTACTGTTAAAAGACTATTCCTCCAGTTACCCGGATTCATAATAATGATTTTCAAACTCCGCCTTCTCTACCTTGCGGCTTTGAAGATTTCAATCAACACTTTTGTGGTTGCCCATTTCAGACAAACTCCCGAAGGACTTTGACCATTCATGTTTCAATTACGAGCTGTCAATCTTTATCCGAGATCGTACTCTCGGTCTTTTTATCTCTTACTTGGTTTAATAAATATCTTCCTAATTTCACCCAATGCCAACATTCCAGTCACTTAGTTTCCCACTATCTTTCCACCAAATTATATTCTAAATCAACAGACTTATTCACCATAAATAGAGGGTTATCAACTTTTTAATCACATTTTAAAAGATAAACCCCAAAATTCAATATCATATCAGTTTAGTTCACTTTGATTCTCATCAAATACGCGTCTGCGGTCATGTACAAATAATCCTCATTGGCATCAAAAGCACAATTCGCAGTGCCTTGACCCGTCCCTATTGTACCGAGATGTTTTCCCTCAGGACTGATCACCCACACTCCTCCTGGTCCTGTTACGAATAGTGTTCCCGAACTATGAACGGTCAAGCCATCCGGCAAACCCGGATGCTTATCACCCACACTGGAAGTAGCGTCCAATAAGACCTTACCATTCAGGATATCTCCTTTTTCATCCAAATCAAACGCATAATACCTTGCTTTCTGAGCGTCTGATTGTGCAATGTAAAGTGTATTCTGATCCGGACTCAACCCTATCCCGTTCGGTCGATTAAGTGTATCCAGAAGCAGGTGCAAACTTCCATCAGCATCCAATCTATATACACCTTGAAAATCCAGTTCCTTGGGATTCCAATCATCCAAACCATAAGGTGGATCAGTAAAGAATATCTGTCCAGATTTATTTATGACCAAATCATTTGGGCTATTGAATTTTTTACCTTCAAAATCAGATACCAAAGCTGTGAAATCGGCTTTTGGGGCAGAAAGCGAAGCATTCATCTTTGCAATTTGTCTTTCACCATGCTGGCAAAGAATTAAATCACCATTTGCATTCAATGCCAAGCCATTTGCTCCTGGTTCTTTCTTGTTCGTCTCAGTTCCCAAATATCCAGACGGCTCCAAAAATAAACTTAGGCTATCTTCTTCTGTCCACTTCCATATTTTATTGGTGGGCACATCCGTGAAGATCAGGGCATTTTGATCAGCTAGCCATAATGGTCCTTCGGCCCACTCAAAACCAGAAGCTAAAACTTCGATTTTAGCATCTTCAGGAATAAACGTGCTTAGCTCTGGATCTAATCGTTCTACCGAACCAACAGTCTTAAAAGGGGATTTTGCAATCACCGAATCAGAAGAATTCTTTGGGCTGGTACAGGATATAACAGTAGCTAGAATGAATAAAACACTCGAATTTCTCATGACTAAATATTTCATTTTTCTTCTTTAAAGTTAAACAGAACTCATAAAAACTTAACGCTATAAAACAATAACAGGACAGAGAAGGATACTCAAAATCTATTTCCTATTTAAATTCATTTATTCAAAGGTTTTACAGTAAATAGATTGGGTACGAAAAGGCGGGGTTTATTCTCCGCCTTTTTTCATTTGTATCATTGAGTTTTTCCTATTTACGCTCTGATGGTAACAAACCAAAAATAGGATTTGGCTTGTGCGAATCATTCATCAAAGTTTCCAATTCTTTAACTTTATCTGGGTTTTGCGCAGCAATATCATTCTCCTCCCCCAGATCAGTGCTTAGATCATAAAGCTCAATTGTAGGTTCAGCGCTACCAAATACTTGCAGCTTGACCGCTTTCCATTTCCCCTGTCTCACAGCTTGCTTTCCGCCTTGTTCATGAAACTCCCAATACAAAAACTCATGCTGCTTTTGGTCACTTTGCTCCAACAAAGCTGGCAAAAATGAAATCCCATCAATACTCGCTGGGATTTTCGCACCTGCCACCTCAGCAAAAGTTGGTAATAAATCCCAGAATGCTGAAATGTGATCACTTTGCGAACCTGCTTTGACTTTACCTGGCCACCAAGCTATCATCGGAGTGCGTACACCACCTTCGTATAAGTCTCGCTTATGTCCTCGAAATGGACCGTTACTATCAAAGAATTCAGGATCAGCCCCACCTTCCAGATGAGCACCATTGTCAGAGGCAAATATTATTAACGTATTTTCTGCCAACCCCAATTCTTCCACTTTGGCTAGCACCTCTCCTACATACGCATCAATACGCTCCACCATCGCTGCAAAAGTGGCATGAGGATAAGGCTGAGATTGGTAAGCTGAGATATTTATATCACTACCGTATTCAGATCCTTCTCTAACCGGATAAGGATTTTCCTCACCGAATTTTGCTCTGTATTTTTGAAAAACCTCATCGTTAGGTGCAGCTAGTTCTGCATGAGGCATTACTATGGGCATAAATAGAAAAAAAGGATCATCCTTGTTTTTTTCAATAAATGAGATCGTCTTTTCCTGGATCAAATCCGGGGCAAAGCTCGTTTTTTCAATCCATCCATTTCCTTTCAACGTATCTTTTTCACTATTGTCCCAGAGGTATGCCGGATAATACCGATGCGCATAGCTCTGGCAGTTGTAGCCATAAAATTGCTCAAAACCTTGCTGATTAGGATCTCCCGTAGTACCAATGAAACCTAGCCCCCACTTCCCAAAAGCACCCGTTTTATAACCAGCACTTTGCATCACTTTAGCTACTGAAGCAGTGGAATCAGGCAATGGATATTGTCCTTCCGGCTCTACTCCCAGGTTGCCCCGAATAGGAGTATGCCCTGTATGCAAGCCTGTCAAAAAGGCTGATCGTGAAGGTGCGCACACGGTGGCACCAGAATAATGATTGGTAAAAAACATTCCCTCCTTCGCAAGTCGGTCTATGTTTGGGGTCTCTATGTATTGCTGGCCTAGAAATCCCAGGTCTCCATACCCAAGGTCATCTGCAAGAATAAAAATGATATTTGTCTTTTTTCCTTCTTCAAAGATCTTTTCCTCTCCTTTAGTTTTACAACCTGTAACTACCATTGAAAAGGAAAGAAAAAATAAGGCAATTGGTAACGTATAGAGTTTTATCATACCCCAAGATAACAAGAAATGTATCTGGCTAAAATAGTGAGGTGTATGATTTTGCACCTCGCTCCTGAACTAATTTATTACGAATCATCAAAACTCTATAAGTCTCAAGTGGCTCTGAAGGACCACCAGCTCGAACTCTTGCCTCGCACACCAAAGGTCTGACATCAGTCAAAAAGGCCATTTGCAGAATTTCCTGAGCCTGGGACCCCTCTCCATTCTGTTGACATTCATGAAGCTTCTTCCTGTCAACCAGCAGCGCCTTAGCGTAAGCAATAGTAATCGCTTCCAATGCCTGGATTAAATCGACCAATGGGTCTTGAGTATTGTAGCTCGCATCGATCATCCAAGAAATACTATTCCAATCCTGAGCACCGTCTTGATCTCCACCTATCAGTTCACAGAAAATCAAAAACAACTGATATGGCTTGATACTACTTGGATTCAGGTCGTCGTCCCCATATTTACTATCGTTAAAATGAAATCCAGCAAGAAGATTTTGGTACATCAGCGTGGCAACGATCTGTTCAATATTAGTTTTTGGCAAATGATGGCCAAGATCCACTAGCACTTTGGCTCGCGAGCCCAATCGCTTGGCAAGCATAGTGGAAGTCCCCCAATCAGGAACTACTGTATGGTAGCAATTCGGCTCGTAGGGCTTATACTCTAACATCAAGTCCCAGTCCGAAGGCATGAATTCGTAGATTTCACGGAGCGACTCCTCCGTCCAAGCAAGTGTACTTCTAAAATTTGACTGCCCGGGAAAATTACTTCCATCCGCCATCCAAACTGTAAGCCCCTTGCTTCCGAGTTTTTTACCTATGTTTATCACATCCTCATTATGAGCGATGGCTTCTTCTCTGATTGCTTTATCCGGATTGCCTAATGATCCCAATTTGGCGTATTCCTTCTGATTCTGATCCTGAGAACTAGTGCTGTTCATCGTATCAAATTTCAGATGTAGCTCAGTCGCCAAGTCTTTCACCTCCTTGTAATCTTCTGGCATATCCCAAGGAATATAGACAGATACAGAGTTTGTCTTACATGTTAATTGCTTAAGCAATCCAATATCTTCTAGCTTTTCGTTAAGATTTCTAGGCTCTCCGCCTGTTCTCGACTTCTTATTCTTTGATCTACCATTACCTAATGCTGCACTTGGAATAGCAATCTGAAATTCCTGAATCTTACAGATAACATCCTCAAAATTTATACTTTGCTTGGAAAATCTCTCCCGTAAAAGATCTAGCGAACGGGAATGAAAGTCATTGGAAGAAAATGATGCTATTTGGTCTTCTGTAATTCTCATAGAAAAGTTTATATAGTTACGTTTTTACTCGGTTTGTTGAAAAGAAGGGCAGTTAACAGTGCGTAAGTACACAATGTCCACAATAAATGTAAGTAAGAAATCATGTGTCTCTAATACAAATCTTACCAGTATACTAGAGAATGAGAGTGAAATAATCGCACCGTAACTTCATTTTGACAACACTTTATAATAATAAAAAGCGCTTAAACATCCAAATCCATAGCTTTTCCAATTTTTTATAAAAATAGCCAAGAGGAATATCATTCAAAATACTCCAATTGTAAATCAAAAATTCACCAATGTCAAGCACTTTTAATGACTGCAATTCTATAGCCGAAGCGCACGTCGCTCAAATTACCAACCAAAAAATAAAAGCCGTTTGATCGATATTAAAGATGAGTACTTATCTGAAGATGATATACAAAGAAATAAAGTGAATTTGATAAAATTCCATAGTCTGGACACTTCTCTTTGAACTTTATGGATTGTAACTTTTACTTTTTAGATTACAGTCGCAAAATAAGTTTTCAACAACCCTCAAAAATTTACCCCTTATGCTACTGGAAGTAAAGTATACAACACCACTATTTTCAACAACCCCTTCGGAATTAAATTTGGAATAAACGACGATTTACAACTAATTATCTGTATTTAAATACTTTAGCCAAATATAACAATCGAAATCAATCTAATAAATCAATAGAAATCTTTGGGTATTCAAGACAGCACAGGATACCTGAGGCAATCTTTTCACCCATATTCACTATCAGAACAATCTGCGAAACGCAATGAGCATAACAACACAAAACTTTAAGCATGTAAGTTTCCTTTGGGATGATGCCGTAGCATCCAAACTTGAGGGCAAAGAAGTTGACCTTCTTATCTACCGATCAAATATACTGGGAGCTGACCTGAGAATCACCAATTACGGTGGCGGGAACACCAGCTGCAAAACCTATGAAGCAGATCCACTTACCAAAGAAAAAGTAGAAGTAATGTGGGTCAAAGGTTCAGGTGGAGATATCGGAACCTTGACAAAAGCTGGCTTGGCTGGACTTTATGTAGACAAACTCCGCGCTTTGAAAGGCATTTACAGAGGTCTGGAGTTTGAAGATGAGATGGTCGAACTTTTCAATCATTGTATTTACGACCTGAAGTCTAAAGCACCTTCGATTGATACTCCTTTACACGCATTTTTACCCTTCAAACATATCGATCACCTACACCCAGATGCTGCGATTGCTATTGCTGCAGCAAAGGACGGAGAGCAGATCACCCAGGATCTTTGGAATGGTCAGATAGCTTGGGTGCCTTGGCAAAAACCAGGTTTTGACCTTGGCCTTCAACTGAAGCAAGCCCTTGATGAAAATCCAGGAATCCGAGGCATTATGCTTGGTGGACACGGGCTTTTCACTTGGGGAGATACGGCTTTCGAATGCTATATCAATAGCTTGGAAGTGATAGAAACTGCTTCTGAATACTTGGCTCAGAATTATGGAAAAAACCGCCCGGTGTTTGGAGGTGAGAAAGTAAAATCTCTAGCTCCTGAGCAGAGAAAAAGTCAAGCAGCTAAACTTGCCCCTCTATTAAGAGGCCTAGCTTCTTCAGAGAATCTAATGGTCGGCACGTTCACTGATGCACCAGAAGTACTTCAATTTATCAACAGCAATGACTTAAGTAAATTGGCGCCCATGGGTACCAGTTGCCCAGATCACTTCTTGAGAACTAAGATTTCTCCTTTGGTTTTGGATATTTCTGCTGATGCAGACCTTTCCGATCTTACAGATTTGAAAGAACAAATCAGTGTAGCATTTCAGGCTTACCGCGAGATGTATGCAGATTATTACGAAAACCACAAGCATTCGAATAGTCCAGCGATGCGCGATCCAAATCCAGTGATTATTATCTGGCCAGGAGTTGGGATGTTTAGCTATGCGAAAAACAAGCAAACTAGCCGTGTGGCAAGCGAATTCTATATCAACGCTATTAATGTGATGCGTGGTGCAGAGGCAGTTTCTGAATACGTCTCATTACCTCTACAGGAGGCTTTCAATATTGAGTACTGGCTACTGGAAGAAGCAAAACTTCAAAGAATGCCTAAAGAACAACCACTTTCGAGAAAGATAGCTTTGGTGACTGGAAGTGCAGGCGGAATCGGTTTGGCTATTGTAGAAAAATATATCCAAGAAGGCGCCTGCGTAGTTGTCACTGATATAGACGGCGATAGACTGAAACAGACTAATGATGCGCTATTGAAAAAATACGGTAAAGATGCATTCTTGGCTGTGAAACTGGATGTGACTAATGGAAAAAGTCTAGAGGCTGCTATTGAAGCTACATGCCTACAATTTGGCGGAGTGGATATCGTGGTAAACAACGCCGGAATTTCTATCAGTAAACCTTTCGAAGATCACACCGACCAGGATTGGGACAGATTAAATAATATCTTAGTGATGGGCCAGTATTATATTTCCAAAGCCGGAGTCAAAATCATGAAGCTTCAAGGCCAAGGTGGAGATATTGTAAATATTGCAAGTAAAAATGGCTTGGTGGCTGGACCAAAAAATGTTGCATACGGCACTGCCAAGGCTGCACAACTTCACATGTCAAGATTAATGGCGGCTGAATTGGCGGAAGATAAAATCAAAGTCAATGTAGTGAATCCTGATGCTGTGATCGAAAACTCAAACATCTGGGAAGGTGGATGGGGCGAAAATCGCGCTAAAGCATACGGAATTGAAGTAAAAGACTTGCCTCAGTTCTATGCTAATCGTACCTTATTGAAAGAAAGTGTGAAAACCAGTGACATCGCAAACGCAGCCTTCATTTTCGTAAGTGGCCAGCTGGACAAAACAACAGGAAACATGCTAAATGTAGATGGCGGATTAGCTGCTGCATTCCCAAGATAGAAAACGAATTAATAAACCTCGAATACCCTTAGTACCTACCAGTAACCCAAAATGCTATGTTAGTTGACAAATCGGAAAGGATCCATACGGATTCACGGACCCCTAAATATATGCAGGTAGTCAATCTCATTCTTGATGATTTAGAAAGCGGCAAGCTCAAAATCGGAGATAGAATTCCTTCGATCAATGAGACGAGTTTTGATTTTCTACTCTCGAGAGATACCGTTGAGAAAGCTTATAATGAACTTAGAGATCGTGGTATTATCACTTCTGTGAGAGGCAAAGGTTTCTACGTGAATTCTAACAATTTGGCTAACAAAGTAAAGGTTCTATTGATATTCAATAAGTTGAGCTCTTATAAGAAGATCATCTATTATTCTATAGTAGAGACTTTAGGAAATCAAGCGACAGTGGATTTGCAAATTCACCATTACAACCGCACGATTTTCGAAAACCTTTTGGAGCGAAACCTAGGCAACTATAATTACTATGTCTTAGCACCACATTTCTTTGATGAGAATAACCATCCAGAAACATGCTATGACCTGATTCAGCGAATTCCTAAAGATAAACTCCTGATAATGGATCGTGGCGTGAAAAATCATGAAAACGAGTTCCCAGGAGTTTATCAGGATTTTGCCAGAGATATCCTTGAAGCATTGGAGTCGGGTATTACTCACTTAAGGAAATACTCAAGATTGATTTTGGTTTTCCCAAAAGGAGACATGTATCCTGTTGAGATTATTGATGGTTTTAAGCGCTTTTGCTTTTTCCACAATTTCAACAACCTGATCCTTGATGGCATCGATGATGAGCAACTGTATGAAGGAGATTCATTCATAGTATTGGCAGAAACTGATCTTGCCAACATCGTGAAAAAATCCCGCGAGCAGCAGCTTCAACTAGGGAAAGAAATAGGGCTCATTTCTTATAATGAAACTCCTCTGAAGGAGATATTAGCAGACGGAATTACTACCATCTCTACTAACTTCGTTGAAATGGGCACAACGATCGCAAATCAAATCTTGGGAGAAGAGGACAAAATCCCACTGAAAAGTCCATTTAAAATGATCATCCGAAAATCGCTTTGATAGCGAACCTATGAGTAAAATTCCAGTAACGGCTGTTTTTGATATCGGTAGGACAAACAAGAAGTTCTTTCTTTTTGATGAAAATTTAACCGAAGTACACAGTTCCTATATTCGACTAGACCCGATTCCGGACGAAGACAATTTCCCAAGTGAGCCTTTGGGACCGCTGGAAGAGTGGATGCTCAAGACCTTCAAAGAAGCACTGAAATCACCAGATTATCAGATCAAGAAACTGAATTTCTCCTGTCATGGGGCTTCCTTTGTACATACGGAAGATAGTGGAGTTCCTGCCACTCCGCTTTATGATTACCTGAAGCCTTTCCCAGAAGATCTTTTAAGTAGGTTTTATGAAGAAAACGGAGGAATGATGACCTTTTGCCGAGCCACCTCCTCTCCTCCATTGGCTATGCTCAACTCAGGTTTGCAGCTTTATTTCATCAAGTATGCAAAGCCCGATTTCTTCAAAAAAATCAAACATTCATTCCATTTCCCTCAGTACTTAAGTTTCTTATTTACTGGAGAAATGGTGTCAGATTATACAAGTATAGGATGCCATACGGGACTTTGGGATTATGAAGCGAACGATTATCATGAATGGGTTGATAGGGAAGGAATTCGCCCATTACTTCCCCCAATAGTTCCCGGAAACACACTTTTGAAGACTAAGCCAGAACTCGGAAATATCCCCTGCGGCATTGGAGTTCATGATTCATCTTCGGCTTTGCTTCCTTACATCAAGCAAGAATCCGAACCCTTTGCCCTACTTTCCACAGGCACTTGGGCAATCTGCATCAATCCTTTCAACAAAACTACGCTTACTAAAAATGAGCTTAAACGCGATTGCTTACAGTTTCTCAGCATCAAAGGTGACCCCATCAAAATCTCCAGACTATTCATCGGAGAAGAGCATAAATATCAGGTGGAAAAGCTGTACGAACATTTCCAAATGCCACTTGGCACTTACAAGAAATTGAAATTCAATACTACCCTATTTGAAAAAGTAAAAGATCATAAAAGCAAACGAATTCATTTCCAATACCTCAAACCTGAAGATTATGGATTTGATCAAGCTAAAGAAAATGATTGGTCGCTTTTTGCAGAGTTTAATGAGGCCTATTACACCTTTATCCATGAGTTGACGGATCTGCAAACCGCCTCTATCAAGCTGGTAATAGACAATGCTCCAGTAGATAGGCTTTTCATAGATGGAGGATTCAATGCCAACGATATCTTTGTAGAGATGCTTCGCAAAAAACTTCCGGGATTAAAGATCATTCCAAGCGATTTTCCAAATGGATCTGCATTAGGAGCTGCCATGCTGGTATCAATGGAATAGATGGCTTAATTTACCTTAATAATGAAATCGAGCATATTACAGACGATACATAAGGCGATGACGATTCTCCATGTGAGATTCCATGTGGCCAATAAAAAGCAATTATAAACACATGAAAAAAGATGCCCCGCATATAGGCCTGTTTATCCCGTGTTATATTGATCAGTTCTATCCCAACGTAGCGATTGCCACACTAGAACTGCTGGAAAAACTAGGTTGCAAAGTCACTTATCCACTTGGCCAAACTTGCTGCGGACAGCCTATGTCCAATGCCGGTTTCGAAGCTGATACTGCTGGCACTACCTCCAAGTTCATCCGGGATTTCGCAGAATTTGATTACATCGTAGCTCCATCCGGCAGCTGTGTTTTGCACGTCAAAAAGCATTCTCCACATATTGATAAGCTCAAAAAAAATCAAGAACACGTACAATCCCACATCTATGAGTTAAGTGAATTTATCACGGACATCCTCAAAGTTGATTCGATCAAAGGCAGCTTTCCGCACAAGATCGGCTTTCATGCTTCCTGTCATGGACTTCGAGGATTGAGGCTTGCCAGTGATTCAGAGAGAAATGAGCCGGTTTTCAATAAAACCCTTCAGCTGATGAAAGATCTAAAGGGAATGGAAGTGGTGGAGTTGACAAGAAAAGATGAGTGTTGTGGATTTGGAGGAACTTTTGCAGTAAGCGAAGAGGCAATCTCCGTACAAATGGGGAAAGACCGAATCGCTGATCATCTGGACAAAGGTGTAGAAATCATTGTGGGTGGAGACATGTCATGCATCATGCACATGCAGGGAATTGCCACCCGAGATAAAGAAAATGTTCAGTTAATGCACTTTGCAGAAATCTTAAACCAAGTAATCTCATGAGTCACCCGGAGAAAGCAACGGTATTTCTGAAAGATAAGGCGCGTGCCAAATGGCATGATGATACGCTGTGGATAGTTAGACAAAAGCGTGACACAATAA
Source organism: Algoriphagus aurantiacus (assembly GCF_035156405.1). Classification (NCBI taxonomy): domain Bacteria; kingdom Pseudomonadati; phylum Bacteroidota; class Cytophagia; order Cytophagales; family Cyclobacteriaceae; genus Algoriphagus; species Algoriphagus aurantiacus. The sequence continues at coordinate 50,335 of NZ_JAXRUT010000005.1, read as the reverse complement.
TCCATCAAATCCCTGAGTGGGAACAACTTCGCGAGCTGGCGTCCCAAATTAAAGATCACACACTTTCTAAGCTTGACTTCTATCTTGAAGAACTGGAGAAAAATGCGACCGCAAATGGTATCAAAGTTCACTGGGCCGAGAATGCTGAAGAGCATAATCAGATTATTGGAAAAATACTTGAAGAGAAACAATGCAAGGCAGTTGTTAAGAGCAAATCTATACTCACAGAAGAATGTCATTTGAATCCGTTCTTGGAAGAAAAAGGCATTGACGTGGTGGATACGGATTTGGGAGAGCGGATTATTCAGTTTCTGAAGCAACCTCCAAGTCATATTGTGTTGCCGGCTATTCACTTGAAAAAGTCCGATATCTCCGAGATATTCCACGAAAAACTCCATACTGAAAAAGGGAATTTGGACCCCGTTTATCTTACTCACGCAGCTCGATTACATCTTCGTGAAAAATTCCTGATGGCTAAAGTGGCGATCACAGGTGTCAATTTCGCAGTGGCAGAAACAGGGGAATTTGTCGTCTGCACCAATGAAGGCAATGCTGATATGGGCGTTCATCTGGCAGATACGCATATTGCCTGTATGGGAATAGAGAAGCTCATTCCTAGAAGAAAAGACCTTGGAGTTTTTCTGCGTCTTTTGGCAAGATCTGCTACCGGACAGTCCATCACGAATTACAATTCACATTTCAGGAGCCCCTCTCCAGGCAAGGAACTTCACTTGATTTTGGTCAATAATGGCAGAACCAAGCAACTTGCCAGAGAGAAATTCAGAAACTCACTGAAATGCATCCGCTGCGGAGCATGTATGAACACCTGTCCTATCTATCGCAGAAGTGGCGGATTCAGCTATGGAAGTACTGTTCCTGGTCCAATTGGCTCCATACTTTCGCCAGGTATCGATCTTAAAAAATACAGCACCTTACCTTTTGCCTCCACCCTTTGCGGGAGCTGCTCAGATGTGTGTCCTGTGAAAATCAACATCCACGAGCAACTCTACGAGTGGCGACAAGAAATCACTAAAGCGCAAGGCTCTTCAGTCAAAGGATTATCCATGAAATTGGCAAATGGGATCTTCAAAAGCCCCTTAGCCTATAAGCTTTCAGGGAAAATGATGCGTGCTACTCTGAAATCACTTCCAGACAGCATCATCTACAATCCGCTGAATGCATGGGGGAAAAGCAGAAACCTGCCAGATTTACCAGAAGAATCATTCAAAGCCTGGTACAAAAAAAATAGAAATGAGTAGTAAAGCATCCATATTAGTAGCCATCCGAGGATTGAACTTAGGAGAAAAGCCTCTTCCGGAAATCCCGGACTTTGCTATAGCTTCTGACCTAGTAGAAACCTACACTCATTCTTTGAATGCCAATAAAGGCACCGTGATCAGTAAAAGAGAACTTGAGCAATTGATTGCAGAAACTGGCTTTCCAAAAATCTACAGCTCTTCTCCTACATTTAAAAAGTATACTAATTGTCAAGTACCGCAGCATCCAACTGATTTTGCAGACTTAGATTTAGCAATCATAGAAGGTCAATTTGCCTCAGCGGAGAACGCTGCAATTTGGCTGGATGATAGTAATTTAGACCTGAGAGCAATTCCTTTTATCACAGCACATTTAGTCATTGTGATCAAGAAAGAGACTATCGTAGGTAATATGCACCAAGCTTATGCACGAATCGGATTGACAGAATCAGGTTTTGGTTTATTCATTGCGGGCCCATCCAAAACTGCCGATATAGAACAGTCTTTAGTAATTGGGGCACATGGAGCCATGAGTCTTAGAGTAGTGATTCTTTAACGCAATTTCTTTGTCAAGGTAAAGCAATTCTTTGTTACATTACTGCTGGTATATTTCAAATCAAAATTGATTTTATCCGCAATTCTTTTGCATAGCGGTAATCCTACACCTGTTCCCTTTTCTTTTTTGGTACCGTAGGAGGTCCTAGCCCGGAAAACAAACAAATGCTTCTGATCTGCTGGAGATATCGTTGCTCCTTGATTGCAGACCTCCCAATTTAATTCATGCTTGCTGATCTTTAGATTCAGGTTAATCATTGAATCCAGTGGCGAAAATTTGATAGCATTATCTAACAGATTTTTAAGAATGATTTTGATCTCATTGATTTCTAAAGATATATCTCGGTCCTCTCCTTCTATTGAAACTTCAATTACCTGATTCTTTTCTGTTGCCTGCATTAGCATCATCTCCTTCATTTCATGTGTCAGACTGGACAGACTAATCTGATGGAGTTGGGTAGGTGTATCTTCCAATTCCGTCATCACCCAACTCAGCGTATTGTTGAGCACTTTATTGAGGTGAAAACTTTGGCATCTAAGATTCCTTAAAATCTGCTCCAATTCTCCTGGCTCAAAAGCATCCTTGTCTACAAGATCAAGAGTGGTATGAAGCATACCAATCGGATTCTTCAAATCGTGAGAAAGTAGTGCGATGAGCTTATTTTTCTGATCATTTAGCATCTTCACCTCATCGATTGCCTTCTCCTGTCTCAGCTTAATTTTATTGAGCAAGTGACTTTGGTTTTGATAGCTTTTGACGAAAAAATGAAGCACTGTAAACACAAATAAACTAATCCATATGATGGTAACTGCATGATCGATAAACTGATGTTGAGGTCCCTCATAATAATTCTCAATCTCTATATACCCATAAGCTTCGGCAAAGAAAAGCAAGAAAAACATGGCTAGAGAGCCAAGAAACCATGCAACTTTAAGCCAGCCCTGAATCAGCAAAGAAGAAACGACCAGCATCAAGAAAAAAGCGTAAATGGTAGGCCCTCCATTTCCGTCATTATAGAAAAAATTAAAACAGATTACTATGTGGGCCAGGATGAGTAAAATGTTTAATGCCAGTTGCGCTTTGCCATACTTAGAAATCAAAAAATAAGCTGCTAAAAAAGGAAAAGAAATTGCGATTTTAACCCAAAAAACTACCGGAGATATCCCCAGAAACGCATCAGAAATACCAAGCAACAATAATAACACTAATGCTAAAAGCGAAATTATAATCGCTATTTGCTTCTGTATATAATTCAGATCGGTAACATTCTCCTCGGAAAGCTCTAAGCCTTTGGTTAGCAACATAAAAAACTCTTAACTAATAATTTTCAAATAATAAATTTCAACCTTCTTGAGAAACTTGCTCGCATAGATTCTGGCAAAAAATCCATGGTTAGCTTAAGACTAACTCATCGAATGAAGGGCTATTCGATTTCCCTCTGAATCCAAAAACACGCCCATGTAACCATATTCAGGTGAAATCATTCTTTTTGGTATCTGCACGTTTCCTCCAGCCTCCTCCACTTTTGCTAATTCAATAGATAAGTCCACAGATGAGAAATAAATTAGAACTCCTGCTAAATTACTTGATTTGTAAAAATCCTTATGTGAAACCAAGCTTCCCTCGGCTCCCACTCCACCACCTTCACCAGGAAACATTGCCATTTGAAAATCTCCCATGTCAATTTTAGTTAGGCTACAGTCAAAAACCTTTTGATAGAAAGAGATAGCTCTATCCATATCACTGACTGGAATTTCAAACCGGCCTACAGTAACTTTCTTCATAATTGGAAATTTTAAAATTGATAAATCATGAAATATAAAAGAATTCAGTCCAATCAACTTACAGTTTTCAAGCAGTTTTACTAAACTCTTGTAAGCTTAATCGGATAAGTTTTACCAGCATTCCACTGACATACATAGATATTTTCATCCTGGTCTATACACACATCGTGACAATGTTTGAAGATCTGCTCAGACTGCACCATTAGCTGAAGTTCACCATTTCTATACTCGGGTGCTGTGCCTCCAGGATTGGAGACTACCTTATTGTCTTTATCCAAAATAGTCACAAAACCTGAATCTGGCGTTTGCTCTAAGTACCGAAGTCTAGACCAGCAAACTCCTGCGTACAGATGGTCACCATGAATCACCGGACGGCACACGAACGCACCTGGCAAGAAAATAGTCTCTAGATATTCTCCATCCAAGGTAAATCGCTTAAAAGAATTATGCCCACGAGAAGTGCAAAGCAAGGTTGGCTCTTTGCCACCACGCTGATCTACTGTAATACCGTGAGCAGTACTAAACTGTGCATCACCAGATCCACTACCACCAAATTTCCTTATAAACTTGCCATTTTTATCGTAGTGTAGAAAAAATTGAGATCCATATCCATCAGCAACATACAAATCACCATTAGGAGCTACCGTTGTCTCAGTAGGTACATAGGCCATTTTTTCTGTATAAATCCCTTCTTTCAATGGAGAATCTATCTCAACCACCACTGCACCATCAAGTGTGGTTTTTACTACCCTGCCTGCATTATCAGAGATCCAGAGGTATTCTGCATCACCTTCATCTACTAACGTCAATCCATGAGCACGATCCATCCCCAGTGTCCATGCGCTAAGAAATTTACCTGATTGATCGTATATAATGACGTTGTTTTTAGGCTCATCAGTAACCATGATCATCCTACCCTTTCGGTCCATTACCATCTCGTGACAGTTATTCACAGGTACTTTGGCAGGATCAAGCATCCCCCATCTGGAATCTACCTGGTATTGAAAATCTCCATGACCAATTACCTGATTATGGTTTCGAGCAAATGAAAAAGAAGGTGAAATAGACATAGCAAGTCCTATCAGGGAAGTGTTTTGGATAAACTTTCTTCGATCAGAATTCATACATACTTAGTAAAGCATCAATTTAAGGATTACAATCGAAAACCAAATAATAATCCATATTTTAGGTCAAGTCAAAATTAAGTAACCATGAAATCGAGCATGACGAAAGCGTCACACAGAGGATGATTATCCGTTACGCGAGATTCCTCCCGATAGCTCCTGATAATTATCGGGACGGGATGACCTTTGAAAATCAAATTATAGACAGATGAATATATATATTAAAGTAATCACACTAGTCCTATTTTTGACCTCTCCATTCCTAAAGCTGCAAGCACAAGAAGTGGCACTTCAGCTCTATTCCCTTCGTAATGAAATGAAAGTAGATCCTGTGAAGTATCACGAGCTTATTTCAGATTGGGGAATATCAGCGCTGGAAGGCGGTGGTGGGTACGGAATGTCGGATGATGAATATGCAAAACTTCTTGCAGATAATAATCTGCGTATCATAGGAGTAGGTGCTGAATACACTCAGCTTACCAAAGACCTGCAACCCATCATAGATCAAGCGAAAAAATATGGAGCGAAATATGCCACTTGCTATTGGATTCCTCATGCTGAGGGCGCTATCTCAATAGAGGAAATTAAAATAGCTACTGCGCTATTCAATGCTGTAGGTGAAGAACTCAGTAAAGAAGGGATCACTTTTTTGTATCACCCACACGGCTATGAATTTGCCAAGGATCGCAGAAAAGTCAGATTTGATTATATGCTTGAACACGCCAAAAACTTTGAGTTCAACCTGGATGTGTTCTGGGTAAAAATGGGTGGTGGCGATCCTTTGAAGATCATGAAAAAATACCCTGGCAAATTTCCCATTCTACATCTCAAAGATCGCAAAAAAGGAACTCCTGGATCAAAAGATGGACGTGGAGATGTAGAAACCAATGTAGTATTAGGCACAGGTGACATTGATATCGCAGGAATAATCGAGGAGGCTAAAAATCAAGGGACTGAATACTTGAGCATTGAAGACGAAAGTTCAAGATCGGTCACACAGATTCCCTTGAGTGTAGCGTTTATCAAAAAGGAATTAGAGAAGAATTAGTAGTAAAACTCAAATCTATCCCTTAAAGCTCAACCTTATCTTAGAATATTGAGATGTTTACATCAATCCTGTAGCATTGCGCCTATTTTGCATTTTCTTTACAGTAGATTTTTAACATTGATTTTCTATTGAGTACATGAGTCACTATGATGTAGCGATAATAGGCTGTGGTCCTTCAGGTGCTATGGCAGCATATCATCTGGCAAAAAAGGGGATTTCTACCGTGATAATCGAAAAGGAAACCCTGCCCAGATATAAGACCTGTGGTGGAGGGTTGGTTTACAGGGGAAGACGTAAGTTGCCATTTGATGTTTCCAAAGTCGTAGAACGGGAGTTTTACCAGATTCAACTCTACTTTGAGGGTGAGAAGAAAGTGCTTACTGCTAAGCGTGATGTCCCTGTCATCAGTATGGTGATGCGGGCTGAGTTTGACAATTTCCTTATCGAAAAAGCCAAGGATCTTGGAGTAGATATAAAACAGGATCATAAGCTCATAGATATCACTTTTGGCGATGTTCCCACGCTTCATACAAGTCAAGGTGACATCCGTGCGAAGCTGATCATTGCTGCGGATGGAGCACTAAGTCCCACGGCCAAGTTAGCTGGATGGAAGGAAACCCGCAAGCTCATTCCTGCTTTGGAATATGAAGTAGAGGTGACCCCTGAAGATTTCGAACGGTTATCCAAAGAAGTACGGTTTGATATGGATAGCGTCCCGCATGGATACGCATGGAGTTTTCCCAAGAAAAATCATCTGTCTTTGGGAATAGCCTCTACTCGAAGAAAAAGAATTGACCTGAAGGCATACTACAAAAAGTATGTAGAAAAGCTGGGCATTAAAGAAATTCTCAATGAAAAATCTCATGGTTATCAGATTCCAATTTCCCCTCGCACAGATGGATTTTACAGGAAAAATGTATTTCTGATTGGGGATGCAGCAGGGTTTGCGGATTCGTTGACAGCGGAGGGAATTTCTAATGCATTGTGGAGTGGAGAATTGGTAGCGGAAGCTATCATCGAATCTGGACTGAATCCCGAAACAGCTGGGGCTATTTACCAGCAAAAACTAGAAGAAGAATTATTACCAGAACTCAACATTTCTCAGACTGCCGCTAAGTGGTTTTATAGCTATCGAATAATCCGGAACCTGCTATTAAGAAAATATGGTGACTATGCGATATCCTTTATGACCGATCTATATTTAGGAGATAGAAGCTATCCGAAGAACTTGATGAAAACCATCAAAAAGAAAATAACTGAAGCTTAAAAATCCGAATTGGAACAATAATCATTATGAATATCCGCTATTGTACTAGTAGAAGTTTAAAGTGACTTAGAATTAAGTTAAATCTCGCGAAAATGGCTTCTTCGGTCATCGGTCATCGGTCTCCTCGCCGTTAAACAAAGAAAATATGGCTACTGGCATCATTGCGGATAATCAGAATAATCAATTACAATTCTTCCAAAAGAACCGTTTCAAAAGTTCATTTAGCTTACCTTCATCATAAATTTCAAAACACATGAAAAACAACAAACTCCTTTTATCGGCATTTGCCCTGATTCTCTTTTTCTCAGTTTCCACATTATCATTTGCACAGCTTCAGGCCCCAGCACCAAGTCCCGCTGCTTATGTTTCTCAGCAGGTAGGTTTTACAAAAATCAGTATTGATTACTCCTCTCCGGCAGTAAAAGGCAGAAAAGTATTCGGTGAGCTTGAAAAATACGGTGCCACCTGGAGAGCCGGAGCAAATGGCCCAACGATTATCGAATTCAGTACCGGAGTAAGTATTGCAGGCAAAAACATAGGTGCAGGTAAATATTCCCTATTCATCACTCCACAGGAATCTGGCGACTGGACTATACACTTGAACAGTAAGGCAAATGAAATTTATGCTTATATGAAGGATGGGAAAGTGGATGAAGAAGCCTTGGCTAAAGACGATGCAGTGGCGATCAAAGTAGCTCCAATCGCCGCACCTGAGACCTTCGAAAGACTTGCTTACTTCATCTCAGCGGAGAACAATAAAGTAGCTTCAGTTACTTTTATGTGGGCAGATGTTATGCTTTCATTTGAAGTAGATACTCAAGTGGATCAAAAATTAGAGCAGTTCAAAGGCATATTCTAGGAAAAGATTTAATTTGAAATCACCAAAGCCCGGAGTTAATTCGGGTTTTTTTTGTGGATTCAATTCAACTAAACCTTCCCTGAGACCTAACTCAGGAGGATAGGCTCCGAATATATGAGTGGAACTCAGGCACAGACATAGATTTTGATTGCTTTATCTATAATTAAATTATATGTATATCCGCTTTTCCGCCAGTAAAGAGACTAAAGCATTATAAAGTTTGGTCAACAGTAGCATTGAAGCCACTTCGGTCACCCCTGCCTACCGGCAGGCAGGCGTCATCGGTCTTCCAGCCAGTAAAACAAGGAAATATGGCTACTGGCATCATTGCGGATAATCATTTTAAATTATCTTAGAAAATCCTTTCGCTGCCAACCCTTGTAACCATGGCAAAAAAGCCACAAAGTATTTTTTATCTGATAGTTGGAATTGGAGTATTGCTTTTCCAATCCTGCAATTCTGATTCGGAAGAAAAAACCAAACCAAACATAATACTTATCGTGTCAGATGACCAAGGTTGGGGAGATCTTGGAATCAATGGTAATCCTAATGTATCTACTCCGAATATTGACCAACTGGCATTAAAGGGTGTTCAATTCAGTAGATTCTATGTAAACCCGGTATGTTCTCCTACCCGAGCTGAGATTTTAACAGGTAGGTACCATCCCAGAGGTGGGGTTTATTCTACCTCAAGAGGCGGTGAACGCTTAGATCTTGATGAAACAACTATTGCCGAAATTTTCCAATCAAATGGATATAATACCGGAGCTTTTGGCAAGTGGCACAATGGATCCCAGCCTCCATATCATCCCAATAACAGAGGTTTTGATGAGTTCTATGGCTTCGCCTCGGGACATTGGGGCAATTATTTCAGTCCTATGCTTGAACGAAACGGCCAAGTAACTAATGGGGATGGGTTCATTATCGATGATTTAACAGACAATGCGCTGGACTACATAGAGGAAAATTCGGATCAACCATTCTTCGTCTATTTAGCATACAATACTCCACATAGTCCTATGCAGGTTTCCGATAAGTGGTGGGACAAATACAAAGAGGCCAACGTTGATTCCACCCATCGGTACGGGGAAAAAGAAAATATAAATAAGACGCGGGCTGCCTATGCACTATGTGAAAACCTAGACTGGAATGTCGGCAGGGTCATGGATAAATTGGATAGCTTAAAGCTCCTGGAAAACACTATAGTGATCTATATGTCTGACAATGGGCCAAATGGCTGGAGATGGAATGAAGGACTGAAAGGCATCAAGGGGAGCACTGATGAGGGTGGAGTACGCTCTCCTTTTATCATGTATTGGAAAGACCAGTTAAAACCACGAATCATCTCCCAGCTTGCTAGCGCAATAGACATTTTGCCATCCCTAATTGATTTGGCGGATATCACAAACTCATTCGACAAGCCCATAGATGGTATAAGTTTAAAACCTCTACTAATGGGATCTAATAAAACATGGGAAGAGCGAAATGTTTACAGTCATTGGAATGGCAAAGTCAGTGTCCGAAACCAAAACTATATACTTGATAGCGACAACAATCTTTTCGACTTAGAATCAGACCCAGGACAACTTCAGCCTATAACTCAACCTTCAGAAACTATTCTTTCCGAATTGATCGATGCAAAAGAAGCATGGATCAACTCGGTATTGTCAGAGCTTGATCGTAATCGGGAGGAAATATTCCCTGTAGGATATGAAAGCAGCAAATACACTCTCCTTCCTGCCAGAGATGGCATTCCACATGGTGGTATTCAGCGATCTAGCATACATCCAAACTCCTCTTTTTTCACCAATTGGACATCAACTACTGATAGTGTTACTTGGGACACTGAAATCCTTACCTCGGGCAAGTACTTGGCGACCGTCTATTACACAGGCAAGGAATCGGCAGTTGGTTCTACCCTTCAGTTAAGACAAGGTCAAAATGAAGTAAAAACCAGCATCAAAGAGGCGCATGACCCAGATTTTGTAGGAGTAGAATACGATCGTTCTCCTCGTGATGAATCTTACGAGAAAAATTTCATGCCTTTGGAACTGGGAGTGATAACGTTAGACAAAGGACGTCATCCGATTTCATTGAAAGCAGCAGAGATAACAGGTCAGGAATTTATAGATGTCCGATTACTCGTCTTAGAGCGCATGAACAAATAGCCTGAGCTATGCCGTCATTGCGAAGGGCAACATTACTCTTAATTACACTTTAGACATCTTGCCCTGAAGCAATCTGATCGTGATTTTACAAAACAGATTGATTTGTCGTCGTACCTCCTCCGCGCAATGACGTAAACCAAAACCTGTGCTGCTTTAATCGTCTGTGAACTCACTGTCAAGAGTACAATCAAAAGAATAATCCCACCAGTTTATCGATTATTAAAAGATCCCATGATTCTTCGCTGCGCCGTAGCGCCGTTGCGTGCCTATTTCCCTTTGCGCCTTTTGCGCCTTGGCGTGAGACAATCCCATCACTTACTACCTACTCACTTTTCAATGCCTTCACGGGATTTGCGCGGATGCTTTTATAAGTCTGGAAGAAAATCGTGGCCAAAGCCAACCCAAAGCATGCGAGTGCAGCGAAAATAACCAACCAAATCTCAATTCCTGTTCTGTAGGCAAATTCCTCCAGCCAGCGCTTCATAAATACCAGCGCCAGCGGCACTGCAATCAACATGGAGATCAAGATCAATTTGAAATAAGAAGCCGAAAGCATCAGGAATATCTCCGGCATAGTCGCTCCGAATACCTTTCGTATTCCGATTTCTTTATTCCGCAACTCAGTAGTATAAGCAGTCAATCCAAATAACCCCAAACAAGCGATGATAATCGAAATCCCTGTCAACACCTGAAGCAGGTTTGCCATTTTCATTTCGGACTGATAGACTCTTCCAAAATCCTCATCCAAGAAGCTGTAATTCATCGGCACGCGTGGTTCATATTGCTTCCAGGCCAACTCCAACTCACCCACTCCTGCCTCGATGTTTCCACCCTGAATCTTCACAGATATGTAATCTCTAAGGAAGTAATCGTTCATGTATTCTATCACAAGCGGTTTAATCGCATTTCGAAAAGATTCGAAATTAAAATTCTCTACCATTCCGATGACTTCCAGTGTGGCCTCGTCGTTTTCACCTTCATTTTTTATTACCAACTGGCCTATGGGATCATCCAAAATCCCCAGTTGCTTTGCCGCCATTTCATTGATTATGATCTTGTTTTGATCAGCACCGGATGTTTCTCCAAAGTTTCGTCCCTCCAGAAGTTTGAATTGATAGGTATCCAAATAGGAAGCGTCCGCTTCGTACCAATTCATTCCTTGTTCCAAATCTTCGGTGGGAAGATTAAAGGAGCGCATCTGGAATTGACCTGACATGGGAATTCCTGTCGAAAAACTCATCGACTGCACATTCGAGCTGGACACAAAATGACCTTTGAAATCCTCCCGCTGGGAATTTTGGATTTCCCCGTCGTTGTGGATAATCACCAACTGATCCCTATCAAAACCTGGATCAGAATTTTGGATAAAACTCATCTGACGCTGAACAAGCAGTGTACATATAATCAGGGTAAGCGAAGTAGCAAACTGAAACACCACCAATCCATTGCGAAAACTGTGGCTGTTTTTTCCAACTGACAATTGCCGCTTGATGGTTTGCAGGGGCTTGAAAGATGAAAGATAAAATGCGGGATAAAAACCTGAAAGTAGCGTCAGCACAACTATCAATGCCGGACATATCCACAGTATCATGCTGTTGGTATAGAGATTGAACTGTAAATTTTTACCGGTAAGTTGATTGAAAAGCCCATTGCTAAGTGCTACGATTACCAATGAAATAGCTACACTTATCAACACCAATAGAAGTGCTTCGGTGAGGAACTGATAGATGAGTTGGGATTTCCGCGATCCCATTACTTTGCGCACACCCACTTCCATAGAGCGAAGTCCAGCTTTAGCGGTTGCCAAATTCATAAAATTAATACAAGCCAACAGCAGGACAAATGCTGCGACCAATGAGAAAATATAAATGTAACTCTGATAGCCATTCGCCTCATGTTCTCGAAGTAAATGCGAGTTCAGATGAATATCCTGCACGGGCATTACCTTCAGGTTATAATTCGAATTCTCATCTTCACCTCCCAGCATAGGAACAACAAAGTCCGCAACAATACGGTCAAGTTTTTCAGCAACGACCTGCTGCTTTTCCTTCGGAAACTTCGCATAAGTGTGAAGTATAGCCCAAGACCAGTTGTCCATGTCAAATATCTCGGCATTCATGCCTGGCTCATATACCAGCATGTCAAAATGAAAATGCGACTGAGCCGGAATATCTTCTACCACCGCCGAAATCTCCCTCAGATCCGGATTATTGCTACCCAAGAGAAGGGATTTGCCCACCATCTCTTTCGGAGAAACATCGCCAAAGTATTTATGCCCCAAGCTCTCCGTGATCACAACATTCTTGGAATCAGCCAATGCTTTCTCCTTATTTCCTCCCAACAGATTGAGGTCAAAAACATCAAAGAAGTTAGGTTCCGCGTAATAGACTTTTTCCTCCCGAAATACCTGTTCCTTATTTTGACCTGATCCGGGCTGTATGGTAAAATCATTCCACTTCAAAACCCGTGTGACTGCTTCCACCTCCGGAATATCCGCTATAATTCTGGGTCCAAGCGGAGGTGGTGCGGTGGCATAGCTAGCCGTACTGTAATCTCCCCAGTGGGATGTGATCCGAAAAACCGATTCAGAGTCTGGATAGAAGCGGTCGTAATTCACCTCATCCTGTATGAAGAGCATAATCATCAAAAAACCGGAAATACCCATTGTCAGGCCCAATACATTGAGAATGGTATAAAGTCTGTTTTTCTTCAGGACTCTCCAGCCGATTTTAAGGTAGTTTTTCCACATGGTTTTCTATACTTATTTGATTCTTACTTATTCTTTAACTTCAATATTCATCATTCGACGTTCTACATTCATCATTCGTTTTACCCGTCATTGCGAGCGAGGAACGAGCGAAGCAATCTATTTAAGAGTCACTAGCAGATTGCTTTACTCCTCTGTCGTTCGCAATGACGTAAATCCCCAATCGTACATCCGAAATCATAAATCCCCAATCGTTTCACTCGCTTTTCAGTGTCTCTGCAGGATTTACCAGCGCTGCTTTGATCGCCTGTGAACTCACGGTCAATAATGCAATCAAAAGTGTAATCCCACCAGTCCATAAGAATACAGTCCAGTCTATACTAGTCCTGTAGGCAAATGTCTCCAGCCAATCACTCATAAAATACCAAGTTGCAGGGATGCCGATGATCACAGAAATGAATACCAATTTGGTGAATTCTGAAGAGATCAAACCTACCACACTGCTCACAGAAGCTCCCATGACTTTTCGTACAGAGATTTCCTTTTTTCTTCGCTCTGCAATGAAAGTCGCCAAGCCGAAAAGTCCCATACAGGAAATCATCACGGCCAAGCCTGTGAAAAGCGAGGTAAGCTTAGCAGTACGCTCCTGAGAGCTGAATTTCTGGGCATGTTCCTGATCCACGAACTTATACTCAAAAGGTGAATCGGGATTAAACTTGTTAAAAACAGTCTCTACACTTGCCAAAGAACTCGAATAGTCCCTTCCAGCTGCAAAACGAATATGGATGAAATTCAAGTTACGCTTTGGCCCCATCACCAGTATTGGAATCACATCATCAAAAGGAGATTCCATGATAAAATCCTTAACTACACCCACGATGGTAAACTCATACGAATCATCCTTAATCACCTGACCGATTGGATCTTCAAAACCCATGATTTCAGCGGCTTTTTCATTGACTAATGCCGAAAGACTATCACCCGGAAAAGTATAAATGTCTATATCTCTACCTGCAACCAGCTCCATTCCAGCCGTTTTCACCAAATTTGCATCAGTTCCCATACGACTAATCATTGGCCTAAACTCGGGGTCTTTTCCCTGCCATTCCATCCCATCAGTATCAGAGTGGATATTTGTCAAAGGAGAAAAAGTATAACTCACTTCAGCCACTTCAGGGAGTGCCAGCAATTCATTGCGGAGGGCAGCTTTATTATCTCTCATATTTTGAGTTACCGTATGAAAAATCAGATTCTCCTTAGTTATTCCCAAGTCTCTATTTTGGACAAAGGTCATCTGATCTTGGACTATCCAAACACATGATATCAAAGTGACCACCACCGCAAATTGAAACACAACCAAGACTTCCCGTGGCTTCAATCCAAAGCTTCTTTTTGAATTCATTTTAGACTTGAAAACCACTGCCGGTTTATAAGAACTCAATAAAAATGCAGGATAGCTTCCTGCCAATATCCCTGTAATGAATACATAAACCACAGAAATTCCCCAGAAATAAGGCTGGGTAAAAGGATTCTCCAGTTCCTGACCAACCAAATCTTTAAATGCTGAAAAAGACAAGGAGACAATAAATATCGCTAATAGATATGCCGCGAGAGCAATTAATACAGATTCAGCCAAGAACTGCCCCACAAGCATTCCTTTGCCTGCCCCGGATATCTTTCTAATTCCAACTTCTTTAGATCGCCTGTCACTTTGAGCAGTGCTCAGATTCACGAAATTGATGGCAGCAATGAGCAAAACAATAATGGAAACAATCCCAAACATCCGAATCATCTCTATTTTGCCACCAACAGATTTTCCATTTTCAAACTTCGAATACAGATGCAGGTCCCGAATCGGAAAAAGGAAATCAGAAACTTCATCCATTTCTGAATTTTTCGCTGTGAAGTCGATAAACTTCTGATTAAATGAAGCGAGCTCTGTTCCCTCATTTAGCATGGTAAATGTGCGGTAAGAATTGTTTCCCCAGTAATCATCCGCCCAACCCATAGCTTCCAGTTTCTTGAAAGGTAAAAATACTGTAAAAGGGAAGTCCGTGTTTTCAGGCAAATCTTTGATAACAGCCTTTACCTCAAAATCCAGTTGCTTTTCCACATTGACGGTTTTACCCATTGCCGGAGAATCCCCAAATAGCTTTTTGGCCACCGACTCTGTCAAAACAATATTTCCGGGTTCCGTCAATGCAGCTACCGGATCGCCTTCCAATGCTTCGAAACTAAACATCTTAAAAAATCCCGGATCGGTAAAAGTGGCTTCTTCGTAAAAGTTATTTTCTCCCACTGTTAGAAGCTGCTGATCCCATTCTGTGATTCTCGCTACCTCTTCCACCTCCGGAAACTGCTCTTTCATAGCAGGTGCGTAGGGTGCAGGGGTATAGTCCCAGGTGAATACTTCACCTTGCATTTCAGCATTTCTCCAGTTCGCGTAGACTCGATCCGAATTCTCGTGAAAACGGTCAACAGACATCTCGAATTGAACCCAAATAAGTATCAATATCGAGGCAGCCATACCGATTCCCAGTCCGGCGATGTTGATAAATGCATATCCCTTACTTCTAGTGATATTTCTCCAGGCGATTTTCAGATAGTTTTTCCACATTATTCTACTGATTTAAAAATTGAAATATTCTCTTATCGTCACTTCGAGGAACAGCCTGCCCCGATGAGTCGGGGAAGCAGTCTCTAATCGTCATTGCGAGGCACAGCCAGCCCCGATGTGTCGGGGAAGCAATCTCTATTCACACCACAACGCTCGAAGCAATCTGGTCGTGATTCCACAAAACAGATTGACGCACTCCTTCGTCGTTCGCATCCGATAGCTATCGGATGACGACCTATTCAATTCCACTTTTATGCCAGTCAAAAACACCTATAACAGCACATTAAGAATAAAAAATTAAAAATCTCAAAAATCCATCGGACGTTTTTGTCCGCCTGCGGTCGAATTCCCTTTACGGATAAAGCAAATACTTCAACCGCATTTCCTTGTACGCCGAAAGCTCGGGTTCCCAACCTGCTCTGATGGTTTCCATAGGCACATCATCGATGATTTGCTGTCTGAAATCTCCCCGCCCGATCTGGATCTCAATGTTATTCATCTGGTTGCTAAACCTAGACTCAAAAAACTTCTCCTTTTCAGGGCTGGCTTTGTAGAGTTCGCGTATCCATTCAAAGTTAATCTGCCCGCTCTTTCTTAATAGCTCCGTATCGTATTCCCGCAGATCAATTCCATAACATACTTCGTCCATGAAAATTGGGGTTTCGGCCATTCCTTTTATACCTGTTGGTGTGAAACTGAAATCGTAAATATCCTTGTATGCCGGACTCCCCAATACTGTAAAGGGAAAATAGGTTCCTCGTCCATGATTAACGTAAACTCCTTCAAACATACACAGGCTGGGATACAGTAACACCGACTGTGGGGTATTCAGATTTGGGGAAGGAGCCACAGGCAAAACATAAGGCATATCATGTGCATAGTTGGCTACGGGAATTACTTGGATATCTGCCTTTACCCCGTTGCTCAGCCAACCTTCACCATTTGCCATCATAGCAAACTCACCCACAGTGAGCCCATGAGCCATTGGAATGGGAAACATTCCAATACCGGATTTATACTTCATATCCAGCACCGGACCATCAATCAAATACCCGTTGGGATTTGGTCTGTCCAAGATCAACAAGGTCTTCCCATTTTCCTCACAGGCCTCCATCAAGCGGGCCAAGGCATTGATATTGGTGTAAAACCTCACTCCCACATCCTGTAGATCATAGATCAAAATATCCACATCAGCCAAATCGGCTGCACTCGGCTTATTCTTCCTGCCATAAAGTGAAATGATGGGAATACCTGTTTGCTTATCTACGGCATCACTTACATTGGCACCAGCACTGGCATCACCCCGAAAGCCATGTTCTGGACCAAAAACTTTGACTATGTTAATTCCCAACTTTTGCAAACTATCCACCAAATGGGTTTCACCAATGATAGAGGTCTGATTAGCCAGCACCGCTACCCTTTTTCCTTCCAATAATGGCAGGTACAAATCAGTTTGCTCAGCGCCGGTTTTTATTTCTTGGCGGGGTTCTTCGGTTTGGTTTGCGGGAAGTTTTGTGGTGCAAAAGCAAAGGAGTATGCTTAGCGCAAAAAGTAAAGTGGAATGCATAAGTGTTCGAAAGATAAGTTTCAGGTTCTTTAAAAATACGTCATTGCGAGGAACGAAGCAATCCAGATAAAATTACGTCATTGGGAGGAACAGCCTGTCCCGATGGATCGGGAAAGCAATCCCAAATACTAACGACGAGATTGCCACGCCTCGTTCCTCGTCTCGCAATGACGGTTTCCAAAATCTCCGCCGTGATCTGTGCCTGTCTGCCGTGGTCTGTGTCTCCACAGACCACTAACATTTCGGTCTGTGAGACAGACCGAGGTGACCAATCTTCGGTAAGGGCGAAAGATTTTTCGCCCCGACGTAAAATCTTTCAACGACCAGATTGCTACGCTCCCACGTCGCTCATATCTGCTAGCTATAGGATGACGAAACCCGGTCTGACACGCTTAAAACCAATCAATCGTTCATGCCTACGGCATTTATGTGGAATTCTCAATACTTATTTCCAGCCATTGAAATGGCTGGCTAGAAAATCGTCCATGCCTACGGCATTATTTAGGGAATTATTCCTTACCAGTCCCATTGAGAGCATTCGATATTACTACCAGCTCTATTCCTTACCAGTGACGAGCCATCTTCTTGCCAGAGGTTTCAGAGACTGTGTGAAAATTGATAACAATATGAGCTGGCAAAGTCCCGTAGGGACGGCCGATATCAGCACCACACATGAGTTTCATTGCAGAAAATCCAATCTATAATTGATTGACATTAACCAATATCGGCCATGCCTACGGCATTTATGGAGATTCTTCAACGCTTTATTTCCAGCCATTGAAATGGCTGGCTAGTAAATCGTTCATGCCTACGGCATTTATGGAGATTCTTCAACGCTTTATTTCCAGCCATTGAAATGGCTGGCTAGTAAATCGTTCATGCCTACGGCATTATTTAGGGAATTATCTCCTTACCAATCCCATTGATAGCATTCGATATTACTACCAGATCTATTCCTTATCAGTCCCAGAGGGACGATTCATCTTCTTGCCAGAGGTTTCAACCTCTGGGAAAATTGATAGCAATATGATCTGGCAAAGTCCCATAGGGACGGACGATATCAATTCAGCACCATCATGATTTTCATAACAAAAATTCAATCTATAATTGATTGACATTAACCAATATCGACCATGCCTACGGCATTTATGGAGATTCTTCAACGCTTTATTTCCAGCCATTGATGGTTCGACTTAGCTCACCAACCATGGCTGGCTAAAGGATCGGCCATGCCTACGGTATTTTTTAGAATATCACTCAATACTCTAGTCAATCGCAACCCGACGACACAGATTAGAAAATACTCAATCGAGTAAGTGAATGGTAAGGAAAGTCATTACTTCAGCTTTACCACCACTTTTCCTTTTGCTCTGCCGCTTTCTAGGTAAGACATTGCGTCGTTGATGCCTTTGAAAGGAAAAACCTTATCCAGCACCGGCAGAATTATTCCCGCTTCGATTAACTTGGTCAACTCATTCAATTGTTTCCCACTTGGTTTCATGTATAGGAAAGAGTATTCCACATTCCGCTTTTTTGCCTTCTTCAAAATCCCGTAACTCAGAATTCCTGAGGCCAACCTCATAAACCAGGGTAGCTTGACATCCACGGCAAATGCTTTGGTAGGTGGGCTGGAGATGGAAATTACCTTACCACCCGGCTTCAGAACTGTGAGTGATTTTTCCAAGGTCTTGCTATCCTGACTATTCAGCACCAAATCGTATCCATTCAGTATTTTCTCAAAATCTTCCTTTTTGTAATCCACCAGCACGTCGGCACCCAGCCCCTTCAACATAGCAAAGCTTTTCTCGCTTGCCGTAGTAGCCACCTCAGCTCCCAGATGCTTGGCCAATTGAATTGCAATAGTCCCCACTCCTCCAGATCCGGCTTGGATGAAAACCTTTTGACCTTTTTTCAACTGGGCCATTTCCACCATTGCCTGCCAAACCGTCAAGCCTACCAGAGGAATAGATGCCGCTTCATCCATCGTCAGATTTTTAGGTTTATGTGCAAGGTCTTCTTCATGGATCGCTATAAATTCTGCGAAAGCTCCAATTCTAAAATCTGATGGACGGGAATAAACTTCATCCCCCACCTTAAACCTGTTGACTTTAGTTCCGATGCCTTTGACCACGCCGGCTACATCATGGCCTAAAATTAACGGCACTTTGTAGGGAAGGATCAATTTGAATTTTCCTGCCTTAATTTTGGAATCAAGGACGTTTAATCCTGCCGCATGGATTTCTACCATAACATCATGCGCTCCCAACTCAGGGATTTTAACTTCGCTCAGCTTCAGCTGCTCATTCTTGCCGTATTTATTTAGGACGTATGCTTTCATAATTTTTATTTAAAGTCTCTATGGCTCCCGCAGGCAATTGCTAAAAAAACGCTGACCTTTGTAGATAGTCATCTACAGATAACGTTCCTCTTTCATCCCCCTTAATGAAGTCCTGATTTATGAATGATTTTATTACTGTAAAGCTTTATAGGCCTTTTTTGGATTCACCAGACCAAGAGCTTTTTTTGGAGCAAGTCTGCTCATGAAATAGACCGCTTTGGTATCGCCTACGCGAATTGTTAAATTATCCTTTTCAAGCCCTTTTACTAACCCCTTAACTAATGCTTCCGTAGTGAGCATTTTATCATTTTTGGATGCAGTCATTTCTGTCGCTACCAAAGGAGGCAATAGTTCAAATACCTTGATACTGCTGTTTAGAATTCTCAGATGCTCCCGGAGAGATTCGGTATAAAAACGTAAGGCAACTTTGCTCGCAGAGTAAGTAACTTCCAACAGAGAAGGGACATAACTCAAAATGGAGGTTGTATTGATGATAGCTGCCTCCGGCTTGGACTTAAGCATGTCCATGAATAGATTATTCAGCCGAACGACACCCAAGTAATTGACTTCCATTTCCTTGGATCCAAACTCTTCGTGTTTGTCACTGGACATTCCCAAATTTTCCGACGGATACATCACCCCTGCATTATTATACAGAATGTCAATTCCGCCCATTTCACTCACTTCAGTGAACAGTTGCTCTGCGTCTTCTCTATTTGCCACATCACTTTTCAATGCCAAAAGTGCCGGATAAAGAGATTTCGCTTTATCCAGCTTTTTCTGATCTCTTCCTGTGATGATCACTTTAGCTCCTTTTGCCAAGAACTGCCTTGCTGCTTCCAACCCAATTCCAGCTGATCCTCCGGTGATTAGGATAGTTTTTCCTTCAATTTTCATTGCTTAAAAATTAGTGATTAAACTTCCGCATCCACTGCAAGCTTAGCGGCAACTTCGGCTACTAGCGCATGAATCCTCTTGGTATCTCCCACGGGTACTTCGACCTGATCTTTCTCCAGTGCCACAAACAATTCCTCGGCCACCTCAGCAGGTGGAATCCCATTTGCTCCACCTATTTCTGCAGAGAATTCTGTATTTACCAAGGGCGGATATACTTCGTACACAGTCAGGTTTTTGTTACCTTCGAAAGTATCTCTCAAACCTTGTGTGTAGCTATGCAGTGCAGCCTTACTTGCTGAATAAGTCGGCAAATATTGGTTTCCTCTGAATACCGCAATTGAAGTCACGTTCACGATGGCAGCATCTTTTTGTTCCAAAAGATGAGGCAAAAGCAAAGAAGTGAAATGAATCACACTGATGTAATTAGTATTAATTTCCTGATAGGCTTTCTCTGCCGCGTCATTGGCTGGGTCGTTGAGGAGATTTAAAAATGCCGCTCCGGCATTGTTTACGATGATATTGACTGCCGGATACTTTTCTGTCAGTTCCTTGGCTATTCGGAGACGCTCAGACTCCAAAGACAAATCCCCCTGAATCGCTTCTGCATTATCTAATTCATTCAAGGCGTTTTGTAACCGCTCCGGATTACGGCCGTTGATGATGACCTTGTTCCCTGCTTGGCTAAAACGCTTTGCGATAGCCAAACCGATACCGGCGCTTCCACCGGTTATAAAGATTGTGTTTCCTGTAGTTTGCATGTTTTTTTGCTAATTCTAAGTGATTGTTGTAATTTTGCTTGCAAATTGCAAGTGCAAATATACTTATTCACTTTCATTTTGCAAGTGTTTTAAAAAAATATTCTATGACTATCTCAAAAAAACGATCCTCTTGTCCGATAAGCAGTACGCTTGACATCTTTGGAGACAAATGGTCACTACTGATTATTAGAGACTTAATGTTTGCCAAAAGCTGTACTTATGGTGATTTTCAAAAATCTGAAGAAAAAATTGCAACCAATATTCTTGCTTCCAAACTAAAGGCATTAGAAGAAAACGGAATCATCAAAAAATCCAGACATCCAGAAAGCAAGGCAAAAGTACTCTATCAACTCACGCAAAAAGGGATAGATTTACTTCCAATCCTTGTAGAAATAAATCTTTGGGGAGATAAGTATTTTGAGATCCCAAAAGAATTGGAATCCATCATCAACGACATAAAGAAAGATAAGGCAGCCTTTATTGAAGCCAATTCGAAAGAACTGATGGAAGCCATCGGACTTTGATGGAGCTATCTAATTATCTTATCGATCTATATCCCATCTGCTACGGTACACTTCCAAAGGGGATTACACGCTCGATTATACTATGAATTACCTATTTTAATCGCTGGACTACAGCTCCTTCTGATTTTCATTGCAGAAAATTCAATCTCTAATTGGATTAATTTTTACCCATATCGGCCATGCCTGCCAGCCCTCCGGGAGGCGGACCTACCGATCAGGCAGGCCTACGGCATTATTAACAGAGCTATTCCACCCTACAGGCTGGCTGCTCACTAGATTTGCTGAAATTCTGACAATCTGCCGCACCCGCCGTGGTCTGTGTCTCCACAGACCACTATTTTTTGGTTCAGTAAGACTCAGACAGAGGTGGGAAAACTTCAAAGATTCCACCCTTATACAAATCCCTTACGACGACCAGGTTGCCATGCCCCTCACGTCGCTCTCAATTGATAACTATCGGATGACGAAACCCGATTTGATATTCATAAAACTATTCAATCGTTCATGCCTGGTAGGCAGGCCTACGTCATTTATGAAGATTATTCAATGCTTTATTTCCAGCCATTGAAATAGCTGGCTAAAAGTTCGGCAATGCCTACGGCATTCAATAGAATTGAAATACTCACTTATTTCCACCTAGTATCTGGAGACTATGGTACATGCATACTAGTATTAATTCCATATCTATTCCTTACCAGTCCCAGAGGGATGATTCATATTCTTGCCAGCCATTTCAATGGCTGGACTTTTTGATGGAAATATGCATTTGAAGAGTCCCAGAGGGACGGACGATATTTATTCAAAATCTTATATGATTTTCATTTTAGAAAATTCAATATAATCGGATTGACATTAGCCAATATCGGCCATGCCTACGGCATTTATGGAGATTCTTCAACGCTTTATTTCCAGCCATTGAAATGGCTGGCTAGTAAATCGTTCATGCCTACGGCATTTATGGAGATTCTTCAACGCATTATTTCCAGCCATAGAAATGGCTGGCTAGTAAATCGTTCATGCCTACGGCATTATTTAGGGAATTATCTCCTTACCAATCCCATTGATAGCATTCGATATTACTACCAGATCTATTCCTTATCAGTCCCAAAGGGACGATTCATCTTCTTGCCAGAGGTTTCAACCTCTGGATAAATAATGCCAATTTGATCTAACAAAGTCCCAGAGGGACGGCCGATTTTTTCTCCAACTCTTTAAAAAGGAATTCCGATGAAAAAGGTAATCTACCGGCGCCAATGTCATTTCAGCTTCTTCAGTGCTAGATGGCATTCCTTGGCTAAAGGGCGCAGATTTTCACGGCTATAAGTCATTTCCAATTCCTTACATTTCTCTATTTGGTCCCAATAAACACCGAAAAACCGATCAAAAATTTCATCTCCTCTCATCCCCATCAACTCCGCTATGCAATAAGAAAGCTCTAATGAATGAAAACTTTCCTCATTAAACCCAATAGCCTCCAATCCATAGATCAATTGAATATGCCTCAGATCCTGCAGAATCAATTCTTCTATCAACAAATCCTTATTCATCCTCCCCTCCTTTTAATTCTTTGGCAAGCTCGACCAAAGACTGATAGCATTCTTTAGCCAAGGGACGGAATTCTTGTCCCATGTTTGTGATGGGGTAATCGTCACCATGTCCCATATACCAGAAATATGCATCAGAAAACCGGTCCACTCCATCATATTTTTCTACGCCAAAGAGCGCCGCAATCAATTCATAGATTCCTAGATAGTGATCGTCAGATTGCAGGTCCACATTTCTTAATCCTATTATGAGTTGATTATGCTTCATATCTGCCATAATCAGTTCCTCGATCAATTCTTCAAAAGAAATAGTCAATTCTGTTTTCATGGTTTTGATAGTTAAAGTGATTGAAAAAAGTATTCATAATGCTTATTACACAATTCCCGAACCTGTGCAACCCGAGAGGAGAGTGTTCTGGACAACTGCTCCTCTACCGGAAATTCTGTTCTATACCGAGCCTTGCAATAGGCATCCTCTAACATCTGAAGTAGCTGGACTTCCTCCTCAGTATCTTGTGGAAACACCGAAGCCAGCTCTGGAATAAACTGGTAACATTCTCTAAGCAGCACTCGTGTTTCATGGCTTTTTAGCTCCCGCTTTTCCCACACCAGAATAAGTGCTCTAAGTCGAAGTTCAAGCGCTTGATGGAGAAAAAACAATGAGGATTCCCAATTGAAATTTTCTTGCTCCTGAAGGGCATGTCTCCAAAATAAGTCTGCTTTCTCCCAATTTTTCTCAAGACTAGCTCGGAGGTGAAGCATTCTTTCTTGTAACCTTTCATGAGGTAACTCTATCAAGTCAGGCACGCCTTCCTTTCTATAAATCAGGTGAAGTTGCCGGATGTGATATTGGAAAAACAGATGGCCTTTGCCAAGGACATTATTAAGATGATTCCGGTTGATGGAGTGAATGGCAAACTCCTGTCTTCCGGAAGTCAAAAAACTAAACAATCCAATTGTGTTACGATGCTCTTCCAGGTCTTGATTCTTGAGAACTACATAGATCTCTCGGCGATGTGAAACATCCAGATGTCCCAGATTTGGCAGGTCAAACAAAAAGATCAATTCTGGGTCAACCAGAATCTTCAATGCCTCGATCAGATGGAGGAAATAATTTTCTGAGGTTTCTATAAGCTCAGGAAAAGGCTCGGGGTCTGGAAGGGGATCTGCTTGATATAGCGCATCCACCAAGGATTGTAGATTCTCATAGAACCGAATCATTCCCTTTCGTTTATTTAAATCTTTTTCAGCGTCAGGATCAGATGTCCAGGACTTGAAGAGACTCCAAAGTTGAAGTTTGACCCCTGTCTCCTCTCCAAACTCAGCAAATAGATTTGAAAGAAGCTCCTTTCTCGCTTCATTGGAAGTAAAGTGATTTTGTCCCATTATTAAAACAGTTTATTGTCTCTGCTGACAACTAATGATCAGCATTGGGATAAAGCTCAAAAAACCCTCATAAGTAACCTATTCTTAGGAAGGATAGATTATTCTAATCGCAGGATATAATACTGAAGCTCTGCCTCAACATCAGGACAAGCTATTCATTAGCTGATCCTATCTTAAAAATTTATTACTGTTTTACTTTTATTACCCTTAAAAAAGCCTCTCTTCTAGATGCTCTTTCCAGACAATAAACCCTTTTTTACTGTCCATGTAATCATGTTGTACTTTACTGAAATCTATAGGATTGGATTCAAGAAACTTCTGACGCCCTTCATTACGGATTGTATTAAGCTGGCTGTCAATTTTCTGAATCTCCAGCTTTAGCTCATTAATATTTTTTGGCATGCACCAAAGGTATGTGGCTTCTTCTGTATCAACAGTTTCCATAACTAGGTGCTGATTGTCTATCCCTTCTATCAAAAAAATAAAAGCAAACGGCTGAAGCATAAACCGGATTTTCAATATTCTTCCTTGATGTCTCTCTGCCAAATATTGTAATTCTCTTTGATGACGAAAACTTCCCTTACTTAATACATCAGACAATAATTCTTCCCCTGTTTCATATGGCCCATTTGCTGTTTGCATGATTGTGTTCCCAGACTTACCTAAATCTAAGGATGAACGATCTCTCAGAAAACCTCTTTCCATAAATCGAAACCTTACACTTTCAACTGCTTCACGGGTAAGCTTTTCCAAATCAGAAGAAACTGCCGTTAATGCAATAATCTGATTCTGATTATCGACAACTACTGTTACATCGATAACGATGATTTTTGATTTGAGAAACTTCTCAAAATAAGGTTTGAGTACTTCAAATTCTGGTCGGATGTTCTGCTGTTCAATATCAAATTTTATTGGAACGGGATATTCTGCAATTGTACATTCAAATTGGACGCTTCCATATAGAAAATCAAGATCAGCAATTTTTATTTTAACTGTTTTTTCTATAAAAGTTTCTTGTTTATCTGCAGTTTGATCATCCTTTTCTTGCTCGTCAGGAAAATCAAATAGCGTGTATTGTTTCTCTAGCTTCCTATAATAAACATTCCTTTTCAGAAACATTCTATTCAGGTAATCAACCTTTTCATCCCGATAATCATAAACCGTAGGGCTTACCTCGGAGCGCTGAACTCTACCGATATATTGAATCAATTTGCCTACGAAAGCAAAAGGATATACCAAAAAAAGGCATTCGCCATTTGGAAGATCGGAACCCTCTCCAAAAAACTGACCTGTAGTTATTAAAACCTCGTAATTCCCAGTTCGCAATTGAGACCACTTCTGATCACGCACATTCTCAGAATCCCCTCCATGTAAGATTATGGTTTCAAATGATTGCTTCAGATAAAGTTCCAATGTATCAACATGCTCTTTTCTTTCAGTAATAATTACACATTTCCGTCCCTTATTAAGCTCAAAAACAACGTCTTCTAGAATAATCCTATTCCTGGAGGAATCGTGGATCAATATTCTTGACAATGTCTCAAACTTGTCAGTTTTTCCATTGAATGGGACTTCGAAACCTGTATTTCGAATTATGATTTCAGGAAAGGCAGACTTCGACAAATCACCAATACTTATTTCAGTAATCACTTCTCCCAGATGGGTAAAAATAATCTTTCCATCGCTGTACTTCCTGAATGGAGTTGCGGTAAGTCCGTAAAGATATCGGGAGTTAAATTCCCCTATTGTACCTCTGAATGTTTTGGCCGGAACGTGATGACACTCGTCTACGATTATTAAACCAAAAGTATTCTGGAAATTATGAATATCAGCATTAGAGAGACTTTGAATAGTCGCTACTGTTATTTGCTTTCCAATTGTCGCTTTTCCTTGTCCTATTTTCCCTATATCCTTTCTAGCAATACCTAGAAATGATTCTATTCTTTCTACCCATTGAAGAGCTAATTGCTTTCTGTGAACTATAATTAATGTAGGCTGTTGCTTATCTGCAACAATTTTTAAAGCCAAGACAGTTTTACCGGATCCGGGTGGGGCAACGATAACTCCCAAGTCTTTCTTACTAATTAACTGCATACTTTCTTCCTGATAAGGCCGCAGTAATCCTTGAAAGGAATACAAAACAGGGGGCTGTAAAAGCCGTTCATCAGAAAAATAAAAATCAAGTTGATTGAGTTTACAAAAGCGAATTAACTTGCCTGCAAATCCCTTGGGTAAATACACAGCATCACCTTCTTCTTCAATTAATCTAAAAAATCTATCCGTACCATAAGTACTCTTCCCACTTCCTTTTTTACTAAAAAATGCTGTATTCGGAAAGTTCAACTCCTCTTTGATATATGTAAAAAGCAGAGGATGAATAGCATTTTTGTTCAACCGTATATTGTTTTTCAGAACAATCTGAAGCTTGTCGGTGCTTTGTTCAGTAAATATATTTTCCGCCAATCCGCTATACAGTTTTTCCAAACGAATAATGGAAGCCCTTTTGATTTGACCGATAAACCTCAGTTGATCTGGATAGGCAGTTAGGGTTTCAGGGTCTATAAAACATGTATTGCCTTTTTGTACAGATAGTCCATTTAGAGGTAATGCGATCAAGTTCCCCAATCCCTTTCCTGAATGGCTATCTTGATTCGGAAAAAGCCTGTCAAAACTCGTGTTTTTATCAAATGCTGATGTTGCACCGGATGAAATCAATAAGGAGGAAATAATCTTACGGCTTTTGTAAGCAGGTATAGGTTGATCAAAAAAAATCCACACATGCCCTCCATTGCCTGAGCGGGACCGCTCGAGATATGCCGGGATACCATTTTCAATGCAGCTATGTATTAATTTCCTCGCAGATAACACCCAATCACCTTCATCAAAATCAGCAGCAATAAACCAAGACGTATTATCCTGAAGCAAAGGATATATCCCGATAAAATGTTCCCCTGTTAAGTGTTTACTGATCTGTTCATCCGTTAAATTGAGAAATGACTTTTCAGAAAAATCATGGAAAGATCCTCCTTGCATTTTGTGGACTCGATAACGATAGGGGTCAAAAAAATACGCAGGCATATACCCACTTTTAGACCCTTTCTCCCATCTTGTAGCAAACACATCCTCCCTTCCTTTGAAAAGAGACTTAACTAAAGCAAGATGTTCAGGAGTAGTTTTCTTCATTTTGGCATAGTCTGAATTAAAGCCCGAAACTCCACTAAAAAGGTATTACAACCATTATAGTAAAGTATTTTCTTACAAATTCTTCGTTTGCAGCCAATTTTATAAAATCATTGTGCTTTCACAACAAGTAGGCACATTTCTTTAAGTGAGGTATTTTTCAGGATTCAGAACCAGTGCTTCAGATGGGAAATTTCCCATTGATTTTATTTGTAGTTTGCTTTTGCTTACCAACATTCAGATTCGCAAAACTTGACATGAATTGCTTTAATCTAACTATTAGTTCAACCCCTCCAGGGTTGATCCTGTATACATATTATGTCCGCTAACCACCCATTTCATGGGTGGCTATTGAAAAGTTTGACCACTTTGTGGTCGGCTTTCAATCGGTAATATTTGCTAAGTGATGACGAACAAGTATGATTTCATACTTTGAAACAATTCCTATTAACACTAACTAATCCTCCCCATTATCATGACTATACGAAAGAAATAGTAAACCAGATGACCTACCAAACTCTAAGTCTTTTTGTATTCAATGATCCTGAAGAGCCTGTCCCGATCCTGAAGGGATCAAACCCTCAATAGCCATGGGTGCAACCCATGGATCATAGCAGATCACGTCTCTTTAGCCCAACCCCTATAGGGGTTGAACAAAACTTTTTATTATAGAACCCCCACATTTTCATTCCTTTCGAGGCTAGCCAAATAGCTCCAGTGCTGCTTCCAGCGACATGGACGATAAAAGAGATTCACCAGACCCAATGACATTTTCGGCCAGCTCCCGTTTTTCTTCTTGCATAGCCAGTATTTTCTCCTCCAGTGAATCCTGACAGATCAGGCGGTAAGCCATTACTTTCTTGTCCTGTCCGATTCTATAGCATCTGTCTATTGCCTGATTTTCCACAGCAGGATTCCACCAAGGATCTACCAGATAGACATAGTCTCCTGCGGTAAGATTTAGGCCTGTTCCACCTGCCTTCAGGCTCAACAAGAAAACCCGGACTTCTGCTTCTTCCTGAAATGCCCTAACTGCTTCCTGACGTTTTCGCTCAGTGATTTTGCCATCCAAATAGGAATAGCCTATACGCTCTTTTTCCAACTGCTCCCTGATTAAGGCCAACATCCCGGTAAATTGTGAAAACACTAAAATCTTATGGTTTCCGGTCTTTTCCTGAATATGTTCCATCAACTGGATCAACTTTGCCGATTCTCCTGCTAGCTTCCCGCCAGCTGGTATCAGACTCGGATCATCACATATTTGCCGTAACCTCATGATTCCCTCCAGTACAAACAGGCTAGGGTTACCCACGGCTTCGGAATCCATTTTCTCAAGGATTTTGGCTCTATATTGGGCTCGGACAGACTCGTACAATTCGCGCTGCTTCGGTGTCATCTCACAGTAAATCACAGACTCAGTTTTTCCCGGAAGCTCAGGAGCGACCTGCTCCTTTGTCCTTCTTAGTATAAAAGGCTGGGTAACCGTCTGAAGAGCCTGCATCCTGATTTCTTTCCCCTCGGTTTCTTTGAGCATGAAATTCTTCCGAAATCCTGCCGCTGTACCAAAAAAGCCCGGATTCACAGTATTCATCAGCGCATAGAGATCCATGGTACTGTTTTCAACAGGAGTTCCGCTTAGTGCTATCCGTTGTTTTGCATTGAGCTGATTGATCGCCTGAAAGCGTTGTGTATCCGAATTCTTGATTGCCTGGGCTTCATCCAGAATCAGCATCTGAAAATCAAATCCTAAAAGAAATTCCAAATCCGTCTTCACAATATCATAAGTAGTCACAATGACATCATATTCCCCAAACTTCCCCTGCAGATTTTCTCTCGAAGCACCATAATACCGGGTCATCCGCAGTTTGGGTGCGAACTTCCTTCCTTCTTCCAACCAATTAAACAGTAATGAGGTAGGAACTACTACCAAATTTGGAACTGTCTCTTCCTGTAGATTACAGATCATTTGTAGAAAGGTAAGCACCTGTAGCGTCTTGCCAAGCCCCATATCATCTGCCAAGATACCTCCCCATTCCTCCTCAGCCAGCTGCTGCATCCACTGAACCCCTTCTTGCTGATAAGGTCGTAATTCGACCTGAATTCCCTCCGGAGTTTGGATGCTCTGCCTTTCTTTTTTACTCTGGTAAGCAGCTGATTTACGGGAAATCCATTTTTTTAGTTTATCCGGCATGGTGCTATTCCCCACCTCCTGAAGAATGGGAAAATGACAGCGGGATATGCGAACCCCATTATTTTTTTCCATCCCAAAAGCCATTACCTTTTGCAATTGCTTTTGCCAAGAATCCGGGATTCGGGAAGTCCTGCCATTTTTAAGCTGGATAAGGCCATCATTTTTCATCACCGATTTTCTGAGTTCCTTCATGCCGACCACCGTATCTCCTGCCTGAACTTGGATGCCAATATCAAACCAGCCGGATTCTTCCTGAAAGTCCAACTTAACCTCAGGAACAGCATAATGCCAGTCTGGAATTCCCAGTGATTCCCAACCTCGAATGGTCACGCCCTTTGATTCCAAACTACCCAAAGCCTCCGCAAACCAGAAATTGTCCAAAAAATCTACCCTCGGCAATTCAAAACCCCAGTTGAACAGAGCTTTCTTAAAATCTATATGAAGGGCTTTGATCAACCGGACCAGATCCTCTTCTCCAATTCTGTCTCGCATTATTTGCCGGTAGCCATCTTCCACAGGTTCCAGCCAGTGGATTCCCTGGGTCAATGGATTCACCTGCCGCCCATCTTCGTAGCATATCCTGGGAATTATTAGAATTCTATGTCCAAGAGTTTGTAGGAAAACCGATCGCTCCATGATTTTCGGATTTTTTGGTGCCCCCCGATTCAATGATTTGGGGATATTAACCTGAAAATAGGTAGTCAGCCAAGGAAGAAACTTCGTATTAAAATCATCGTGGGATTCCTCAAAGGCAATGAGATTTGCGGGGTAATATCCGAAATAGTTATGTATTGCCAGATCAAGGGGATTTTGGATCCTAAAGACCTTTTTTGAAGCTCTTTTTTCCATGAAAAAAAAGGGTTTCTTCGTAGGAAACCTCATAGAACTTTCCACCTGGTCTTCTCCCAAATGAATCCGTTGGTAGATTATTAATTGGTTCTCCTCCTTCTTAAGATCAAAGCTGAATCTCACAGGTTCTTCGGCAAGAGTTGCCTGAATCATTGAGCTCTTCTTGGGTTTTCCTTTGACATGCTTATGGGAGGTGTAGCTGGCCAGGTAGAAGTATTTTTCTTCCTGAAGCAAAACAGCCAAATCATCCCAAATCCGGAAGGTTTGCTGGAGTTTTGGCGAAATACCTTCTCCTGCAGTAGTCATTGATTTTGGAAAGATTTCCGAAATTGAAATTAGCTTTTGGTCAGGGCTTGTCACCTCCTCATCTATTTCTACAATAGCCTCCAGCTGAAGCATCAGGGCATAGATTTTTCGCTGTCGGGCAGAGAACATGGTCAAACAGTCCAATGCTCCTTCGCACACAAATGATTTAAAAGAACGGATCTCATCACTGTTATTGCCTAATGAGGCAATAAATGGAACTAGACGTGCATAGTTGTCATCATGGTAATTTTGGGGGACGCAGAATCCGACCACTAAATTTTCCTGATCCATTTCTTCCTTTCTGATCCATAGTCTTGTATCTGCAAAAGAATGTACCTCCGATTCTGTACGACCTTCTTCATATACTTTACCGATAGGCTTTTCAGATTCGAGGTAGCCACTGCGGGAAATCGTAAACAATGAAGGTTTGGAAAGAACCAGCGGGAAGTAGGGCGAGCGAATTAGCGTCCTAATCATCCAATTATACTCGTTATCAAGCGAAGACAAAAGTAGGTATTCTTCCAATTCAATCAGCTCAACTGACCTTTCTTCGCCTCGCTCTATCAGTAAATGATCAGCGAATAATTGTAAGGTGAATACGGTAACCATATTACGAATTGATAGAGAAGCTTCCATTCGGATATGGCCCTCCAGCAATTCACTTTCCATATTAAGTGAAAGCTTCTTTTTGGGGACGTAGCTCTTTGTGGAAATCATGGCTCTTGCTGCTTCCAAGTCAATAAGTAAGGACTTATTGCATATAGGAATTATAATTTCTGTAGGTAAAATAGAAAACTCGGTTACGGTGGATGGATAGGATTCCATAGGCGAAGGGAATGGCTTTTTGAAGTTGGATAAAACTGAAACTCTGAAGGCAAAGAGACTTGATACCTAACTTCTATGCTATTCCCCGACAGCATAAACCAGAATAGCGAAAGGATAAAAAAGGAAAGTAAATTATGCTTAGAGAAAAAAGCCTCGCAACAGTTAAAAATGTACTTTCAAATCAGCCTATGACATGAATTGACGCTAAAATTTTAGTAATGGGATAAATTATCCCCGCCAAATGCCTATTTTACCTAAGAAATCCAGTCTCACATCCTGTGTCAAAAGCAGGAAAGGATTAAATTTGATCTAACACAGAAATAAGTCCATCGCCTCGGTCTGTGTCTTCACAGACCGAAAAATATAACCATAACTCAACTGGCTTGTGTCTACCCTTACGGGACTTCACAGGCCAGATTAATAAATACAATCTCATGAACGACTCATCATCCAAACACATCCACCAAGGCAGAAACGTCAAGCGCTTCCGGGAAATGCTGGGCATCAAGCAGGAATCACTGGCTTATGAATTGGGTGATGACTGGAATCAGAAGAAGATCTCCCTGCTCGAGCAAAAAGAAGAAATCGAAACCAGCCTGCTTTCCCAGATTGCTGATGCCCTAAAACTACCTTTAGAGGCTTTCCAGAATTTTGATGAGGAACAAGCTGTGAATGTGATTGCAAATACATTTAATGAGCGTGCTTTTGAAAATGCGTTTGCTAATAATTGTACTTTTAATATTAACCCAATTGAAGAAATCAAGAAGCTCCATGCAGAAAAAATCGCCTTATTTGAGCG
This sequence comes from Algoriphagus aurantiacus, assembly GCF_035156405.1. Taxonomy (NCBI): domain Bacteria; kingdom Pseudomonadati; phylum Bacteroidota; class Cytophagia; order Cytophagales; family Cyclobacteriaceae; genus Algoriphagus; species Algoriphagus aurantiacus. The sequence goes on along the minus strand of NZ_JAXRUT010000005.1, from coordinate 17,785 downwards.
TATGCTGAAGGAAAAGGATGAGATGATGGCGAGGCTGGAGAAGTTGATTGGGAAGTGATATATTATATAATTAAATCTCTAGAAGTGAGCAACTTGCTTTTTATAAAATAGCACGATTTATGTTTTTATTAAGTCAGTATGTCTTCAAATAATAATCAGTTACTCAAATCTTTACTATCGGAAATCGATCCACTAGAACAGTCTAAAGTTGATACAAAAATGGATGTTGCAGCTAGAATTGCTACTGCCATGGACTCCAAAGGCTGGAACAACCAAGATCTGCAAAAAGTAATGGGAGCAAGTCCTTTGCAGATCAGGAAGTGGTTATCAGGAACGTATAATTTCACACTTGATTCCCTCGTACAATTAGAAGAGGTTCTTGATGTCAAACTTTTGAATAAGAGTTTATAAATCTATATTGAGTTATTTCCTTTGGATGGATAATTTACCTTTGCAACAAAAACTGAAATGGCAGCGGCTGAACAAATAAAGAGTTTGATCAAATCTTTTGGAGAGGGGGACGAATCCCGCTTTTACGCTACTGCTATGCAAATTGCTGCTGCAGAAGCACGTAAAGGACATGTCGCGATTGCGGAAGAATTAAAAAAACTGATTGACAAAGGCAAATCTTCCACTTCTATCGTCAAAAGACTTCCTGTAAATGCCGCTCAAAAAGAGTTGAATGACTTACTGGAGCTAGTCAGTCCAGAAATAAAACTGAAAGACATGGTTTTGTCATCTGAGATTCAGGAAACATTGGCAAAGGTAATTCATGAGCAAAGACATCTAAAAAAACTGCTTAGCCACAATCTTCAACCTAGAAGAAAGCTTTTGTTGGTTGGAACTCCAGGCTCAGGAAAAACCATGACAGCACACGCATTAGCGGGGGAATTGGGACTTCCTTTATTTATTATAAGGCTTGACGGTTTGATCAGCCGATATCTTGGAGAGTCCATTGCAAAGCTTCGATTGATCTTTGATGCCATGGTGGATTTTAGAGCTGTCTACCTTTTTGATGAGTTTGACAGTATTGGCAGCACCCGAACTCAGGGTCAGGACGTAGGAGAAATCAAACGGGTATTGAATAGCTTTTTACTTCAGATTGAAAAAGATAAATCCAATAGTTTAATTATCGCTGCAACCAATCTTCCTGAAAGTCTGGACACTGCCCTGTTTAGAAGGTTTGATGATATAATCCAATACGGGAATCCTTCTTTGGAACAAATACATCAAATCTATTCCTCAAGACTGGATGAGCTTGATAGTTCTTCAAATTGGAACCTTGGCCATATCTCACAACTCTCACTAGGTCTCAGCTATGCAGAAGTCCACAAAATCTGTGAAGATATCTGGAAGGATTTTTTAATCTATGGAGAAGATTACATCACTGAAAAAAGAATAATTCAATATATAGAAAACAGAAAACGCACCTACTAACGGCTGACTATGGATGGTGTTTATAAGCATATATTTTTTACTAATAAGGCCAAATCAGTCAGTTTTACTCCGCTCGGATCTGGAAGATTTCCAACAAACGAAAAAATCAGTCAGGTAAGTCATGGCAAAAGGCTAAAAGATGAGTTTGACGAGGCTTTCATTGATTTTTGGGAAGGAGAACCAGGAGATTACGTCTATGTAGAATTTGAAACTTTCCCAGGCTTTGCATTGGACTTAGCTAAATTTGAGGGAAAATCCGGAGATATCAGAGTTGCCAACCTAAAAGAAGAATATTACGAAGATGATCAGGCTAAGACCATAAGTGCAGTCTTTTTATCAAAAAAAGGAGTAAATGATTTCTTAAAAAAGGTTGACGATTATTCCAATCTTGAAAAGAACACAGAAAAGGGAAATCCTAAAAATGCGAGCCTGCTATCCAATATTGAGACGATAAAACAAGCTACGTTAAAATCGTTTTGGCAGGAACCTGAACGTTCATTTCCAGAGGCGAATGAGGAAGTTTGGTGGGAGGTATGGCTGGATATCACCATGGATTCTGCAGATACTGTAAAGGAAGCAATAACGACAAGCTTATCTGAATATGGAGTTCAAATAGCTTCAAGATTCCTAATCTTTCCAGAGCATTTAGTAATACTTATTAAGGGTAGCCCAAAAAAGATTATGGGGCCATTACTCCATTCCACCTATCTGGATGAATTAAGAAAGCCTGTAGAATTAGCTGATACATTTAATTCTATGGACATCCCAGAACAAAAAGAGTGGATTGGGGATCTATCTCAAAGGCTCGAAATCAATAATGAAAGCACTATTTCCGTTTGCTTATTGGACTCCGGAATAAATGAAGGCCATCCTCTCCTGACTAATTTAAGACACATAATTTACCCTGACACGGTAGATCCTTCCTGGAATACTGATGATAGTTGGTCGGGCTCTGGACATGGTAACCCTATGGCAGGGATCATTCTATTTGGAGATTTATCTGAAGCATTTTTAAATAAAGATTCAGTCAGACTTCTCCATAGGCTTGAAAGCATTAAAATCATCAATCAAACTCAGCCAACTGATCCAGACTTATATGGAGTGATAACAGAGGAAGCAATAGCACGAGCAGAAGTAATTAATATCACTCCTGAAAGAGTGTTTTGTTTGGCAATTACTGCTGACGGGGTAATTCACCAAGGAAAGCCTTCGTCTTGGTCAGCAGCTATTGATAAATCAGCCTTTGGTGAGGAGGATTGGAAAAGATTGATGCTTATTTCAGCCGGCAATATTCCTAATTATCATTGGCCTGGATATCCAGCTTCAAATTTTGAATACAGTATCCATGATCCGGGACAGGCATTCAATGCGCTAACCATTGGAGCCTATACACTCAAAGATAGGATTGATTTAGTTCGGTATCCAGGTGCCAGTCTATTAGCACAAAGAGGTCAACTCTCTCCCTCTAGTAGTACAAGTTTTTCCTGGAATAGCGATTGGCCTAATAAACCCGAAGTTGTTTTTGAAGGAGGAAATTGTGGGATGTGGAATGGTGGCCTATGTGATCCAGATTCCTTACTTCCTTTAACCATATCAAAAGGAGGAATGGCCAAATCACCGTTCTGCACATTTGGAGATACCTCTGCAGCCACAGCATTTGCCACTAAGTTTGCAGCATCAATTCTGGAAATCTATCCTGAACTTTGGCCAGAGACAATTAGGGCACTGCTGGTTCATTCTGCACAGTGGACTGATCAAATGTTGGAAGGTAGAAAAATTGAAGAGCTACCAAAAGAGGAAAAAATAACTCTTTTAACTTCGGTAGGGTTTGGGGTTCCTTTTCTTACTTCCGCTATTTATACCCTACAGAATTCTGTTTCCCTTGTGATCCAAGAAAAAATAAAACCTTACACATATGAAGAGAGTAGGGTTAAAGCCAATGAATGCCACTTATTTACTCTTCCATGGCCACAGGAACAGCTTTTAGAATTAGGAGATGTCCAAGTAAGGCTAAATATAACCTTGTCGTATTTCGTAGAGCCTAACCCAGGGAATAAACGCTATGCAAATGCCAATAACTATGCTTCCCACGGGCTTCGTTTTAAACTCAAAGACAGAAACGAATCCTCCTCCGCATTTATGGCTAGAATTAATAAAGAAGCGAGAAAATCCCTTGAGGAAGGATACGAAAAAGAGGGCAAAGAAAACTGGGTCCTCGGTCAACAAATCAGAGACAAAGGTTCAATTCATAGGGATATATGGATAGGAAATGCTGCAGATTTGGCTACCAAAAACGAATTGGCCATAATCCCAACCGGAGGATGGTGGAAGACTAGACCCATCCATAAAAGATATGTACAATCAGCTCGGTACAGTTTAATTGTCAGCATTGAAACAGATACAGAAGATATCCTGACACCGATTTTGAATGAGTTGAAGGTGGATGTTGACTCGATTGTTCTTTGAGGCATTTACTAGAGTATTAAACTATGCATTATAATATCGACTGCTACCTCCTAAATACAGGGAAATCGCTTTTAAACTTTAAGGATTTTAGCTCTATACCTGTCGTCCAGTGCAGCCAGCAATCTTTTGGACGGTTTACTCTTTTTTGTAGTTTTCTCCTGATCGATCAGTGTGAGTGCCATTTTGGCGATTTTATTGAAGTTGAGCGCTGAGTGGTCTTTCTTTTTGAGTGAGGCATCTTCTTTGAATATCACGTCCAGACTCCAATGGAGGTTGTTTTCCACCGCCCAGTGGCTCCTTACCGCGTCATGGATGAGCTTCACCTCCGCTTTCAGGGAAGTTATATAGTACCTGGTCTCGGCAGTTCCCTTTCCGGTCTGTTTGATAATTCTTTCTGAAGTTATTCTTACAACGGATTTTAAACCCGGCCACTCCTCCCTGCCGTCAAGGAACTCCAATTGGTCGACTACTTCACATAATCTGTGCTCTATCCTTCCATGTCCAAGCTCATTGCTGCTGTATTCTGCTTTAACCGCAGTGATGGAAAACAGCTTTTCTATCTGGTCTTTAAGTTCCTTCTGGTTTCCCTTCACCATCAGCATATAGTCGGCTTCTTTTTTCTTTATTGCCCCGGCAATGTTTTTTTGACACCCCATGGCATCCAGGGTGACAATGCAGCCTTTGAGGGCCAGCAGTTCCAGCAGTTCCGGTATAGCGGTGATTTCATTGCTCTTGGAATCCACTTTTACCTGCCCAAGGCATAACCCGTTGGCCGTTGCAAAGGCTGATACCACATGTAACGCGGACTTCCCATTGGCCTTGTCTTCAGAACCGCGGAGTGTTTTGCCGTCTATGGATACCACTTCCCCCGAAGTGATACGGGCCATAGACTCAATCCAGGAAACAAAACACCTACTGAATGCCTGTGAATCAAGGGCAGCGAACACTTTACCCAGAACATCATGGGAAGGTATTCCGTTTTCAAATGGGTAGAATCTGCTAAGCCAGTCCAGCTTGGCACGTCCAAAAAGACTGATAGCCGTCCAGCTATCCGCCCCACTGACAACTGCGGCAATGGCAAGGAACAGGATTTCTTCAAGGGGGTAAAGGTGGTTGCCTTTGGCTATACGTCGGGGATCTTTCAATTCTGAAAAAAATGAGGAGAAAGCCGGGTGTACTTTCTGGTCTAAATCTGGATTGGCCATTTTTTTGACCACTCCCAAAAATAACCAATAATCCTTAAATTTTAGCGATTTTTAAAAGCGATTTCCCTGCTCCTAAATATTAGGAATTCTAATATTTAAACTTTATCAACTTTGTGAAAAATATCTTGATGTGGATTTGGGCTTAAATAAAAAGCGGGCCTAAACCCGCCTAAAACGCTATTCAAACCTAGCGCACCATTTTCACTTAGAAACATTGACGATATTTCTACCATCAATACTCATACTTAATCTTACTTGCCAATATTGACCCATATCACCAATTATTTCACCTGGAACACTCATAGATGCTCCTGGGCCAATTGACATTGAACTCCTTCCTGGATCACCCAAAGTTACCCCTTGAGTTCCACCAGCAATTTCAACTTGAATCTGATCTCCTACTTTCATTATGCTACTCTTTTTAGTTGAGACGGATCAATTTTCAAAAGATTCATACTTAATCCACTTTGAAAATCACCGTTTACCCAAAGTTCGAAAGTGTATTTCCCAAGTTCCTTTAATTCCAAATTTCCAAAATTGACAACAAGGTTGGTGGTTGAATAATTAGCAAATTCATTGGGAACAACATTGAGTTGCCCCTGTATTTTGGTAATTTCTTGACCAATTGGATTTTGAAACCTGATTTCTATTTCATGTAATCCAGCCTCCTTATTTGCCATTCTTACCCTTAAGGCAATTGAACAATTTGGATGGATAACTGGTACATTTTGACAGTGGACCGTATCAAACGTTCCTACAATAGTCAACTTCCCGGGTTGACATTCGGCTGCGTAATCGCAGAGTGTAAATATTTCTATTTCCATTTTTTATAGATTTTTAAATTTTTAAAGTGTCTCCTATCTCGGGTGAAGCTCAAATTCCCGCATCACAATGGCTTACCAGCTTGTTAAAAATTTTAAAAAACTTTTGTTCAAACAGATAATTCCTTCACTTTTGCATCATAATTTGGGTCTAACCAAATAAAAATGCCACTTATCTCTTAATCCGGTGACCAGCCATTAGTGATTGATGAAAGCATGCGATGAGCGCCAAGTCAATCTGAGTAAGTGCCTATAAAAGAAAAATGTCAGGTGGCCGCCTGACATTCTCTTTGTATAGGATTTTGAGATTTCAGTCCGATATTTTTTCTCCATCTCTTGACAACTAAAATGCCAAAGAATTGATAAAAATCATTTACTTGGTTTTTAGGCCAATTATTGTCAGAATGAATTAAAATTTAAAAATTGTAGTTCATGTACAGAAAAACACACCTGACAATCTGACTTAGATTTTAAAAATAGCTGTCATATCTGCTTAATAATACTGCCTTGACCGTTGTCCACTTGACGGAATTATTGATTTATTCAATCTTTCCTAATTCTATTTTGGCATTTTCAATAAACTCAAAATTAGCTTCGATATATTTGAGCACTCCTTCAAAATACCCCTCTATTGTATCTCCAGCATTATTTCGTTGATTATTCTCTACAAAAGTCCTAAGCAACCCAAAATCCAAGGATTCATTGGTTTCCAATAAATTAGACTTTAACCCAATTAAATAGCGAAGTAGCATTGGATTTTGGTCTCTAAACTGAACTAGATTTGAAATTAATGACTCTAAAATCTCTGTATCCAAGCGATGAGGAAACTCATCAAAAATTAGCCGATTTTCTCGTTTACAAGCATCTGTAATCCGATGACAGGATTTTCGAATCTTCTCATTGCTTTTCCGAATCATTGCAAGTTCCTGATCAAGCAAGACAAGGGTATTTTTATTAAAAGATTTTTCCTTTTTCCTTTCCCCTCTCAAGTGATACCAGTGAGTTAGATAAACCGGAATCCAAACCCCAAATGAATACAAAAACACATTTAGAAAGTTAGAAAGGGTAAAGAATTCATTGAGAGATTCTAGCATAAATTCCTATTTATTCCCATAGCTCCCCCTCTCCTCCGCCACCATCCCCAGCTTCTCCTCCACTAGCTCTTCCGCATCAGGTACAGTCACTTGCCCATTCATGAGCATAGGTAAGAGCCAGTCTCTAAGTGAAGCGAGTTCTTGGTTTTGATTGGCATTACTTGTCATTTTTTGAAAGTAAGGATCTATTAAGTCTCCATATTTCTTTAAAAGATTATCTGGAGGAACTGGCAATCGAAACTTAGCCAACTCCTTTGCATCAACTCGCTTTCTCCCAGATGTTCCAGTCATTTTTGAAATAGCGTAATTTCTAAATGAATCCGAACGGCATAAAATAGCTAAATAGCTGATATGGCACTTTTCCTTAGCCCGAATATTAATGAATTCCGTTGAACCGAAACCAATACTTCCCTCCTCTAGCATGGTAATCAATGCTGTTTTCCCATTTTCCAGGCAGGGGGTAATTCGTGCTACTACTATATCTCCATTCTGAAATTTGATTCCTCCTGTGAATCCTTTTTCCTCAGGTATCTCTGTCATATACCCGCTTGTAGAAATTGATGTCATTCCTAAATAAGGAGCAACCGCATTTCTACCTATTTTGAGCGATGGATTAAAATCTGAAAGTTCTTCTAAGTCTCCAACCTCCCACCCTTCCGGTATCTCCCTTTTCAATTCCTTATTCCAGACCATTTTGCCACCAGCTGATTTATAAGGTTTGATATCTTCAGCGCGAGAAGTCTCATCCGCAGGCTTGTCCTTACGGAAATCAAAGGGGAAATCAAACTGCACAAACCAATACTCATATATCAACTTCGCCATCTTCTCCAATTCTGTACTAGTGCGGTTATTGAGCTCGATTTTATCGTCTAAGGCAGAAAGAATGGAGGCGATCTTTTGTTGGGTTTGAAGACTTGGAAATCTAAATCTTAATTCACCAATCACTTCTGGTTTGATAGATGGATATGCTGAAACTGAATTCTCTGCAATGCCTTGAAGGTATTGAATTATTGAGGGTTGGGTGAGCAGGTAATAAAGGAATTTCGGTTCAACCTCACTCGAGGTTACGTCAATTGTTGTAAACCCAGTAGAAACAATAAAATTTTCAATGTTTAGGTTCTCAGCAATTCCATAATGCTCTTGCTCAGGCCTTACTGTTGAATATAGAATAGTTTTATTCTGAACTTTTCTCTTTGCTCTACTTGGGAAATCTTTATCCAAGAATTGAATGGAAGAGATATTGTTTTTTGTAATACTACTGGTATCCAGATAATTAATAAATTCAAGATTATCCTTTGAAGAAATATTCCTCTTATTCAGCTCTGCTATAGCATCGACCTTTTTGATTTTTATCATTTCGCTGCTCTTTTCAAAGATAGTTCAGTTTCAAGCTCTTCAAATCCTCTAAAATCTCCTTATCCAAACTCTTCCCTTCATCAAATAATCCGTTCAGCCGCTCTTCGAAGCCGTTAAGCTTAACCTGAAACTCCTCAGCCGTGATATCCACATACTCGATCTTCACCTCAAAGTATTGCCCGGCAGAAAAGGAAAAGTTCTTTTCCTGAATCTGTGACTTGCTGACTACAACCGAAAGGTCTTCGACTGCTTCTTTGGAATTGAATATGTCAATAATCTGGCTTTCCTCTTCCCTCGAAAGTACGGTACGCTGATTCTTTCCTTCCTTGACAGTTTTCCCGAGTTTGGAAGCATCCATTAGCACGATTTGCTCAGTCCCAGCTTTCTTGTCTATAATGAGAACAGACACATTGGTCCCCGTGCTGGCGAAGATATTACTTGGCATACTGACCACACCACGTAGCCAGCCTTTATCGATCAGACGTTGCCTTATCTTCTTCTCTATCCCACTTTGCGCCGTTATAAATCCAGTCGGCACCACTATAGCAGCTTTTCCACTGTCATTGAGACTGTACATGATATGCTGGATAAAGAGCAGGTAAATCGCCATAGATTCTTTCTTGGCTTTGGGCTCCTTGGGGATCCCGGCAAAAAAGCGTTCTTTGAAATTATCCTTTTCCAAATCGTCCCGAAAATCAGCGAAGTCAAGCTTGAACGGTGGGTTAGACACGATGTAGTCAAACTTCTGCTTGTCCAGATAGAATGGATGCGAAATGGTATTGGTCTTGATTACATTCGGAATGCTATGCGTCAGATTGTTCAGAATCAGATTCAGACGAAGCATGGTGCTGGACTTCTGAGAAATATCCTCTGAGTAGATGGTACACTTATCCTCTCCGATCTGATGCGCCAGGGACATCAGCAGCGATCCTGACCCCACACTTGGATCATAGCACCTGCCTTTTCCTATATTCTCAGGGTCCACCAGAATATTGGCTATAATCCTTGCCACCGCATTAGGGGTGTAATATTCCGCATATTTCCCCCCGGAATCGGAATTGTAATCCTTGATCAGGTACTCAAAAATATCTTTGAAAAAGTCGTACTTCTCCTCAAAGTAATCTTCAAAACTTTCCTCAAAGCTAAACTCAAAGAGCTTGTTGATCAAAGCCCGACAAAAGTCATCCCGCTGGGAAGAATCTGAAATAAACTGGCTTAATTCATCAAACAACTTATCCTTCGCCCCAGAAAAGGACTTGATAGAAAATATACCTGCATTTTCTAAACTTATTCCCAATAGCGTTTCATCAAAGGTTTTGGCAAAATCTTCTTTGTTTTGGGTATTGTGAAGATGTGCAATGAGCTGATGTGGCTTGAGTTGCGGCACATTTTCATCCAACAAGTCCATCAATAGCTCCAGGTCTTCTTCCTTCAACTTTTCCAGTTCGGCATTGAACTCCTTGCTGGCACCTAATTCAGGTCGTAGCTTTTTTACTTCGTATCGAAATTTGTCATTCAGGAATTTGTACAAAAACACCTGAGAGATAATCTTAAATTCATTGCCATCATTCCCCAAGCCGTAGTTGGCACAGACACTCTTCAGGTTATCAATGAGCTGCTTGGTCTTGGTGGTATAGGTAATATCCTGTGTCATTCTTTATATTCTAGGTTGGTACAGTTGAAAATATTCCTTCCCGATGAGGGTACTGATATTTTGTCGTGTTCCGGTATCTAATTCTAATTTTTCGTCAACCACAAATTTTTGCGAAACGAGTCGCACCAAATAGCGGTTAAAAAGGGCTTCATTGCTTAAATAGTCTTCCTGTCCTTCCAATCGCCCATCCACGTCTCTCTTCACCAGCATCAGCGCCCGATGCAATTGCAACTCCTTAGCACTGAGCGTTCCCTTTTCTGTCAACCTTTTGTGGATGCGGGCATATTTTTCATCATTGCCGTACTTTGCTTTAAGTAAGGCATTTTTGCGGTTGAGCTCTTTGGCTTCCTCATGGATTTTGCGGAGCAAAGGTAAGTTTTCCAACAGATCGGTCTGTGTGGTTTCGCTCAAATTTTTCTTTTTGAAAATGCGTTCCAGCTCTTCGCGGAGACTCACAAAATGTGGATCACTTTGGTCAAAGTTGTTTTGTAAGGCTTCCCTGGTCTTGCGCAGCTGCTCCTTCAGTTCATCCGCTAGCTTGAGTTCTTCTTCACCTACTTTGATAAACTGGAAAATAATATCCTCCAAAGCGACATTTAAAAGATTTTGCGTTGCCTCTTCGTTGCCGATATTTTCGACAAAGTTAAGATTATCCAATCTGTTTTGGGCTTCTATCAGCAGACGATTGAGCACTTCGAAATCCACCAATTCACCCAAACCTTCATAGCCCTGGAGCGCAATCAGGTTTTTCAGTTCCTTAGCTGTCCGTAACGCTTTGACCAAAGCTATCAGCTCTTTCTTATCGTTGATTTGGCTTATCTGCTGGGAGAAGATTTCCCTGTTTTCGGTTTCGAAGTGGAATAAGGTTTCCTGAATATGCTCTATCTCAGCTTTGATTTCTTCGGCTGACTTGAACAGATTGGAATACATATCCATTTCATCTCCTAGCTGATCCTGCAGCTCACGGAAATACAGTTGGTTGGTGCGATCAAAAGCTTTGGAGATATCCGCAAAGTCCACTACATATCCGTAGTGGTATTTTTTATACGGACGGTTTACACGGGTAAGAGTCTGCAGTAAATTATGATCCTGGATCACCCGGGCGAGATAGAGCTTCTTCAATCGCTTGGCATCAAAGCCGGTAAGCAGCATATTATAGACAAATAGTAAGTCAATTTTTCCGGCTTTGTAGGCTTTGATAAGTTCTTTCCGTATGCCTTTGTCATTTTCATCATGCAGGATTAATGCTGCAGTCAGTTTCCCTTTTTTCCGCTTTCCATAGGGAAGCGACGGTTCCGCTGCCATAGGAAGTTTTTCTGCCTCTATTTCTTGAACCCCATATTGCTCCTCAAATAACTGAAACAACATTTTCGCTTGCTTCGAGGAGTCACAGACTACCAATCCGCCCAGTGTCTCATCCTGCCAATAGTCTCTAAACTGATCCAAGTCCTTGGTAATATAATCGAGTAACCCTTGGGCAAATCCCGGTTGCGCATATACATCCGAGGCCTTGATGTCACCTTTCAGGAGTTTGATCTGCTCCATCATTTCCTTCATCTCCATTTTGAACCTGCCTTCGATCTCTTCCCGGATCAATCGCAAGGTGTAGCCGTCAGCAATGGAGCGGTTGTAATAATACTTGTGGATATAATTGCCAAAAAGCAATCTGGAATCGTATTCCTTGGCGACTTCCCTAAGCAATGGTGTTCCTGTCAAAGCTATGATCACAGCCTTTCGATCTGAGTTGATCAGATTTGCGAGGTAGTTGCCTTTGGGATTATAGCTTCCATGCGCCTCATCAAGGAAATAGATACGCTGGGTATTGATATCGTATTCGTGCAGTTGAACCGCAGTAGCATCATCGCTGAACTTTTGAATATTTACTACCGTGATTTCCGGTCTTCCGCTGTCATTGTGAATAGCTCCTGCCACCTGTAAGTCTCTGACAAATTCCTGACGGGAATTTACTGGGTTTACTTTCAGCCCCCTCTTGGAGAATTCAGTGCTAGCCTGAATTAACAAATCGATGCGGTCTACTATGAAATAGAACTTGGGAATTACATTCTTCTGCTGATAATAATCCGTTAGATGCTTGACATTGTAGAAGGCCAAAGCAGTTTTTCCTGAGCCCTGTGTATGCCAAATGATTCCTTTTTGTTTGCCCTCATCCAATTTTGCAGCAATGGCCATCGTCGCAAATATCTGCGGATAGCGCATGATGTGCTTTTCCAAGCCTTTTTCTTCCTCCACATAAGCTATGGAATAGCGCAAGATAAAAGCCAAGCGCTCTCTGCTAAATAAGGATGTCAGGATTTTGTTTGTGGGTGATCCGACTTCTTTGTTGGTTTTGAACTCCGGACTATGCTTGATGACAAGTAAGTTATTGTCCTTCAGGATCGCATTTTCTTGTTCATCTGAAATCTCCCCTAGTTTTTGCTTGACAGGGTAATCCTCATCTTCCCGGAAGTAATTGAATAATAGATCGGAGTAGGCCGCAGTTGCATAAAATGCCCCGAAAACAGGTTCGACTATACCGTCCTCATACTCCATGTTATTGGAGAAAACCATCAGTTGGGTGATGTTGGCAAATCTTCGGAAATGCTTGTTTTTAAATCTGGAATTGATCCTGCTCCTTTCCGCAATAACACCTTCTTTGTTGTGTGGCTTTTTAACCTCTATAAAGGCAAGAGGCATTCCATTGATCAAAACGGTGATATCCGGACGGAATTCTTCATCGTTGTTTTTGCAGGTCAATTCAGCGGTGACATGGAAGCTGTTGTTGTCGAAGTTTTTGAAATCAATCAGCTTTATACCAGAATTGGCTGTCAATCATTGAAAAAACTTCCTCCCCAAATCCTCATAATCTAATTCCAAACTCAATTCGTCCAGTACTCGAATGATTTCCTCTTTAGACGAATCAGGGTTTATGCGAAGGAGACTTTCAACAAAAACGTTTTCGAAAATATTGGTATCCGCTCTTCGATCCTGTTGTCCTTGAGGTATATAGATAAAACCCAAGCGTATCAAATGTAAAATTGCCGGGATTTTGACCCTAGAATCTTCGTTAAATGCCATCTAAATTGAACTTGTAAAAAGTAGGAATCCATCAATATGGGGAATTCCGGCAAGCTTGGCAAGGAGAATTTTGTACTGAAAGAACTATTGAACAGCAATTGAGGCCTACTATACTTCATCAGGTAATTTATCCCTCTTCAGAATAGTTTAGAATAGAAGGATTGAAAAAATTGATGCTGTTCAACCAACATCCAGCAAACATGAATTTATTCATATCCAATATCAACAACTCCTGCATTTCAATTGGAGGTGACATTCAGGCTAATTATTCCTCCAGTGACCCAAGAATATTTGAACTGCTACTCAAATCTCTTGAAATCAACAGAAACCTAATCGCGGGCATTATTACCGCATGGGAATCGGAAACAGAAATGATTGAGCATTTGAAATCTCTGATGGAAGCTCAAAAGAATCTTGAATTGGAAATTTCAGACCAGTCCTCCTCAGAAAAATAGAGGAGGAATTAAAAACTTATCCAAAAGTATAGCCTAGCCTTAACAGAAGATGAGTTACTAAATCCTTTCAAATTCCTGAAAAAGGTATCCAAAGCTGTATTAATGACAGAGTGGTTTGAATTCTGTGAGCAATGCGAGCAGAACAGTCTGGCTTTTGACTATGAGGTTTATTGGGATGGGATAGCCAAACAAACAGCCTGCACCTATTTCCCAAAACTGCACGATCTCGGCTACCTGATTATAGCCTCTGAAAAGCCAATAATGCGATAGAAGTTCTGCCCCACAAAAAGGCACATTCAGTTTGAGGTAAAAAATCCGCGTTCCTCTTCTCTAGTTAAAGTCTGTTACATTTCTTTTTAATTATCTGTAACTTTGTAACTTTGTAACATAATTTTTTAACCAAAACCTCTATGAATCAGAATCAAATCATCGGGAAGAACCTTCAGGCTCTTCGTAAAAAACAAGGCTTTACCCAAGATCAAATTGCGGAATACTTGGGTATCTTACGTGAGGAAGTGAGCTATTATGAAAATGGAAGCAGAACTATGCCTACTTCTCTAATGTCTCCTCTGGCGAATTTGTATGGAGTAGATGAATATGATTTTTATGAAGAGAATTTTAATATAGCTAGTGTGAACCTAGCCCTGGCTTTTAGAGCAGAAGACATTAAATCTTCAGACCTTGAGCAAATCGCCAAGTTTAAGAAAATCGTCAGGAATTATTTAGGCATGAAATCCCTATTGGAGAATGAACCAGCTTGTTCTTGAAAAATATGCTGCTCAGTTCCGGGCAGAGCTTGGATATAGCAATACGGAAAGCATCCATCTAAAAAGCTTACTACATAAATTAGGCGTTCTGGCAGTTTTCAGACCTTTGGAGATGGGGATTTCGGGAATGGCCATCAAAGTTGGCAAAAGCAATCGCTTTATGCTGATCAATACTGCCCGAACTCTTGGCCACCAGCATTTTACAATTTGTCACGAACTATATCACCTATTCATCCAGCATAGTTTTGATTACCAGATTTGCCAGGTAGGCCTTTTTAATAAAAAGGATAGAGAAGAGTTTAATGCGGATATTTTTGCATCCAAATTTTTAATGCCAGAGGAAGGAATTCTTGAATTGATTCCCGACTCAGAACTTTCGAAATCCAAAGTTACTTTAGCGTCAGTGTTAAAAATAGAGCAATACTTCTCTTGTTCCAGAAGGGCGCTTCTAAACCGCTTGTCTGATCTCAAACTGATTGACAAAAATCAGAAAGAGGATTACAAAGAAAATGTAAGAGCAAGTGCCATGAAACATGGGTACTCGCTCAAGCTTTACGAAAAAAATGAGCTGAGTGAAGTCATTGGCGATTACGGAAATCTCGCAAGGAAATTATTCGAACAAGAGCGGATTTCTGAAGCTCATTATTATGGACTTTTAGAGGATATAGGATTGGATTTTTCAGTTTTAGGAAGCAATGGGGATGAAAAAGAATGATAAAATCATCCTAATCGACGCAGATGTCCTTTCCCATTTTATCGTCGGAGGACAAATCACCTTGCTTCCAACAATCTTCCACTATTCCATCAAAATCTTGGACAAGGTCTATGCAGAAATCTCCCGGATGCCTGGAAAGAAAACGGAAGTGGACAATCTTTTGAACTTTAAATTGATAGAACAAATCCCATTTCCGGAAGACAACCAAGAAATAAAAAAGGAATACCATTATATCAAAAACAGACTGTTTAAGGGAGACGGGGAATCCGCTTGTCTGGCAGTGGTCCGGCACTCGAAAGATATCTTAGCAAGCAGTAATCTGAAGGACATCGCCAGCTATTGCAAAATGCATCAGATCACCTACCTAACCACTATGGATTTCCTATGTCAAGCTGTAAAAAATGGGCAGCTATCAGAATCAGACTGTGACAACTTTATTGAGAAAGTACTGAAAGCAGGGAGTAGGCTGCCTGTGAAAAGATGGAAAGAATATAAATGCATGGAAATTCTATTTTAAAAATTGGATTTGACTCCATGTGCTTATTCTTTAGGACGGAATCGCAAACGAGACATCCTGTACCTATTATCTCCCCAAAATACATGGTCTGAGATACCTGATCGTAGCTTCTGAAAAGCCAGCGAAGTAATATTTCAGTCCTTAAACCATTTGGTGATTATTGCTCATTGAATAAAGGCAATCCAATCCCTTTCTAGGTCCTCACATACCTGCCAACTTCCCTGCATTTCCCCTAACTATACTACACCTATACAAGGATTCACAGTGGCGTAATTCCACATATAAAACCATACCATGACCAATACTAAACTAATTAATAAACATTCTAAGACCAATTTTTTATTGCTCTTAGAACGTTTATACTATGCTAAAAATTTCATTTTTATTTAGTTTTATTGGTGATTACCCCTAGGACAACCTATATTATGCTGTAAATCAACTACTAAGCATATGGCAAGAATCACTAACTCAATCCAAGAAGGGTTATCGGGCAGTGTGGGAGATCTGGTTTTTTACAAAGTGGGTGGAGTAACTTATGCCCGCAGAAAGCCCGGCAAACAAAGTAAAGCTACCAAAGCAAAAACATCGGTAATCAAGCGCCGCTCACAATCGGTAAATACCCAAGCGCATAACTTCCTTAAAAACATCACGCATATCTTACGCTTTGGCTATCAAAATCAGGTAGATGGAGCGAGGCGTGGGTATCATGCGGCAGTATCTTATACGATGAAAAACTCCTTCAAATTCGAGGGAACGTCAAAAGTGCTGGATATAAGTTTGGTGAAAGTCAGCCGGGGCAGTCTTCTGGGTCCGCATGACCCTAAAGTAGAGCGGGTTCCTGAGGGAATAAAATTCACTTGGACAGATAATTCCTGGCAGGCAGCTGCAACGACCTATGATCATGTGTTTGTCTTTCTACTTTCATCTGAAGGAAGCGGAACAGAATGGGAGTTTCTGGGAAATACAAGAGACAAGGGAAATCACTTTCTTCCCGTTTCACCTATACTTAAGGATACAAAATGGCATGCCTGGATTGCCTTCAGCCAGGAAAATCCTTGGACGAAAAAAAGAGATTTATCGGATTCTGTATATCTGGGCATTGTATAATTGCATACCACTATCCGCAGATCTAGCATTAAATTCCAATCCACATCTTCTCCCCTTTCAGCTATCTGACTTTAGCTTTCAGAATTCCCCTAATTCCCTTGCTTTTGAATGGGCAAGATTAGGATATAAAGTAGTTCTTTCCTCATGACGTAAAGAACTATTTGAAAAAGTGGCAGACTATATTGAACAGTCTGGAGGGAAAGCAATGGTGGTACTGGGTCTGCTACATTTGATTTGACAGTAAGTTAAGCGCCCTTTACTAAGAACCAATGAAAAAGGGAGGAGGAAGATCCTTCGACAAGGTCTTTAAGCTGATCGTGGTAGAACTCCACAAAAGCGGTAAATCCTCCAGTGAAATCAGTCGTGAGCGGGGTATTCCAGCAGATATGGTAAGCCGCTGGAGCCGGGAACATACTGCTTCAGGAGAAGCCAGTTTTGCGGGCAACGTTAAACCCATCATGAGTGCTGAACAAAAAGAAATTGCCCAGTTAAAGAAAGTATTAAAAGAAGCTGAGACCGAACGGGATATCCTAAAAAAGGCCGTAGACATCTTCTCCCGATTCCAATCAAGGTTGGCTCTACCTGAAATCATGGATCTGTTTGACAGGAAAATCATCGGATGGTCCATGAGCCGGACCATGAAAGCCAGTAGGACTGTGAAAGCGGCTTTCGAAATGGCCATTCAAAACAGACCAGTCAATCCAGGGGAATTGATCTTCCATTCAAATCGGAGAGTCCAATATGCCTGTGAGGAATTCCGGAAACTGCTTCAGTCCTATAAAATATTACAGAGCATGAGCAGAAAAGGAAACTGTTGGGATAACGTCGTGGCCGAAAACTTCTTTAAAATCCTCAAATCAGAACTGATCTATCAGATCCCAAAACTACAGTACGACCAGACCAGAATTGAAATCTTTGAGTTCATCGAAATCTGGTAAAACAAAAAAAGAAAACATATCTATCTCGACTACATAACTCCGGAACAATTCGAAAAATCAAATCAATCCAAGACCGTTGCAGGGAGAATGTATTTATAATCAACTGATTAACAGTATATTATATTAATTTTTCTGTGTTATTCTGACTGCTTCTTTGTATTTTAGGGTATGAAAAACG